>JANYHV010000492.1 GCA_025362195.1 Fimbriiglobus sp. | reverse complement strand
CCGACGCGCGAGCGAGGGACGCGCGATGACACCCGGGTGGGAGGTCGTGGCAACCTCCACGGGGTGTCATCGCGCGTCCCTCGCTCGCGCGTCGGGCTAACAAAACCGCCGTTCACTTCCGCAACTCGGCGATCAGGTCGCGCATGGCTTTCTGGCCGTCGGTGTAGCGGACGCCGCCTTCGTCGTTGGGGCCGCGGTAGCCGTCGAAGACGCCGCGCATGTTGCCCTGGCGGTCGATGACGGCGACGAACGAACTGTGATCGACCTCTTGCCCCTCGACGGGGTTCGGCAGCTTGCTCGGCACCGCGAGGAGCTTGAAGCCGCCGTTGATGAGTTGCCGCAACTCGGCTTCGGGGCCGGTGACGAACAGCCAGCGGTCGGGGTGGGCGCGGAAGTTGTCCGCGTAGGCCCGCAACTCCTTCGGCCCGTCCCGGCCGGGGTCCACGGTGAAGGTGACGAGCCGCACGTCGTCGTTGTGCGCGAGGTCGAGGTCGGCCTGGAGCTTGGCCATCGTCGCGGTGACCGACGGGCACGGCCCGGTGCAGCGGGTGAAGACGAACGATGCGACCCAGACTTTGCCCAACAGGTCGGCCCGCGAGACCGGCTTTCCGGAACGCTCGGTGAAGGTGAAATCCGGGATCGGCAGCGAGAACGTCGCCGGCAGCTCCTCGACCGGCTTGACCTTCGGCTTGAACGGCGACGGCAACAGTAGCACCGCCGCCAGCCCGCCGACGGCGACGACGAGCAGCACCGGCGTCAGGGCGGTCTTGAGCCGCTGGAAACGCGGGGCGGCGGGGGTCGTTGTCGTCACGGGAAATCCTTTCAGCCGACGAGGCCGTCCACGGCGAGGAGGACCATGACGCCGGTCAGGTAGACGAGGGAGCCGCGGAGCACCGACTTGGCCGTGACCGGCGTGCGGTGGCGGGCGAAGCGGGCGGCGCGGAGCAAGAACCAGACGGCCAGCGGCACCGCCCCGAGCAGGTAGGGCCAGTGGCCCACGTCGGCCGCGAACGGCAGGACGGTGACCGGGACGAGGAGCGCGGCCGTGCCGACCGTCGCCAGGCCGGTGTAGAAGCCGTCCGGCCGCTCGACGACCGGGAGCATCTTCATGCCGCCGCGGGCGTAGTCTTCGCGGTGCATGAACGCGATCGCGTAGAAGTGCGGCAACTGCCAGACGAACAGGATGGCGAACAGCGACACGGCCTTCAGCGTGAGCGTCTCCTCGGCGGCGCACCAGCCGATGATCGGCGGCAGCGCGCCGGGGATCGCCCCGACGACCGTGTTCCAACTCGTCAGCCGCTTCATGGGCGTGTAAACGCCGACGTACAGCAGACCCGTGGCGGCGGCGGCGATGCTCGCGCCGGGGTACGGCAGCGTCACCGCGAGCCAGGTCACCCCGGCGACGAACAGGGTCACGCCGAAGGCGAGCGCGGCGACCGGGGCGACGCGGCCGGCGGGCAGCGGCCGGCGGGCGGTGCGGTGCATCTTCGCGTCCGGCTTGCGCTCGAGCCACTGGTTCAACGCGCTGCCGCCGGCCGCGACGAGGCCCGCACCGACCAGCGTGTTCAAGAGGCCGGCCCAGTGAAAGTCGCCGGCCGATCCGAGCAGGTAGCCGGCGGCGACGGTGATCAACGCCATCAGGCCGATGCGTGGCTTCGTCAACTCGAAGTAGTCGGCGAACGGCGACCGGGTCGCCCGCGGGGCGGCCGCCGGCGCTTGGGTGGCCGTGAACGGGGCGTCCCCTGGGATTTCCGCGGCGAGACTCAAGGGCGTACTCCGCCGGGGGTGTCGGGCAGTGGTCATTCTACACGGCCCCGGCGGTGGCGTAGGTCTGGCGGGCGACGGTCGGCTCGTCGAAGGCGTCGGCCACCGCTTTCAGCGGCACGACCGCCGGGCCGCGGGCGACCCGCACGGCCAGAGCCACGACCGTGGTGAGCAGCGCCGCCCCGAGCAGGGTGTGGGCCGTCCGCACGACCGCGCCGTAGCTGGTGATCGTCCGCAGTTCCGGCGGCTTGAGCGCTTCCGGGCCGGTCAGTGCGAACTTGCCGAGGTAGGCTTCGACGCCGAGGACGAGTTGGCCGACGACGATCAGGCCGAGGAGCCAGGCGTAGCCGCCGAGGTGCGCCCGGGTCGGGGGCGACTTGAACACGCGGATGAGCACGGCGACGACCAGGCCGACGACGGCGAAGGCGGTCAGGATGTGCAGCCGCTGCGCGACCGGCGACGCGAGGTGCCGCACCCAGACGCCCCAAACGAGTTGCAGCACCACCCCGGCGACCAGCGCGACGGTCAAGTTCGACAGGGCGGAGCGGTCCGAAAAGGGCAGCGTGTCCTCGCGGCGGCGCGGGGCGGACAGCACGACGGTCGCCGCGAGCAGGGCGAGCGTGACCTGGCCGAACGAGCCGTGGATCGCGGCCAGTTGCGTGCCCATGAGTTGGTCGAGGAAGACGCGGTAGCCGCCGAGCAGGCCTTGCACCATCACGGCGACCAGGCCGAGGGCGGCGACGACCCGGAACCACCGGCCGGGCGATCGGCCCTGCGCCGAGGACACGCAGGCGGCGACGACGCCGAGTGCGGCGAGGGCACAGACCGGCCCGGTGTTCAACGGCCACTGGAGTTCGCCGCCGGCCTTGCGGGCACGCCAGGCCGCGCCCATCTCGCCGTGCAGGCCGAGGTACGCGGCGAGCAGCAGGGTCAGGGCGATGAGGCCGCGCCACTTGAGGTTGCGGTCCGGCTCGGTCGCCCACGCCCCGAAGGCGAGGACGGCGGCGAACAGGCCGATGCCCCAGGCGACGAAGCGGTGCGTGTGCTCGATCAAAAAGCCGGTCGCCGGTTCTTGCACCCAGACGTGGCTGTTGACGACCAGGAACCACGGCTCCGTCGGCCAGACGGGGTCGGACATGCCGACGCGGAAGGTCGTGATGAGCGACCCCAGCACGACGACCGTGCCGGCCGCCAACGCGGTCAGGACCGACCAGGCGCGCAGCCAGCGGGGGACGATTCGCGTGGGGGATTCCGGGGCGGCGTACATAGGTGGTGTCATGAGGAATGAACCGCGAGCGGCGGGGCGGCGTCACGCCCTACTCGGCGGCGTCCGGGTAAACGGCCGCCCGCACGTCGGCGGGGAGCAGGTCGGGCCGGCTCATCGCCTTGGTGAACGCGGCCAGGTCGAGGACTTCCGCGGCCGTCAACGACGGGTTGGCGGGCATGCCGGCGGCGGGGATGCCGTTGCGGATGCGGGCGACCGCGTCGGCCGGCTCGCGGCCCCACTTCCACTCGCCGCGGGTCAGGTCGGGCAGCCGCGCGGCCACGCCCCAGGCGTCGTACCGGAAACTCTCGGCGTGCCCGTACCCGGCGTGGCAGGCCAGGCAGTTCCGCGCGAACAGGTCGTGACCCCGCCGCAAGGCGTCCTCCCCGGACGGAAAAGTCACGGCCGGAGCCTTGGGCGACAGGGCCGCGGCTTGCCAGTCGGCAACGGACTTCTTGGCGGCCACCACAACCACGGCCGGGACTTCCGCCGACTCCGCCCCCTCTTCGTCGGCGAGTGCGACCAGCACTTTCAACTCCGTCTCGCCGCGCTGGCTCAGGTGAACGACGTAGGCCGTCACGGCGTTCAGGTCGGCGTCCGAGATCAGGTCGTAGGCCTGCATCCGCGTTCCGGGCACGCCTTCGCGCAAGATGCGGCGAATCTCGCCGGGGCTGGGCCGCGACCCGTGGGCCGCGATCTTGAATTGTCCCAGGCGGAAGTCGCGGGGGAACGGGTGGATCCAGTCCCCGGCGTTGCCCTGGCCGTTCCCCGTCAGCCCGTGGCACTGGTTGCACAGCCGGCGGTAAACCTGCGACCCGGCGGCGAGTTGTCCGGGGGACATCGGCAGGTCGCCGACCGCCGCAGCGTCCGGGACGCGGGGGGCGGCGGGGGTGCCGAACAGGTCGTCGAGGGCAGTGGTCAAGGCTTCGCGCTCGGCGGGCGGGACGGCCCCCGGCAACACGACGTGCGCCCCGGGCACCTCGGCGTATCCGGCGAGGGTCGCAATCAAATTCCCGACGGGCGTGGCGTCCCGCGGCTCCGACTGTGGCGGTTGCAAAACGATGGCGTCGGTGCGGTGCGGGTAGCGGAGGGCGGGGTCGTAACCGGACGGCGCGGCCGACGACCAGCCGAACCAGGCGACCGCCGCGAACCCGGCACAGGCGGCGACTCCGAGGGCCGCGAGCCGGGCGGACACCCGGCCCCGGCGGGCGACGACGTACGAACGCATAGCCCCCACCCGACGCGGACTAGTACGACACGATGTGCCGGGTGACGTAGTCCGTGATCGTAAAGGTGAACAGGATGACCACCCAGAAAATCGCCGCCCCGGCGCACAGCCAGGTCAGCTTGTCGGCCTGGCGGAGGTCCATGAAGAAGACGGCCAGGACCGTGGCCTGAATCGCCGTCACCGCCAGGCTGGCGATGACCTTCATCGGCCCCAGGTCGGAAAACCCGACCGCGAGGGCGACGGCGGCCAACACCATCAGCACCGCGAAGGTGACGAGGACGTTGCCCAGCGGGGGCAGCGGGTGTTCGGCCGCTTCGAAAATCACCGGCTTCGGGCCGGCGTCCGTGTCGTGAGCCGCGTGCATGAGGTCGCTCCTGTTAGTGGCTACCGCCGGTGGCGAGACCGACGGCCGACGTGAACTGTTCGACGGCCTGGTGCAGTGTGTGCGGGCCGGCCAGGTACAGCAGCGGCAGCGCGAACATCCAGACCATGTCCACGAAGTGCCAGTACAGGCTCATCACCTCGATGTACACGTGCCGCTCGGCGTACTTGAAGAACCCCATCTGGGCGAGGATCAATTGCCAGATCAACAGGCCCACGCCGATGATCATGTGCAGCACGTGCAGGCCGGTAATCACGTAGTAGAACAGGAAGAACAGTTGCACCCGGCCGAGGTTGACGCCCGTCGTGTCGTAGTGGTTGTGCTTCAACGCCTTCTCGACGTTCATGGCGAACACCGACCGCTCTTGCGGCAGGTAACTGCCGTCGGCCTGCGGTTGCAGATCGACGGTCATCTTGGCCGTCGGCATCAGGCCTTCCTCGTAGTCGAGGTGGTACTCGCGGGCCTTCAGCCCGAGGAAGGTGACCGCCAGCACGATGGTCGTCAACAGCCAGAACTTGATGCCGGCCTGGTGGGCCTTGTACGCCGAGCGGACCGCCATCGTACAGGTCAGGCTGCTCGTGATGAGCAGGATCGTGTTCACCGACGCAATGCCGACGTTCAACGCGGCGCTGCCGGCCTCGAACTCGCGGGGGAACCAGATGCGGTAGCAGGTGTACGCGCAGAACGCGCCGCCGAAGAACAGGACTTCGGTCACGAGGAACAACCACATGCCGAAGCGGACGGTCGCCTGCTGCTGGCGCATGTTGTTGAAGTGGTGCGCCACCGGCCCGGCGGGGCCGGCGTGCTCTTCGACGGCGTGGGCGTTAGCTGCCATGAGATACCTCGTGTTGGCCGGCAGCCGGCGCGAAGGCGGGTTCGAGGGCCGGGTTGCTACCCGGGGTGATGCCGGCGTCGGCGAGCATGCCCAGGCCGTTCGGCAGGGCGTACTCGTAGGGCGGGAAGTAGACCACCGGCGTCGCGTCGAAGTTGTGCATCGGGGGCGGCGAAGGCGTCTGCCATTCGAGGCCGGTCGCCTGCCACGGGTTGCTCCCCGCCTTGCGGCCGGTGAACAGCGACGCGGTCAGGTAGAACAGCGGCATGACGTAGCCGATGCCCTGGATCGACGCGCCGGCCGAGGACAGGATGTTCAAGAACTGGAACTCCGGGGCGTAGTTCGGGTACCGCCGCGGCATCCCGTTGAAGCCCAGCACGAACTGCGGCATGAAGGTCATGATGAACCCGACGATCGTCACCACCGCGGCCAGCCGGCTCCAGAAGTCGGAGTACATCTTGCCGGTCATCTTGGGCCACCAGAAGTGCAGCCCGGCCATCCACGCCATCAACATCCCGCCGACCATCGTGAAGTGGAAGTGCGCGATGACGAAGTACGTGTCGTGCAGGTGAATGTCGCTGCCCATAACGCCCAGGTACAGGCCGGTCGTCCCGCCGATGGTGAACAGGACCAGGAAGCCGATCGTGTACAGCATCGGGGCTTCGAAACTGATCGACCCCTTGTACATCGTGCCGGCCCAGTTGAACACCTTGATGGCCGACGGCACGGCGACGAGCATCGTCAGGATCGAAAACAACATGCCCAGGTAGTAGCCCTGGCCGGCCAGGAACATGTGGTGCCCCCAGACCAGAAAGCCGACGACGGCGATGCCGACCGACGACCAGGCGACGGCCTTGTAGCCGAAGATATTCTTGCGGCTGAAGCAGGTGATGACTTCACTGATGACGCCCATCCCGGGCAAAATCATGATGTACACGGCGGGGTGCGAGTAGAACCAGAACATGTGCTGGAACAAAATCGGGTCGCCGTCGAGCGCGGGGTCGAAGATGCCGATGCCCGTCAGCTTCTCGGTGGCGAGCAGGATCACGGTCACGGCCAGCACCGGCGTGCTCAGGAGCTGAATCAGGCTGGTCGCGTACATCGCCCAGATAAACAGCGGCAGGCGGCTCCAGGTCATCCCGGGGCAGCGCATCTTGTGGACCGTGGCGATGATGTTCATGGCCGTGAGGATGGACGCAAACCCGGTGATGAAAATCCCCAGGCCGGCGTACAGGACGTTCGTGTGCGAGTACTTCGACGAGTACGGCGGGTACAGCGTCCACCCCGTGTCGAGGCCGCCGACCGTCAGTTGCCAGACGAAGAACAGCGCGCCACTGATCCAGACGTAGTAGCTCAACAGGTTCAACTTCGGGAAGGCCATGTCCTTGGCCCCGACCATCAGCGGAACCAGGAAGTTCCCCAACACCCCGGGGATGACCGGGATGAGGAAGAGGAAGATCATGATCGTGCCGTGGGCCGTGAACGCCTTGTTGTACTGGTCGAGTTCCAGGATCGCGCCGGTCGGCACGATCAGGTTCAACCGGACCAGCATGACCGCGAGGCCGCCGAACAGGAAGAACACGCTGGCCGTGACGAGGTACATCAGGCCGATGCGCTTGTGGTCCACCGTCAACAGCCACGACAGAATGCCGTAGTCGTGGTTCAGGTAGTGCTTGCGCTTCTTCTCCTGCTCGGGCGGCAGTTCCGGCGTCGGGATCGACTGCGGCGTATAGTGCAGGTAGGGCACTTTCGTGGTCATGGGGTCGGGTCTCCTCGGAGATGAATGTCAACCCGCCCGCGGAACCGCGGGGCGGGGGGAAGTTTCGCCGTTACTTGTTGCCTTCGGACGCTTGCACCGGGGCACCGACCGGGGCCGGGGCCATTTCGGTGCGGTCGGGCAGCCGCTCGCCCTTCTTCAAACTCTTGATGTAAGCCGTCAGGTTGCGGAGTTCGATCTCGTCCACCTGGCTGCTCCCGTAGGCCGGCATGATCGTCTTCCAGCCGGCGGCGACTTGCGAGATCGGGTTGCGGATCGACCGGCGGACGTACTCGTCGTCGAACTTCTGCATGGTGCCGTCCTCGAGCGGCCGGTACTCGCCGTACATGCCGGCGAGTTGCGGGGCGCGGGCGTTGGCCTCGTTGTTGTGGCACGAGTTGCACTGCAACTTGAGGAACAACTTGCGTCCCTCCCAGGCCGGCGACCCGTCCACCGGGTTCTTGCCCGGCAGGCGGTAGACGCCCTGCTTCCAGGACTCGTAGTTGGCCTTCGACAGGACGTGCAGCTTGCCGATCATCTGCGAGTGGCCTTGGCCGCAATACTGGTCGCAGAAGATGTGGTACGTGCCTTCCTTGGTCGGCTTGTACCCGACGGAAATATAACGGCCGGGGACCACGTCGAACTTCGACCGGAAGGCCGGCACGCCGAAGTCGTGGATCACGTCCTCCGAGGTCGCGGTGATCTTCACGCCCGGTTCGGTCAAGGTGCCGCTCGCGTCGCGCTCATCGCAAATCGGCAGGTGCAGTTCGTCGATCTCGCGGACGCCGTCCGGGTGCTGCATCTTCCACATCCACTGCTTGCCGGCGACGAAGTACTCCGGGGCGTCCGGCGGGATTTTGACCTGCTCGTTGTACAGTCGCACGCCGATCACGAAGAACGACATGAAGAACAGGAACGGGATGACCGTCCAGATCACCTCGACCTTGGTCGAGCCGAGGATGCGCGGGGTCTTGTCGGTCGGCGTCCGGCGGGCGTACAGGTACGAAAACCCCGCGAGCATGGCGAACACGACGGCGGCCCCTCCGACGATCACGGCGGTGATGTACCAGAAGAACAGGTCGTACCCGGCCGCGAACTCGGAGGCTTGCGGCGGGAGAATCGCGGACATCTCGATGGCGAACATTTAGCGTCCCTCGTCGGCGGCGGCGGATGCGGTCGGTGTGCCCGGCTGGATGCCGGCGGCGGTCACGATAAACGGCTTCTCGCGGCGGGCTTGCCGCACGGACAAAAAGATCATGGCGAACATGCCGAGCATGACCGGGACGGCAATGATCGCCGTCCACTTCAGCGTCGGCTTGTAATGGCCTTTCACGTCGTCGTACACGTAGCAGTACTGCGAAATCGCGTCGGACACGGTGCCGATCTTGCCCCCGGACGCCTCGACCAGGCCCAGGCGGATGTCCCGCGAGGCGTAGTTGATGCCCATGAGGTAGCGGGAGATTTTGCCGTCCGGGGTGACGATGGCGATGCCGCTCTTGTGGTCGTAGTCGTAATCCTTGGGCAGTTGCTCCAGGACGCGGCCGTCGAGCTTGCCGACCCACTCGCCCCGCTCGGCGTCGAACGCGAAGCTGCGGTTCTTCGCCCGCAGGGTGTACTCGAAGCCCATCGCCGTGGCGAGCGTGTGGACCTTGCGGTCGGCCGCCTTCACGTCGGTGCCCTGGCCGTGGTTCGAGGTCAGGAACAACCAGCCCGGCCCGTCGGGGGCTTCGGACGTCCCGAGGTAGTCCTTCAAGAACTCGATCCGCTTCGGCCGGGCCAGGCCGAGGGACGATTCCCGCGGGTCGATGCTAACGATCACCACGTTGAAGGCGTCCCCGGCGGTGAACTTGGCGTCCTTGGCCCGCAGGTCCTTCAAGGCGTCGAGCAAGCCCGTCAACACCTGGTTGCACAGCTTCGGGCAGCGGTAGTAGGCGAGTACCAGGATCGTCGGCTTACCGGCGATGCACGCCGCCAACGTCACCGGCTTGTTGTTGTGGTCGTAGAACTCAAGGTCGGTCGGGACCGGTTCGCCGAGGTTCTGCGTGAAGGCGACGCCTTCCGGCTCCTTCGGGCCGTTGTCGCCGGGGATCGGCTTCAAGCCGTAGCCCATCGACCGACCTTGTGCGTGAACCGGCACTGCTGCGGTCAGCAGCGCGGCGAAGGCCCCCAGCATCAGTACGGCGACTCTCATGACAACCCCTCGACGGTCAGTCGTTAGTGCTTGGCCGGCTCGTGCGCGGCGGGCTTCACTTCGGTCTTAACCGCAACCGGCATCGACGGACCACCGCGGCCCGAGTTCGACAGCTTGGCTTTCCCGTCGTTCACGGTGGTGTAAGCCAGGTTGTCCTTGTCCTTGACGGCGTCCCCCTTGCGGACCGGCAGCTTGTGGGCCTTGAGGATCAACTCCATCGCGTCCGCGATCGGGATCGACGCGATCTTCTTGTCCTTGTCCACGTAGCCGGTCTCGATGAGGATTTTGCGGTGCCGCGTCGGGTCGATGAAGTTCTGCGGCCGCAGGTCTTCGGGGCGGATTTCGTAGGTCGCGCCGGGGACCGCGATCGGCCGCTTCGACCGGTAGTGCGCCGGGTCGGTCGGGCTCGATTCGACCTGCTTGAAGTACTCCAGCCGCGGCTGGGCCACGGCGGCGTTCGGGTCGGTCGAGCTGATCCGGGCGAACCGCTCGTTGATCGGCAGCGTGCCGACGGCGGCGGCCTGCACGTCCGTGTTCGCGTTCGGCTCGGCCTTGCGGACGACCGTGGCGAACAGGGTCGTGACGATGGTGAAGCCGACGATCACCGTGCAGACGATCAACAGCGGCACGTACAGGATGGCGCGGGCGTTGAAGCGGTCCGGCTCGTGCCCGGCTTGCACGCTCTCCACGGTCGCGCCGGGCGGGTGCGTGCCGTGCTCGTCCGCGCCCATGCCGGACATCGACGCGAACAACACGTTCAGCGACGGGTCCGGGGCCGGCTGGGCCGGGCGGGGCGGGTCACTGGGGTTCATGGCGGCCATCGGTCTCTCCTCGGTAGTCGGCCCCGCGCGAGCCGGCCGCCCTCACTTGAATGAGGCGCCGGCGCGGCGGGCGTTAGTGGTGTTGGCCCCAGGACGCGACGAACTGACCTTCGGCGTTGGCCGGCAGGACCGGGCGGGAGCCGAGTTCGCGGGCGAAGAAGAAGCCCCAGACGCCGCCGACGCCGACGACCGCGGCGACGGCCATCGGCACGTGCAGCACCGACGACTCGCGGGGCACGCACGGCAAGACCCACCAGATCACGTCGGCGACGCACGAGGCGAACAGCAGGACGCACATCCCCCGCATCAGCCGGGTGTCCGTCTTGACCTCGCGGAACAGGAGCGCGACGAACGGGACGAGCCAGTGGAACGCCATCAGGAAGTACGCCAGGTACTCCCAGCCGTGGTCGCCCCGCTTGCGGTAGAAAGCGACTTCTTCGGGCAGGTTGCCGGCCCAGATGAGCATGTACTGCGAGAACGACGCGTACGCCCAGATCATGGTGAAGGCCAGGGTCAGCGTGCCCATGTCGATGCGGAACTTGTCCTTCACGATGGCCATCGTGTCCGTCTTGTCCGCGTTGATCGTGTAGAACACGAAAATGCACAGCGAGAAGGTCGTGAGGAAGCAGTTCATGCCGTACACGATGGGGAACATGCTCGACGCCCAGGTCGGCTCGACGGACGCGACCCAAATGGTCGAGAGGATGGTCATCGTGAGTACCCAGAGGATGACCCCGGGGCCGGCGAACTTGCGGAGGGTAGCGTAAGCAGCCGGGTCGTTGTCCTCGTCGTTCTTCTTCATCACGGCCAGCGTGTAGACGGCCAGCACGCCCATGAGGGCGAGGCCGACGCCGGTGACGATCAGGAAGCGGACCGGGTTGAGCAAGTCGTGAATCTTGTGCTGGGCTTCGACGACGCCTTCGGGCCGCATGTGCTTGGCCGCGGCGACCGTCTCGACCTCGCCCAGGTAGCCACGGTCGGCCCACCAGAACGGGGACTGCACGCCGTCCGCGAGGAACAGGCTGACGGCGACCGGCACGAACAGCACCGGCACGAGCCAGAGGGTGCGGACCGAGGCGACGAAGCAGCGGCGCAAGACCACGCCCCACGACGCGCTCGTCAGGATGCCGACGAGGATCAGGAACAGCGACCCGAGGGGCAGGCTGGCCCAGAAGACCCAGCCGATGAGGTAGGTCATCGACAGGTCGCGCCAGCCGTACTCGCCGGCCGGGCCCATGTTCAGCACGCCCATCGCGACGAACGCGACCAGGCCGACGGCGGCCGCGCCGAGGGCGACGGTCTTGAGACCGGCGGCGTTGACGGGGTCGGTCGGGATCGCGGGTCCGTGGTGGTCGTCGTGGTGCTCGGCCATTACTTCGCCCCCGCCTTCGTGAGTTCGTCCCGGTTCTTGGCCGGCAAATCCTTGTCTTCAACGTACTGGCTCTGCTGGAGCGCCCGCACGTAAGCGATCACCCGCCAGCGGTCGGCCGGGTTGGGCAACTGCGTCTCGTGCGACCCCATGCCGCCGTACCCCCAGGTGATGACCTGGTAGATGTACCCCACGGGAACGTCCTTGAGTGCGACCTTTTTGCCGTACCGGTCGAAGCCGCGGGAGTGGCCGACGGCCAGGTCCTTGCGGGCCTCGCCGACGAAGTGCCCGGCGTCCCGCTCTTCCCCCTTGGGGTCGATGTGGTACGACGGCGGCTTCAAAAAGCCCCGCTCGACGATCTTGCCGTTGCCGTAGCCCGCGCCGCCGTGGCACAGGGCGCACGCCCCGTTGTACAGCGACTGGCCGCGGGTCAGGTCGGTCATGGCGATCTCGAACGGGAACTCGGTGACGAAGTTCGCCACGTCCGTCGGGGCACCGGCGGTCGGGGCCGTCGTGCCGTTCGGATCGACCGCGTCCTTCCACGCCTTGGACACCTGCGGCGACTTGCCGGCCGGCGTCAGCCAGGCGACGAGCGGGTCGTCCGAGACGGCCTGGTTGCGGTGGACCACGCCCTTCTCGATCGGCCGGGCCGACTGCTTGTTGGGGAACATCGCGCTCTCTTCGTAGGGGCGCGGGGCCGGCATCGTCGCCATCTTTTGCTGGCAGCCGGCGAGGGCCGCAATGCCGAGCGCGAAGGCGGCGGCGACGGCACGGGGAGTCGAGGTCATGCGGGTCACTCCGGCACCTCCGCGACGCTCAAGGGCTTGAGCGTGTCGAGGAAGTCGCGGGTCGAAGTCAGGTCGAAGTTGGGGTCGGTCGCTTCGATGCACAAAAAGAAGCGGTCGCGGGTCGCCCGGGCGAACTGCGGCACGTTGAACAGCGGGTGGTTCGGCTGCGGCAGCCCGCACAGCGCGAACAGGCCGATGACGCCGGACAGGGACGCCGTCAGCACGAGCAGCTCCCACGTGATCGGGGCGAACTGCGGCCACGAGAACATCGGCTTGCCGCCGACGTTGATCGGGTAGTCGATGCCGTTCAGGTAGTACTGCATGAGGAACCCGAAGGTCGCCCCGCACAGGCCGCCGATGAACATGATCGCGCCGATCTCGGACCGCGGGAAGCCGAGGGCGTCCGCGACCTCGCCGATGGGGTACGGGGAGTACCCGTCCATCCGCGAGTAGCCCTTAGCGGCCGCCGACCGGGTCGCGTCGATGAGGCCGTCGGCGGTGTCGAATTCCGCCAACAGGCCGTACACGGCGGTGCCGTCTTCTGGGGTCGTGGTCACTTGGCGTTCTCCATGACGGCGTGCCCGTCCCGGCCGCCCTGGGCGTGCGGGAGGAGTTCGCGGAGTTCGGTGATCGACAGCATCGGCACGAACCGCACGAACAGGCTGAACAGCGTGATGAACATGCCGATGGTGCCGATGAACAGCATGTAGTCCCACTCCGTCGGGGCGTACCGGCCCCACGACGACGGCAGGTGGTCCCGGCTCAGCGTGATGACGATCACGTACCGCTCGAACCACATGCCGATGTGGACCGACAGGGCGATGAAGAACAGCGAGTACATGTTCTTGCGGAGCGGGTTGATCCACAGCAATTGCGGGATCAACGTGTTGGTCAGGATCAGCACCCAGTACGCCCACGCGTAGGGGCCGTACCAGACCCGCTGCAGGGTCGTGTCCCACTCGTAGATCGAGTGCGAGTACCAGGCCATCCAGAGTTCGCAGAAGTACCCGTAACTCACCAGCAGGCCGGTGCCCAACATCACCTTGGCGCAGAAGTCCATGTGCTTGTCGGTGATGAAGTCCTTCATGCCGTAGAACTGCCGCAGGGGCACGGCCAGCCAGATCACCATCGCAAAGCCGGCGAAGATCGCCCCGGCCACGAAGAACGGCGGAAAGATGGTCGCGTGCCACAGCGGCACGATGGACACGGCGAAGTCGAACGACACGATCGTGTGCACGCTGAACACCAGCGGCGTGCCGAGGCCGGCGAGCAGCAGGTAGAGCTTTTCGTACCGCCGCCAGTGGATCGCACTGCCCCGCCAGCCCATCGACAACATGCCGTAGACGGCGCGCTGCAGGCGGTTGCGGGCCACGTCGCGGAGGACGGCGAAGTCGGGCACGAGGCCGACGTACCAGAATACGGCGGACACGGTGAAGTACGTCGTCACCGCGAACACGTCCCAACACAACGGGCTGCGGAACTGCGGCCAGGCGGCGAAGTTCACGGGCACCGGGTACAGCCAGTAGAAGAGCCACGGCCGGCCCATGTGCAGCAGCGGGAACATCCCGGCGCACATGACGGCGAAAATCGTCATCGCCTCGGCGAACCGGTTCAAGCTCGTCCGCCACTTCTGGTGCAACAGCAGCAGAATCGCGGAGATCAGCGTGCCGGCGTGGCCGATGCCGATCCACCAGACGAAGTTGATGATCGCCATGCCCCAGGCGACCGGCTGGTTGATGCCCCAGACGCCGGTGCCCAGGTAGAGCAGGTAGGCGACGCCGACGACCATGCCCTGGAGCAGCGTGAAGCCGACCAGGAAGAACAGCCACCAGGCGCGGGGCGTGGGGGTGATCTGGATCGACACGTCGGAGATTTTATCCCCGAGGGTCGCCAGGTCGTGGTTGCCGCCGACCAGCCCTTCGGGGTGCGGGGCGAACTGGGTCGCCGCGCTGTACGTCTTCGCGCCGGGCGCAGCGGCAGGGGTCGTCGTTGGTTTGATTACGGTCGCCATCGGTTAAGCCCCCTTCGGCATGGCAGGGTTGGGGTTGCGGATCGCGGCGAGGTAACTGGTCCGCGGCATCGTGTTGAGTTCGGCGAGCAGCCCGTAATTGTGGTCCTCGGCCTTGGCCCGGAGGACCGCGCTCGAGTCGTCGTTCAGGTCGCCGAAGGTGATCGCCGAGGTCGGGCAGGCGGCCTGGCAGGCGGTCACGATCTCGCCGTCCATGATCTTGGGCCGGCCGAACTTGTCGGTCTTGCCCGCGACCTTCCGCTTGTCGAACTCCCGCTCGGTCTCCATCTCGGCGTTGCGAATCCGTTGCACGCAGTACGTACACTTCTCCATTACGCCGCGGGTGCGGACACTCACTTCGGGGTTGTTGAGCAGCTTCAAACTCTCGGTGCTGTAGTCCGAGTACTGAATGAAGTTGAACCGGCGGACCTTGTACGGGCAGTTGTTCGAGCAGTACCGGGTGCCGACGCACCGGTTGTACACCATGTCGTTCAGGCCGTCGGCCGAGTGGATGGTGGCCGCGACCGGACAGACCACCTCGCACGGGGCCTTCTCGCACTGCTGGCAGACGATCGGCTGGAAGTGCGTCCGGATGCTGTCGGACCGCTTGACCTGGCCGGCGCGGTAGGCGTCCGAGGTGTTCGCAGCCCCGAGGCTGTCCGATTGCGTTTCGTCGCCCGGGATGGAGAAGTACCGGTCCACGCGGATCCAGTGCATCGCCCGGCCCTTGGTGACGGTTTCCTTGCCGACGACCGGGGTGTTGTTCTCCGACACGCACGCCATGACGCAGACGTTGCAGCCGATGCACGCCCCGAGATCGATCGCCATACCCCACCGGCGGTACGACTTCGACGCCTCGACGCCGTTCACGGTGCTGGGGTTGGTCGGGTACAGCGACAGCGGGACCATCCGCTTGTCGTGCGGCTCGTGGGCGGCGTGCTCGGTGCCGTGGGCCGAGTCGTGGTGCTGCTCGTAGGGGTGCTTGAAGCCGAGCCGCTTGAAGTCTTCGACCGTGCCCGGGGTGAGTTCGCGTAACTCCTTGTACTCGGCCGCGGACGCCGGCGGGACCTGGGCGAACTCGCGGTCGGCCTTGAACTGGGCGACGGTCGCGTGCCGGGCCGGCTTGCGGCTCTCCATTAAGTATTGGCCTTGCGTACAGGCCAGGTGGAACGTGTCGGACTTCTTGACGAGGTCAGCGCCCGACGCATTCCACAGCCCCGCGGACGACCGCAGGACGTAGGTGTTGAAGCCCGGGCCTTGAGCGCCCTTTTCGGCCCCGGTGCCGACTTTGCCGGCGTGCGTCCGGCCGTAGCCGAGGTGCAGTGTGATCGCGTCGTCGGCGTGGCCCGGCAGGATGAACACGGCGATGTTTTCGATCGACCGGCCGTCCAGGGTGAGCTTCGCCAGGTCGGCGATCGTGCGGCCGTTCTCGCCGCCGGTCCAGCCGAAGGCGTTCGTGACCCCCAGCTTCTCGGCGGTCGCCGGGCTGACGATGGCGGCGTTGTCCCAGGTCAACTTCGTGATCGGCTTGGGCGTCTCTTGCAGCCAGCCGGTGTTGGCGTACCGGCCGTCGTAAATGGTCGGGTCGGCGCGGAACTGGACTTCGAGACCCGGCTTGGCGGCCGGGACGGCGAACGCCTTGTCGGCGAGGACTTCACCGGCCGGCTTGACGGCGGCGACGGTCTTGGCCGGCATCGCGGTGCCGGGGACGACGCCGTCCCGCAGGCACTTCTGCCACCACGCCTCGAAGTCGGCCCCCTTGACCGTGGCGTCGTGGAACTTCTTCCAGGTCGCCTGGACCAGTTCGAGCGGGTCGTTGATGCCGTAGCTCAGCAGCGTGGCCAGCAGTTCGAGCGGCGATTTCCCGTTGTACAGCGGCGCGATGAGCGGCTGTTGGACGCTCACGGTGCCGTCGAAGGCCCGCACGTCGCCCCACGTTTCGAGGTAGTGCGAGGCGTTCAGGAACCACTGGCACTGGCCGTCGAAGCTGGTCTCGTCCTCGTACACCCCGAGGCGAACCTTGGTGCCCTTCATGCCCTTCAAGGCACCGGCGAAGTCGAAATCGACCGGGGCGTCGTAGGCCGGGTTGCCGCCCAGGATGAACAGCAGATCGACCTTGCCGGCCTTCATGTCGTCGGTCAAGACTTTGAGGTCGTTCAGGTCGGTCGGCCGCGTCTCGATCGGCTCGGTGAAGGTGACCGTGGTGCCGAACGCGCCGAGCTTCTCGTTGATGGCGAGGGCCAGGAAGTGGACCGCGGCCGGCTGTTGGTCGCCGACGAGGACCACGGCCGCGCCCTTGGCGGCAAGCAGGTCGGCGGAGAGCGGCTCAAGCCATTGAGCCGCGAGACCAGTCAGGGCCGGGGCGGTCACGCCGGCGACGCCGAGTTTCGCGGCCAGGGCCTTCGTGAAGTCGGGGATTTGCGACGGCTTGAGCGTCAGCCGGTGGTCGGCGACGGCCCCGGTCGAGGTCAGCATCGTCTCGACGGCGTACAGGCGGTTCATCGACTCGACCGGAATGCCCTCGCCGTTGGCGATCGCTTCCTTGACGGTGCGGACCTTGCGGTTCTTCATGAAGTCCCGGGCCGAGCGGACCGCGCCGGGGCCGGACACCATGAAGTCGGCGTCGAGGGACAGGGCGACCTTGGCCTTGTCGAGCTTGTACACGACGTTGGCCGGGGCACCGAACGCGGCCTGGATCGCCTTCCGAGCGTTGTCCCGGCTGATCGGCTCGTACTGGACCCACTTCGCCTTCGGGAACCGCTTGGTGAACTCGTCGAGCAGCGCGATGAACGTCGGGGACGTACTCGGCTCGGTCAGGAAGCGGACGCCGTCGCCCTGTTTGCCGAGTTGCTTTTCGAGTTCGCTCTTGATGCTCGTGACGAAGTTGTCGTACCCGCCGGACTTGCCCGAGAGCTTCGCTTCCTTGGCGCGGTCGGGGTCGTACAGGCTGAGGATGGAGCCTTGGGCGTAAATGTCGGTCGAGCCGAGGCTGCCCGGGTGGTTCGGGTTGCCGTCGACCTTGATCGGCCGGCCTTCCGTCTGCTTGACGAGTAGTCCGAGGCCGACGCCGGACTGTTGCGCGTAAGCCGTGGCGAAGAACAGCGGCACGCCGGGGAGCAGTTGGTCCGGCTGCTTGACGTAGGGAACGGCCTTCTTCGCCGGGGCGGGCTTCAACGACGGGTTACAGCCGATGCCGCCGCCGGCCAGGGCGACCGACGCGCCCATGACGGTCAGGAACTGGCGGCGGCTGACCGGGTCGAGCCACTCGCCGGCGTCCTCGGGGAACTCGTTCTTCATCAGCGTTTCGAACTGCGTCGAGTCCATCCACTGGTCGATCGACTGCCAGTACTGCTCGCCGGCTGCGGCTTTCGTGGTCTCGGGCGGCATGCGTGAATCCCTCAAAATCCGTCGTGTCGGTCGCAACAAGCCGTGGCGTTAGCGGTGGCAGATGGAGCAGTTGGTCAGGACCGTCGCTTCGCGGACCTGGTGGGCTTCCTTGAGGAGCTTGCCCAGGGTCAGTTGGTCGTACGGCTTGCCCGTGTCCGGGTTGGTCACGTCCTCGGCCTTCCACTTGATGTTGTAAATCTCGTCCTTCGGCCGCAGGTGCAGTTCCGGCTGCCGGTGGCACGCCAGGCACCACTCCATGAGCAGCGTCTTCGACTGGTAGACGAGGTTCATCTCGTCGATGTTGCCGTGGCACGAGTAGCAGCCGATGCCCTTGCCGACGTGGATCGAGTGGTTGAAGTACGTGTAGTGCGGCACGTTGTGAATCTTGTTCCAGGCGATCGGCGTGCCGGTGGCGTAGCTCTTGCGGAGCGGGTCGAGCAGGTCGGCCGACTGCCACATCTGTTGGTGGCAGTTCATGCACGTCTTGGTCGGCGGGAAGCCGGCGTTGGCCGACACCTCGACCGACGTGTGGCAGTACTTACAGTCGATGCCCAGTTGGGCGACGTGGTGCTTGTGGCTGAACGGGATCGGTTGCTCGGTCACTTCCCGGGCACCGGTCGTGTAGTCGGAGCGGTAGAACGCCGTGCCGGCCGCGCCGCCCCCGGCGGCCAGGAACGGCACGGCCAGGATCGACATGCGGGCCAGGACGTTCATACTCTTCGGGAAAATCTGGGCCATCGCGGCAGCCTCGGTTCGTTCGTGCGGGAGTCGTGCGGTCGGTCCGGGCAGAGTCTCAGGGCAGCATCGTCGGCACGGTGCCTTCAAACGCGAGCTGCATGAAGCGGTAACAGGTGATCGCCGCCCCGGCCCCGGTCGCCCCGAACAGCAGGCCGAGCCAGGCGAGTTGCTCGCCCTTCTCGCCCGACCGGTAGCCCATGACGATCGAGATCACGGCGAGCAGGACGGCCACGTTGGCGACGAAAAAGCCGAACGGGTACATCCAAAACGTCAGGGCACCCCAGAGGCCCAGGCAGAACGATGCCGTCGAGATCGCGCGGCGGGTCGTCGCCTTGTACGGCGTCGCAACGGGAGTCAGGGCGGGGGCAGCGTCGGCCATACGGTGTTCCATCTCGATAAACGGGCCAGGGGTCCGCGGTCGCCGGGCGAGTGGCTATTGATACCAGAATCCGAACGCGATTCACCGGCTGTTTCAGCAATTTCAGAGCCGCTTGACCGGTCGGAGTCGGTTCGCCGAGTTCTGCGAGTAATCCTGCAATTCCCGGCGAAAATGCGTTCTCACAACTGGGAAACCTGCCCCGAAACCGTCCCGCATCTGGGACTGAACCGACTTCCACTGGACCACACCAACCCAACCGCCGTCCGAGGCCCGGCATCACCCCGAGATTAGCGACGGTCGCGGGGAATCTTCGCGCCGACCGGCGGCCGGGGCGGGTATGGTGGGGCCGGACCATCACCCCGGGGGGCGTGTCATGCTGCGCGGCAAATCGGTACTCGTCACGGGCAGTAGCCAGGGCATCGGCCTGGCGGCGGCGCGGGCCATGCTCGCGGCCGGCGGGCGGGTGGTGCTGACCTCCGAGCGGCCGCTGGAGGCGTGCCCCGAAGTGCGGGCGGTCCTCGCCGAGTTCCCGGACGCGAGTTACGTCCCGCACGACTTGTCGCGGGACGGGGCGGCCGAGGAACTCGTCGCCCAGGCGTGGGAGTTAGCCGGCGGCATCGACGTGCTGGTCAACAACGTCGGCACCTTCCGCGAGCCGGCGTTCCTCGACCTGACCCGCCGGGACTTCGACTTCGTGTTCGGGCTGAACGTCTGGGTCGCTGTCGCCGTCACGCAAGCGGTCGTGCGGCGGGCGGAAGCGGTCGGCCGGGGCGGGCGAATCCTGTTCACGACGAGCTTGAACGGCACGCGGTCCGAGCCGGCGCACACCCTGTACGACGCCAGCAAGGGGGCGATCAACGCCCTGACGCGGCAACTGGCCGTCGAACTCGCGCCGCGGGGGTTCACGACCGCCGCCGTCGCCCCGGGCCTCGTCGAGACCCCGCTGACCGACCACGGCCTGCGGTCCGACCCGGCCGCCCGCCGGGCCGTCGAAGGGCAAATTCCCCTCGGCCGGATCGGGGTCGTGGACGACATCGCCGGCTGGTTCGTCTTCCTCGCCTCGGACGCCGCCCGGTACGCCACCGGGGTCGTCATCGCCGTGGACGGCGGCCTGGACGCGCAGCAGATGCCGACCCGGCCGGTCACGGACGCCGAGCGTGCCGGGCCGCGTCCGCAATGAAAATCGCCACCGCGACCCAGACGCACCCCAGGGCCACCCACATCGGCCACGGCGGTTGCTCGCCGTTCCAGAAGATCGCCACGACGAATTGCATCGTCGGCGAGATGACCTGAATGCACGTCACCGCCAACAGCGGCAGTCGCCGCAGGCTCATCGTGAACGCCAGCAACGGCACGACGGTGATGATCCCGCCGCCGGCCAGTAGCGCGGTGACGGTCGGGTCCGCGCCGAAGCTCAGGTGCCCGGTCGTCTCGCAGTACGCCAGGTAGGCGAGGCAGAACGGCAGCAGCAGCAGCGTTTCGACGGCCAGCCCGGTGAAGCTCTCGACGGCGACCTTCTTCCGCACCAGGCTGTAAAAGCCGAAGCTCAGCGGCAGCACGATGGCCAGCCAGCCGCTGCCCAGCACGACGAGCGGCACGGCCACCCCGACGGCCACGAGGGCCAACGCCGGGTAGTGGGCCGGCCGTAACTTCTCGCCCAGGAAGATCGTCGCCAGGAAGGCGTTGACCAGCGGCATCACGTAGTACCCCAGCCCCGCCTCGGTCACCCGGTCGGTCACGGTCGCGTGGATGTACAGCAGCCAGTTGACGGCGATCAGCGCGGCACTGAGAGCCAGCGTTAGCACGAGTTTGCGGTCGCGGAGCACGCGCCAAATGTCCCGCCCGCCGCCGAGGACGGCGACCATGACCGCGAGCAGCACGACCGACCAGACGACGCGCTGGGAGAGGATTTCGACCGCGTCCACGTCGCGGATTTGCCGGAAGTACAGAGGGATGAGTCCCCACCAGGCGTAGGCGATCACGCCCAACAGGAAGCCGCCCCGCACCGACGCCGACGATTGCGACACGGAAACCCCGCCCTTGCCCGAAATGGTCCCGGCCGAGTGCCGTCCGCCCATGATAGGGACCGACTTGGCGTTGTCGTTCGCCCGCCGGCGGGTAATCGAACCCCACGACTCCCCCGTTTCCCGAGTGCCACTATGCCCACGGCGACCCCGCTGACCGAAACCGTCCTCCAGTTCGGGTCCGGGCGGTTCCTCCGCGCGTTCGCCGACCTGTTCATCCACCACGGCAACGCCGACGGCCAGAACATCGGCCGCGTCGTCATCGTGCAATCGACCGCGGGCGGCGGCGGGCGGACCGACGGCCTGAACAAGCAGGACGGCCGCTACCACGTCGCCGTCCGCGGGTACGAAAACGACCAGGTCATCGACCGCGTCGAGGCGTGCGAGAGCGTCAGCCGCGTCATCCCGGCGGCGACCGGGTGGGCCGACGTGCTCGACCTGGCGCGGTCCCCGGACTTGCACACGATCCTGTCGAACACGACCGAGGCCGGGTACACGCTCGACATGGAGGACCTGCCGACCGACGCCGTGCCGCGGTCGTTCCCGGCGAAGTTGCTCGCGGTCTTGCAGGCCCGGTTCGACGCCGGGCTGCCGGGGCCGACGGTCATCCCGTGCGAACTCATCGAGTTCAACGCGACCCTGTTGCGGGCGAAGGTCATGGACCTGGCCGTCCGCTGGGGCCGCGGCACGCCGCTCTTGACGTGGCTGACCGAGGAGTGCGTCTGGCTGCACACGCTGGTCGATCGCATCGTCACCGGCACGCCGGCCGACCACCCGCTGTTGGCGACCGACCCGATGCTGATCGTCGCCGAGCCGTTCGCCTTGTTCGCCCTGGAGGACGACCCGAAGTCGCGGTTCCGGCTCAAGCACCCGGCCGTCGTCCGCACGCCGAACGTCGAGCCGTACTTCTTGCGCAAGGTCCGCATCCTGAACGCCGCGCACACGGCCCTGCTCATCAAGGCCGTGCCGCGCGGGTTCACGATCGTCCGGGACGCGGTGAACGACCCCGAACTCGGGGCGTGGCTGGCGCGGCTGCTGGCCGAGGAGATCGTCCCGACGCTGGACGGCCGGGTCGATGCGGCCGGGCGGTTCGCGGCGCAAACGGTCGAGCGGTTCAAGAACCCGTTCCTGGACCACAAGTTCGCCGACATCGGCTTGCACCACGCCAGCAAAATGGCCGTCCGGCTCGCCCCGACGGCCGCGGAGTACGCCGCGAAATTCGCCGCCCCGCCGCCGCTGTTGACCGAAGTCATCGCCGCCGGCCGGGCGCAATTGCCGGCCTAGTCCGGCCGCCGGTCCGGCCCGGGCGAACCCGGGAAAAAAACTTCCCCCGGCGATTCGCTTGACAGGGTTTGGGAGTGTCCCTAAAGAACCGCCTGACACGCCGACGCGGGGGACGTTTCCCCGCGGAGTCGCCGAGAAATTGGTGTCTACGCCGGCGGGGTCCGATCCGTTGACGGCCCCCGCCGGCCGCTGTCGAAACCCTTGAAGGAGCCTGCATGTCCGCACGACGCTTGTTCGCCCTCGCGGCTCTCCCCGCGACCGGCCTCCCGGACCTCGAGCCCGAGTTCTTGCCCCCGACGATCCGCGCCGCGGACGCCGAAGAGGTGGAGGACGACGACGACGACGATGACGACGACGATCTGGACGACGACCTCGACGACGATCTGGACGACGACCTCGACGACGACGACCTCGACGACCTGGACGACGACGAGGACGACCTCGACGACCTGGACGACGACGAGGACGACGAGGACGACGACGAGGAAGAACCGCCGGCCAAACCGGCGGCCCTCTAAATCGGCCGACCGAGGCGCTGACGGGCCGGCCCGCCAGCGCCGCTCGCGGGAACCCGACGGTGCGGCGCAATCCGGCCGAAATCCCCCGCATCCGCCCGCCGGGAAATTGAGACCCGGCGACGCCCCGCTATAATCCCCCTGTGTGCCGCCGGAGTCTTGCCCGGTCACGGTCGGAACGCGGGAGACACGCCATGCCCAGCCCCAAGAAGCGCCCGTCCTCCCAGGGCAACGCCGTCCTGTTGCAACTGTCCGAGCGGCCGCAGCTCGACTTCGAACTCGACTTCTTTTCCGCGCTCCTGCGGGTCGTCCCCGACCACACCGACGCCCTCCGCGTGCAGGCCGAGAACCTGTGCGAAAAGGGCATGGTCAAGGAAGGGTTGAAGCTCGACCAGGCGCTCGTCCGGCTCCGCCCGGCCGACCCCGCCGCGCACTACGACCTGGCCTGCCGGTACGCCCGCCTGGCCCAGCCCGACCTGGCGATTCAGTCCCTGCGCAAGGCCGTCGAGCTCGGGTACAGCGACTTCCAGTCGATGACCCAGGACCGCGACCTCGAATCGATCCGTAAAGACCCCCGCTTCCACGACCTCCTGAAAGCCCACGGCAGCCGGTAACGGCCGCCGTAGGCGAAATCCCGGCGAGCGGCGGTGCGTCAGCCCGCCGGTCCAGCCCGGAATGCGTGCGACAGCCCCGGCGAGGGATCGACACTTCCGCCGGGTTACGACTTCCCGTTCCAGGTCGGACCGGCGGGCTGACACCCGCCGCTCGCCTTTTCGCCTGCGGCGGAGCTTCGGCCGGCTTGCTTGTCGGTGGGCATTGCGGCTATGACTGGGGCACGGTTTTCGTCACCCCGGTGAGTGGTCCCATGCCCAAGTCGATTTCGTGGATGTACGCCCGCCGGTCGTGTACGACGTGCAAGAAGGCCGACGCGTACCTGGCCGACCTCGGGGCGACGCCGGCCGAGACGGTGGACGCGGTCAAGGTGCGGTACGGCCCGGCCGACGCCCTCGGGCTGCTCGCCGGCATCGACACGCTGGTCGCCGTGAAGGGCACGAAGGTCGAGACCTTCGACCTGGCCGCGGCCCGGCCGGACGACGCGACGCTGCTGAGCAAGATCATGGGGCCGACGGGCAACCTCCGCGCCCCGACGGCCGTCGTCGGTAAGACGGTCCTCGTCGGCTTCCACCCGGCCGCGTACAAGGCGGCGATCGGCTGAAGCGGAATTCGAGTCGTCGTAGCGAGTCGCTGATTCCGACGCACCCCGCGGGCTGCGGCAAGGTTTTCGGCTCCGCCGCAGGCGACTCTTGTTAGCCCGACGCGCTAGCGAGGGTCGAGCGGTCGAAGGCAAGGTGGCCGTCGATGACCGCACGGCCCACGACCCCGAACGCCATCAATGACCCATCGACCCTCGCTAGCGCGTCGGGCTAACAAGAGTCGCCTGCGGCGGAGCTACCCACCCCCGCCAGCGTAGGTTTCCGGCACACGAACTTGGAAACTGTTCTAACCCCGGCGGACGGGCAGGGTCACGGTGAACGTGGACCCGCGGCCGGTCCCCTCACTGAACGCGGTGATGTCCCCGGCGTGCAGATCGACGAGCCGGCGGACCAGCGCCAGGCCGATGCCGAGGCCGCCCTGGGACCGGTTCAAGGTGCGGTCCACCTGCGAAAAGAGTTCGAAAACGCTCGTGAGCATCTCGGGCGGGATGCCGACGCCGGTGTCGATCACCCGGGCCGTGATCTCCTCGCCGTCGGTCTCGACCCGCAGCACCACGCGGCCGTCGCTCTCGGTGTACTTGCCCGCGTTGTTGAGCAGGTTCGTGAACAGTTGCGCGAGCCGGACGCGGTCGCCGGACACCGGCAGGGGCACGTCGTCCGGCGGGAACTCCACGTCCAGGGTCAGCCCGCCGGCTTCGATGACCGGGCCGCTCGTCTCGACGGCCATTTGCAGCGGCTCGCGGAGGTCGATCGCCTCCAGCGTGAGGCTCAACTTGTCCCGGGTGATGCGGGACGCGTCGAGCAGGTCGTCGATGAGCCGGACGAGGTGCGCGACCTGGCGCTCGATGCGGCCGCGGGCCGTGTCGAGGACCTTCGGGTTGTCCGGCTGCATCCGCAAGATTTCGACGGCGTTCAGGATCGGCGCGAGCGGGTTGCGGAGTTCGTGGGCCAGGGTCGCCAGGAACTCGTCCTTGCGGCGGTCGGCCTCGCGCAGCCGGGCGTTCGCGGCGGCCAGCTCGGCGGTCCGGTCGCGGACCTTGCGCTCCAGGTCCGCCTCCTGGGCGTGCTGCTTGATGGCGTACCGGATGGACCGTTCGAGGACGACCTCGTCGAGCCGGCCCTTTTCGAGGTAGTCGGCCGCGCCGGCCGCGGTCGCCTCCAGGTCGATCTCGAACTCGCTCTGGCCGGTGAGCAGAATGGCCGGGCCGACGCACCCGACCCGGCGCATTTCGAACAGGAGTTCGAGGCCGGTCCGCTTGCCCAGGCGGTAGTCGATGAGGTACACCTCGTGCTCGTTCCGGGCCATCGCGGCCAGGCCGGCGGCGTAGTCCGCCACCCAGTCGAGGCGGATCGGCCGGCCGGGGATGTTCGCGGCCACGTCCCGGGTCATGACGTAGTCGTCCTCGTCGTCGTCCACGAGCAGGACCCGGACCGGGCCGTCAGGCGAGAGTGTCGAGCTCATCCGGGGGCAACTCCACGATTTCGAGCCAGTACTTGCCGATCGTTTTGACCACGTCCACCAGGCTCTCGAACTTGACCGGCTTGGTGATGTACGACGACGCGGCCAGGTCGTAGGCTTGGACGATGTCCTGCTCGGCCTTCGAGGTCGTCATGATGATGACTCGGATGGCCCGCAAGTTGCGGTCGTCCTTGATGCGGCTCAGGGCCTCCCGGCCGTCCATCCGCGGCATGTTCAGGTCGAGCAGGATCAGGGCCGGGCGGGGGGACGCGGCCGGCTCGGCGTACTTCCCGCGGCGCTGCAGGTACTCCAGGAGTTCGACCCCGTCTTCCACAAAACGGAGGTCGTTCACGACTTTCGCCTCCTCGAACGCTTCCGCGACGAGTTGGCGGTCGTCGGCGTCGTCATCGGCGACGAGAATTGTCACCGGCTGGGGTCGGTGTGGCATGGTGCGCTTCTGCCTCCTGAGACGTGGGAAGGTCGATTATAAACGTTGATCCCTCGCCCGGATACCCTTTGGCCGAGATTGCCCCCCCGTGCCGGTCGGCGATCTTCTTGCAAATGGCCAGGCCCAGCCCGGTCCCCTCGTACTGGTGCCGGCCGTGCAACCGCTGGAACAGCTCGAAGATGCGGTCGGCGTACTGGGCCTCGAACCCGATCCCGTTGTCCGCCACGGTGATGCGGTACCCGGTCCGGCGGGGGGGCGCGGTCGTCCCGTTCGACGGCGGGTCGGGCGGGAACTGGCGGAGCGGTTCGGCCCGCACGGTGACGACGGGCGGGACGCCGGGCCGCTGGAACTTCAGCGCGTTGCCGACGAGGTTCTGGAACAGTTGCCGCATCTGCACCGAGTCGGCCGGCAGGGTCGGGAGCGGGCCGACTTCGACCCGCCCGCCGGACTGGGCGACGCGGATTTCGAGGTCCGACAGCACGTCCCGGACGACGGCGTTCAGGTCGACCGGGGCGAGCGGTTGGACCTTGGACGTGATCCGCGAGAACGACAGCAGGTCGTCGATGAGCCGCCGCATCCGCCCGGCCGAGTCGAGCATCCGGGCGATGTAGTCCTGGCCCTGCTCGCCGAGGCCGGCCTTGTACCGCGTGTTCAGGCGGTCCCCGAAGGCCTGAATCTTGCGCAGCGGCTCCTGCAAGTCGTGCGACGCGATGTACGCGAACTTCTCCAACTCCTGATTGCTGCGGCGGAGCGCGGCGGTGCGGCTGTCGATGAGTTCTTCGAGCTTCTCTGCCTGCTGCTTGCTGTCGTCGATGTCCGTGCACGTGCCGAGCCAGCGGACGACCTGGCCCTTTTCGTTGCGGATCGGGTTGGCCCGGGCGAGGAACCAGCGGTAGCCGCCGTCGGCCCCGCGGAAGCGGTACTCGACCTCGTAGGGGATGGCGTTGTCCACGGAGATTTGCCAGCGGGCCTTGCTCCGCGCCAGGTCCTCGGGGTGCAGGGGAAGGCTCCAGCCCCAGCCGATGCTCTGCTCGGGGGTCAGGCCGGTGAACTCGTACCACCGCAGGTTGTAGTACTCGTGGTACCCGTCCGGCCGCGTCATCCAGACGATCTGGGGCATCGCCTCGGCCATCGTGCGGAAGCGGGCTTCGCTCTCCAGGATGCGGGCCTCGGCTTCGGCCGCCGCGGTCACGTCGATGCCGATGATGCCCAGCCCCGTGCGCTCGACCTTCGTCGCCTTGACGGGGAAGACGGAAATCTCCCAAATCTCGTCGGCGATGGCCAACCGGCGGCTGACGGCCGGCTGCAGGCTCTTCGAGACTTCCAGGTACTCCTCCTGCAACTTCAACGGGAAGTTCGGCGGCACCTCGTCGAACGACTTGCCGATCAACTCCGCGGCCGGCAGGCGGTTGAGCTTGGCGAACGCCTCGTTGATGTGGATGCACCGCAGGTCGGCGTCGTAGTAGGCGATGCCGCACGGGGCGTTGCGGAAGTAGGCGTCGAGCTGGTTCAACGCCGACTCGGCGTCGTTCTTGGCCCGTTGGACGGCGGCGAACGCGGCCATCCGCCGGGCCATCTCGACGCGGACGATCGCGGCGGCGGTCAAGATGATGCCGACCGCCATGACCGCCCCGATGACCAGCGTGAGCAGGGCCGTCCAGCGCTGCTCGACCGACTTGTCTTGATCGACTTCCAACAGCCGCGCCTGCTCCGCGGCAAGGGCCGCGACTTCCGCCCGAATCTGTTCCATGAGGTTTTTGCCGATGTCCTGGGCGACGGCGGCGGCACCGGCGGCCAGACCCGCGGCGTCCCGGACGGCAATCGTCCGCTTCATTTCGACGAACTTGTCCGCGATGACCCGGTCGAGTTCGTCGAGCCGCGCCAACTGGGCCGGCTGATCGGCGAGCATGAGGCGGAGTTTCTGCTGGCGGACGGGGATCGCCTCTTCGGCGTCCTGAAAAGGCTTGAGGTAGCCGGGTTCGCCGGTGATGATGTACCCGCGGTGCCCGGTCTCGCCGTCCTTCATGTCGGACAGGACTTCGGTCAACTCGAACTGGGCGGTGATGCGGGCCTTGACGGCCCGGTCCCGCTGCAACATGCGGTCGATGTTGAAGATGCCGACGACCGCGTTGACCAGCACCGCGAGGGCGGCCATGACCCAGAGGAGAGTGTCCCGATTCATGGAGCCTTCCGAGCGGTGGGCGTTCGGGCGGGAACCGGACTGCTCATTCCCGCCCCCCGGCCGAGTGGATACATTACGGTCTGAATCACTCCCGCGAGAGATCATCGTGAACCCGTCTCACCAACGCCTCCTCGTCGCCGAAGACGTTCAGGACACCCGCGAGAGTTTGCAGGAACTCTTGCAGCTCAAGCTCGGCCTCGAAGTCGATACCGCCGCGGACGGCGCGATCGCCCTCGAAATGCTACGGGCGCGGCCGTACAGCGTCCTGATCACCGACCTGCGCATGCCCAAGAAAACCGGCATGCAACTCATCGAGGCCATCCGGGCCGAGAAGATTCCCGTCACCACGATCGTCACGACCGGCCACGGCGGCGTGGCCGAGGCCGTCCTGGCGATGAAGCAAGGGGCCTTCGACTTCCAGGTCAAACCGGCAGACCCGCAACATCTGTGCCTAGTCGTGGCCCGGGCGTTGGAATCGCGCGCCCTGCACGACGAAGTCGCCGCCCTGCGCTCGCAGTTGCAGGGCCAGTTCTCGTTCCAGAACGTCATCACCAAAAGCCCGCGCATGTACGACCTGTTCGAGCTGATCGCCAGCATCGCGGACACGGCGAGCACGGTGCTGATCCTCGGCGAGACCGGCACCGGCAAGGAGCAGGTCGCCCGCGCCATCCACACCGCGTCGAAGCCGTTCCGGTCGGGCGTGTTCACGGCGATTAACTGCGCGGCGTTGCCCGAGTCGCTGCTCGAGAGCGAACTGTTCGGGCACGAGAAGGGGTCGTTCACCGGGGCGGCCGCGCAGCGCAAGGGCCGGTTCGAGTTGGCCAACGGCGGCACCCTGTTCCTGGACGAGATCGGCGACGTGCCGCTGTCGATGCAGGTCAAGTTGTTGCGGGTGCTCCAGGAGCGGAAGTTCGAGCGGGTCGGCGGGTCCGAGTCGATCCCGATCGACGTGCGGGTGATCGCGGCGACGCACCAGTCCCTCGAAAAGCTCGTCAAAGAAGGCAAGTTCCGCGAGGACCTGTACTACCGGCTGAACGTCATCCGCATGGAAATCCCTCCGCTCCGCGAGCGGCCGGAGGACGTGGCCGTGCTCGCCGACTTCTTCTGCCAGCGGTACGCCCGGGCCGGCAAACCGGTCCCGACGGTCGGCCCCGAGGCGATGGCCGTCCTCGTGAAGTGCGAGTGGCCGGGCAACGTCCGGCAACTCGAAAACGCGATGGAGCGGGCGTGCATCACCTGCACCGACGGGGTGATCGGCGTCAAGAACCTGCCGTCCGACGTGTCCAAGCGGACCGAGGGGGCCAGGCACCCGTACCAGGTGGACTTGAGCCGGACGCTGACGGAGCAGATGGGCGAATTGACTTCGGCATTCGAGGAACGGTACCTGAGAAAGGCGCTGCGCAAAACCCGCGGCCACGTCGGCAAGTGCGCCGCGCTCACCGGGCTGTCGCGGCGGAGCATCACGGACAAGATCGCGCAGTACAAAATTGATAAAGCCGAGTTTAAGCAAGACTAAGGGCGAATCCGCCCGCCCCGAGCGGGGCGCGACGGTGTTTGGCACGCGGGCTGCTTCTGCAGTCCCTCGTCGAGCAGGCAACAGTTGCCTGCTTTCTCCAGCACCATCGCGAAGGATACGACCATGTCGGAAACCGGGAAGAAGATCAAGGAAACTGTCATCGACGCCGCCGAAGCCGTGAAGCACGCCGGCCAAAAGGTCGCCGAAAAGGTCGGTGACGCGGCCGAAGTCGTCCGGGACAAGGTCCACAACGCGACCGAAGCCACCAAGGACAAGGCCGGCGAAGTCAAGCAAGACGTCAAGGACGCGGCCCACAAGGTCGGCGAGAAGGCCAAGGACACCGCCGAGAACTTGCAGGACAAGGCCCGCAACGCGGCCACCGACGCCGGCAACGCCATGAAGGACGCCGGCGACAAGGTCAAGAAGCAAGCCAAGTAACTCCCGCCTAACGGGACGACGCGACGGCCCGGGGATGTCCCCGGGCCGTCGTCATTTCGGGGGCTTTTCCGCCGCCCGGGCCGGTCCGGCACCGGCGTTGCAAGTCCGACATCCTGTGACCCGCTCCGACCCCATCCCATTCTTCCCAGGACCGACGCTCATGGCGAATAGCAATTCCCCGACCACCACGGCGATGACCTGCGACGTGGACGCGCTGAACTCGCTGCTCCGCGGCGAAATCTCGGCCGTCGAGACGTACCAGCAGGCCGTCGAGAAGTTCGACGACTCGGCGCACAAGGTCAGCCTGACCAAGGTCCGCGACGAGCACGACCGGGCGGCGGACACCCTGCGCGACCGCGTGCTCAGTTACAACGGCGAGCCGTCCACCGGGTCCGGCCCGTGGGGCACGTTCGCCACGCTCGTGACCGGCACGGCCAAGATCATCGGCCCGCAGAGTGTGCTGGCCGCGCTCAAGCAGGGCGAGGAGCACGGCATCAGCCAGTACGAGAAGGCGCTCGAAAACGACGGGCTGACGGCCGAGTGCAAGAACGTCATCCGCACCGACCTGCTGCCCCGCTGCCTCAAGCACGTCGGCCAACTCGAACTGATGATCGCGTCGGTCGAGAATGCGACCGCGTGAGTTTGGCACGGGACATGCATCAACATTGTCGCCCCCACCAACAACAACCCGGACTCCGCCCGACGGGTCGCGTCCGGTTGACATAGACCGTTTCCCCGCCCGTCCCACGCCCTCGACCTCTTGAAGGAGTCCACGCCATGCTACGCTTTTCCATCGTCTTCCTGCTCATCGCCCTGCTCGCCGGGGCGCTCGGGTTCACGACCATCGCCGGTAGCTCGTACTTCGCCGCGCAAATCTTGTTCTTCGTGTTCCTGGTCCTGTTCATCGTCTCGATCGTCTTCAATCGCCGTACGCCGATCGACACGGTTTGATCGGGTTGTGACTGCACGCGTTCGTCGAGCCTGCCGAGATTCGGCAGGCTCGCTTTGTTCCCCGACGGTCCTTTTCTTTACAATCTACTCCGAGTGATAGCGATGCCGACAACTCAAACCGTGGACAAGCCCGTGTCAACAGCTCGCGCCGGAATGGGTGCCGTCCCCCACGAGAACGGAGTGGCCTTCCGCGTCTGGGCACCGCACGCGACGGCCGTCGCCGTGATCGGCGCGTTCAACCAGTGGAAGCCCGACGCCGACCGCATGGCGTCCGAGTCGAACGGGTACTGGTCCGCCGACGTGCCGGCGGCCGGGGTGGGCGACGAGTACCGCTTCCTGCTCACGACGGCCGACGGCGGCACGCTCAACCGCATCGACCCGTATGCGAAGCAGGTGACCAGTTCGATCGGCAACGCCGTGGTCGCCGACCCCGACTTCGACTGGGGCGACGGGAACTTTACGTCGCCGTACTGGAACGAGATGGTCATCTACGAGTTGCACGTCGGCACGTTCAACCAGTCCCCCGAGGCGGAGAACCTGACCTCGAAGCTGGCCAGCGTGACGGCCAAGTTCGGCCACCTGAAGAAGCTGGGCATCAACACGATCCAGGTCATGCCGATCGCCGAGTTCGCCGGCGACCTGTCGTGGGGGTACAACCCCGCGCACATTTTCGCCGTCGAGAGTTGCTACGGCGGCCCGGCGGCGTTCAAGCAGTTCGTCAAGGACGCCCACGCCAACGGGTTCGCGGTGATCGTGGACGTGGTGTACAACCACTTCGGCCCGGGCGACCTGGACATCTGGCAGTTCGACGGGTGGAGCGAAAACGACGGCGGCGGCATCTACTTCTACAACGACTGGCGGAAGGAAACCCCGTGGGGCGGCACCCGCCCGGACTACGGCCGCCAGGAGGTCCGCGAGTACATCCGGGACAACGCCCTGATGTGGCTCGGCGACTACCGCGTGGACGGCCTGCGCATGGACATGACCCTGTACATTCGCAGCGTCCGGGCGGACGGCGAGCCGAACCTGCCGGAGGGCTTCAGCCTGCTCCAGTGGGTGAACTCCGAGGTCCGCCAGAAGTTCCCCAACGCCATCACCATCGCCGAGGACTTGCAGAAGAGCGACGCCCTGACGGCGAAGGTCGAGGCCGGCGGGGCCGGGTTCGGCAGCCAGTGGGACGACCAGTTCGTCCACCCGGTCCGCGAGGCCGTCATCACGATGGCCGACGAGCACCGGTCGATGGACGCCGTGGCGAAGGCGATCACGCACCGGTACAACGACGACGCCTTCCAGCGGGTCATTTACAGCGAGTCGCACGACGAGGTGTCGAACGGCCGCGCGCGGGTGCCGCACGAGATCGACCCGAGCGGGGCGAACGGGTACTTCGCCCAGAAGCGGTCCACCCTGGCGGCGGCCCTGGTGTTCACGGCCCCCGGCATCCCGATGATCTTCCAGGGCCAGGAGTTCCTCGAAGGCGGATGGTTCCGGGACACCGTGCCCGTCGATTGGGACAAGCGGGACGAGTTCCGCGGCATCGTCCGGCTGTACCGCGACCTGATCCGCCTGCGGCTCAACTACTTCGACACGACCCGCGGCCTGAGCGGCCAGTCGGTCGAGTTGCTGCACGTCAACGACGACTCCAACATGATCGCCTTCCGCCGGTGGAAGGACGGGGGCAAGGGGGACGAGGTCGTCGTCGTGTTGAACTTCCACCGCGACGGCCGCCAGGGGTACGCCATCGACTTCCCCGCGACCGGCACGTGGAAGCTCCGCCTGAACAGCGACTGGAAGGGCTACAGCGAAGCCTTCCACGGCGACCCGACGGGCGACGTGGACGTGACCGAGAAGCAGGCCATGATCGACATCGCCCCGTACAGCGTGCTGATCTTCAGCCAGGACCGCGGGTAGACTTCGGCCCGTCACGACCGGCGTGACCGTTCGACTCCGCGGCGTGTTTCGGGTTGGCGGGCGAATTTGTGCTACGGTTCTCGCAGCGTCTCCCCGCATAATACCCACGGCCGCACTTTTCTCGCCCCCCGCGACTCGCGGGCGGCGGACGGTGCGGCTATTCATGCCGTCGAGTGTGCACTGAGATGAACACCATGACAGCGTCGGTCACGGGCGAAAAATTCCTCGACCTCCTCCGCCGCAGCGGACTGGTGACCGAGGCGAGTCTGGCGGACTACGCGGGGCAGCCGGCTCTGGCGATCGACGCCCAGGCGATGGCGACCGCGCTGATCCGCGCCGGGTTGCTCACGCAATTCCAGGCGAAACTCCTGCTGGCGGGCAAGTACCGCGGGTTGATGCTGGGCAACTACAAGTTGCTCGACCAGATCGGCCGCGGCGGCATGGGCACCGTCTACCTGGCCGAGCACACCAGTTTGAAGCGGAAGGCGGCCGTCAAGGTCTTGTCGAACGACCAGGCCGGGACGACGATCGGCATGGAGCGGTTCTACCGCGAGGCCCAGTCGGCCGCGGCCCTCGACCACCCGAACATCGTCAAGGTCTACGACGTCGGGCAGTACGGCAACGTCCACTACATCGCCATGGAGTACATCGAAGGCCGGACGCTCGCGCAGATGATCGAGGCGAACGGCCCGCTGCACTTCGCCACCGCGGCCGACTACATCGCGCAGGCCGCCGCCGGGTTGCAGGAGGCCGGCGACCGGGGGTTCGTCCACCGGGACATCAAGCCCGAGAACCTCATCGTGGACCGGTCCGGGACGCTGAAAATCCTCGACATGGGCCTGACCCGCGTCGCCGACGACTCGGAGGGCAACCTGACGGCCGTCATCGACCCGGACAGCGTCGTCGGCACGCCGGACTACATCGCCCCGGAGCAAGCCCTGAACATGCCGGTGGACATCCGCACCGACATTTACTCGCTGGGCGTGACCTTCTACGCGCTCCTGACCGGCAAGCCGCCGTTCGGCGGGACGACGGCCCAGAAGCTGTTGCAGCACCAACTCAAGGACGCGCCGTCGCTGAACGCGCTGCGGGCGAAGGCCCCGCCGGAGATCGAGCCGATCCTGGCCACGATGATGGCCAAGAAGCCCGACGACCGCTACCAGCAGCCGGCCGACGTGATCGAAGCCCTGGCCCCGTGGTTGTCGCAGAGCGCACTGGCCGCGAACCAGACCAAGACGGTCGCGGCGACGCTGACCCGCCTGTCCGGCCGCACGTCCAGCCGGATGACTCTGGCGAACCCGGCCGCGGTGACGCCGAAACCGCGGTCGTGGCTGCTGCCGGCCATTGGGGCGGCCCTCGGCGTGTCGATCATCGCCTGCGTCGGCGTGGCGGTCGCCGTGTTGAGCGGGGGCACGAAGTCGGGCGACCCCGCCGGGGGCAGTGGGGCCGTCGCCGCGATGCCGGATACCGGTAAGACCTCACCGCCGCTGCCGAACGTCGCCGACTTGCCCCCCCTGCCGGCCGGCGCGCTGCTCGTCGCGGCCGACGGCCCGCTGCCCCGCTTCGCCACCATTGCCGAGGCGTTGGCGACGCTCAAGCCGGGCGAGAAGAAGCTGATCGTCGTCCGCAACCCCGTCCACTCCGAGCAACTCACGCTGGCCGGGGCCAAGCACGCGAACGTCACGATCGAGTCCGGGTTCCCGCAGAATCAGGTCACCTGGCTCGCGCCGGCCAACGCCTCGGACAAGGCGATGCTCGAACTCAACGGCGTCGAGGGCGTCCGCGTCCGCGGGTTCAAGTTCGACGGCCAGAACCGCGTCTCGGACGCGATCCGGGTGAGCGGCAAGTGCCCCGACCTCGTCGTCGAGGACGCGACCCTCGTCGGCTTCTCCCGCGCCGGCGTGAGCGTCAGCGGGGCCGTCGGGTTCGAGGACCGGCCGGTCACGTTCCGCAAGCTCCGCGCGATCGGCGGCAGCGACTCCGGCGTCGGCGTGCAGTTCGACACCGGCGACCTGAACAGCTACGTCAAAATCCTCGACAGCCGCTTCGAAGGCCCGCTCGCCGCCGGGATCGCCGTCAGCGGCCCGACGATCAACCTCGAAGTCCGCCGCAACCGCTTCTACCGCACCCGGGCCGGCGTCCACTACCAGGCGGCAGTCTCCCCGGTGCCGTTCACCGCCCAGGTTCGCTCGAACACCTTCTACGAGACGGCGACCGGCATCGAGTTCGCTTCGATCCCGGCCACGCCCGCCGGCCAGACCGCCGGCATCAGCGTCCTCGACAACCTGTTCATTTCGACCAAGCGGCTGGCCATGCTGGCCGGGACAACGCTGGCCCCGGACGCGATCCCGGGCTGGTACTGGACGCCTGAGAAGAACACGAACGTCCCGGCCGAGCCGCGGTACTTCCGGGCCGAGTTCAAGCTGGACGCCAAGCCGGCCGGCCCGGTCACGCTGAACGTCGGGGTGGACGAGAGCTTCACCGTCTGGGTCAACGGCAAGGAAGTCGGCAAGAGTACGCACGACGACTTCAGCCAGCGGGTCTACGCCTTCGACGTGACCGCCGACCTCGTCGCCGGGGTGAACGCCGTCGCCATCGAGGGGACCAACAAAGTGGACCCGTTCTCGCCCGGCTTTGCCACCGCGGCCGCGTTCCTGGTTAAGATGACCGAAGGGGCCGAGACGCCGAAGACGCTGCTCACGTCCGACGACCCGTGGAAGTCCTCGAAGGTCAAGGGCGACAACTGGACGAAGGCCGGGTTCGACGACGCGAAGTGGGCCGCCCCGAAGGCCTGGACCGACGCCCAGATCAACTTCCCCTGGCGGGAGACCGTCTGGGATTCGTCCGTGGACGCCTACTGGAAGGGCGAGCAGCGCCGCCTCCGGGTGACGGTCGATGGCAACGTCCGCGACTACTTCAGCCCCGAGGGGTACCCCGTGCTGGAGAGCAAGCGGACGACGATGGTCAAGGACAAGGTGTCCACGGTCGGCCTCGACCCGCAGGACGACGACACCTTCCTGCGCTACTCGTCGGGGCACAGACTCGCCACCGGCGGCGCGACGCAAGGCCCCGTCGGCGTCCCCCCGGCCGGACAATGACAATGGCGAGCCGGAAGCGTGAGCGCCCGGAGTTGCGTGCGGCGGAGTTTGTAGCGCACGCAACTCCGGGCG
>JANYHV010000481.1 GCA_025362195.1 Fimbriiglobus sp. | reverse complement strand
CCGACGCGCTAGCGAGGGTCGAGCGGTCGAGGGCAACGCGGCCGTCCATGACCGCGCGGCCGACGACCCACGCTAGCGCGTTGGGCTAACCCGAGTCGCCTGCGGCGGGGCCACCGGGGCCGGACGCGGCGGGTCCGACGGGACAACCATCCCCGGCCATGTGCTTAGCCGTGGTCGAAATTTTCCCCGCGCCCGCAGCTCGCCACCGTGTGGTGCAATGCCTCACGATGGCTGGCCACCTCCAGGACGCCCTCCTGGCGTCGAGAATCACTTCGCGCGGATTTCGGCGAGGAGGCGCGCCCGGCGGTGCCGTGGGCTCGCCCGGGGCGAGGGACTTACGGCTTCGGCGGCCCTCCCGGCGGGCCGAACTTCGGGGCCGGGAACAAGGCGGTGAGCACCGCCGCGAACCCGTCCTCGTCGAGCCTGCCCGCCTTCGCCTTGTCGAACGCGTCGAACGCGGTTTTCGCGGCGGCGAGCACCTCTTCGGAGGTCAGCCTCTTGTCCTTGTCCGCGTCCGCCCGGTCCATGATGGGACCCGCCAAGAAGGCCGCCAGGTTGAAGCCGCCGGGCGGCGCGCCCTCGGGCGGGGGCGGGAGGGCGCGGCCCAGGCCCGCGGTCAGGGCCTTCAGGTCCACCGTCCCGGCCTCGTCCTTGGCGCACCCGGCGAACAGCCGTTGGGCGGCCCCGACCCACTCGCCCCGCGACAGCCTGTCGTCCCCGTCCTTGTCCATCCCCTCCATCATCGGCGGGGCCAGCACCGCGCCGAAGTTCGGCGGGCCGCCGAACCCGCCGGCCGGGACGAACCCCTTCGACGTGCCGGCCACCTGGGCCGCGACCGACGCGGTCCGCTTCTCGACGAACGCCTTGAGCGCCGGCGGCTTGCCGAACATGCCGGGGCCGCCCGCCCCTTCCTTCCGCGCCGCCACGGCCCGCGCGTCGCGGTCGAGCGGTTCCTTCACCGCCGCTTCCGCCGCGGCCAATTGTTCGAGCAGTCGGTCCTTCGGGAACGCCGTGCCGGCCAACTCTTTGAGGAGCGCCCGGTCCCGCGCCCACGTCCGGCACGGCGAGCAGCCGCTCGGTCAACCGGTAGGTGCCGGCGTACGGGTGGACCAGGCTCAGGTTCATCTGCTGGGCGTTCGACCCGAGAATCCCGAAGTTGGCGAACGCCCGGTCGAGGTCCCACGGGATGACGTGCAATTTGTTCGTCGTCGGGTGCAATTAACGCTATGGACTGCGCGTCGCCCTCCGGCGGAATTTCGCGGACTTCCCGGCACCGGTCGCGGACGTGCCGACGCCGGGGGGTTACTTCCGGGGCATCAGTGTGCCGGTGCCGTCGAGGCCGAGTTGCAGGAGTTCGCCGGGGCCGGTCGGGACGGCGGGGGTCACGGCCAGGCTTTGGCCGGGGGCGGGGATCAACTCGGCCAGGCGGTCGCCGGTCGCGGCGTTGAGCACGATCACGCGGCCGGTCGGGTCGGTGGCGAACACCTCCTCGCCGGACACGGTGAACCCGAGGAGTTCGCCGGCACTCTCGTCGATCAACTTCACCGCGACCCAGGCCGGGGCGGCGCGGTCCGGGTCGATGCCGACCAGCGACCGCTCGGCGACCCCGTAGACCAGCCGCACGCCCGCGGCGGTTGCGATCGCCGTCAGGCGGAGGGTCGGGCGGCCCAGCGGGATCGGGCCGTCGGGCGTGCCGCGCCAGCGGCGGAGCGGGTCGGCGACCTTGCTCGCGTCGTACGTGAACAGCGTGCCGCCGGCGTCGGCCACGGCCACCATCAGCCCGGACCCGGTGTCGAAGGCCAGCGGCGGCAGGGCGATCTTCGTCGTCGGCAACTCCCACGACCCGACGAGCAGCGCCGGCTTCGCCCCCGGGTCGAGCGGCCACTTCCAGCGAATGAACTTACGGCTGCCGTCGGTGGCGAAGAACTCGTCCGGGCCGTGCGGGCCGAGCAGGCACTGCAACTCGCCGGCCCCGCCGTCGCCGCGCCACTGCGGGCCGACCATGAGTTGACCGTCGCCGGGGCCGAACCGGTAGACGTAGCCGTTGACCAGCGGCAGCAGCACGGCCGGCCCGAGCACCACCGGCGGCCCGGCGAGTTGGTCCGGCAGCGGCACGACCACGTCGGTTTGCAGCTTGCCGCCGACGAGGTTGCGGAGCCGCACCCGCCGGCCGGCCTTGTCGGCTTCGGGCGTGACGACCCAGACGGTCTGGCCGTCGGCGGACGCGGCGTACCCGGACTTGCCGGTCGATTCGGCGTACGGCGAGGCGACCGGTTCGGCGACGACCGACGGGCCGGTGCGGGTCGGCGACGTGTTGACGCTGGAGACTCCGCCGTCCTCGTCGATGACCAGCGCGCGACCGCCGGCCAGGGCGACCGGCGGGCCGGCCGGGGCGACGCCGAGCCGGCGGATCCAGCGGACGGACCCGGTGCCCAGGTCGAAGGCGACCGCCTGAACGCTCGCGGCCCCGGGGCTGCGGCAGACGACGACGCCCAGGTTCGCGGCCGGCCGGAGTTCGGTGCGGTGCAGCGGCTCGCCGACGAGTTGCCCCGGGCCTTGGGCCACGATTCGTAACCCCTGGACCGGATCGACGGCCGTCCGCAGCCGCGTCAGCCGGCCGGCCAGGACGACCCAGTACGCGTCCTCCTCGACCTGGACGACGACCGACCGCGCGACCCCGTCTTGCTCCGGCGGGGCCTTCGGCGCGGGCAGGGTGAACAGGGGCGCGTCGGCGTTGCCGATCTGGTTGACGCCGAGTGCGAAGAACGCCCCGGCGTCGGACGCCAGGACCAGCCGCTCGCCGTCGGACACGGCCGGGAACCACGACCACCCGGCCACGGCCACCTCACTCGGCTTGTCGGACGTGCTGACCGGCCCGGCCGCCCCGGCGGCGACGATCTCGTCCGGCTTGGGCACGGCGAAGGCCCGCAACTTCATGGCCGTCGGCCCGTCGGTCTGGGTGAGCACCAGGTAGCGCGGCCCGGCCTCGTCGCCCGGGGCGATGACGGCGACTTCGCCGCGGAGCGAGTCGCGCGGGTGGTCGGTCAGGAGCACGCGGACGCAGCGGGGCGGGAGCCGCTGGCCGTCGGCGTCCTCGCGGCCCAGTTCGAACAGGAAGACGCGCTTCATGTCCCCCGGGACGACGAGCAGGTTCGCCCCCGTCCGGCCCGTCGGCAGGAGCGACAGGCCCGCGCCGACCGGCTGCCGGAGGGTCAGTTCACCCGTCCGCGCGCCGCTCGCCGTCTCGAACTCGGCGACGGTGCCGGTGGCGTCCCGCAGGGGCAGGTAGACCCGGCCGCCGCTGACGACCGGGTGGCCGGCGGGGGGGGCTTCGAGCGGCTGGTACCAGACCGGTACGCCGGTGCGGGCGACCCGCGCGGTCAGGCCCGGCTTGCCCCCGATGTCCCCGGCGACGAGCACCCAGTCCTGGTCCCCCATCGTGACGCGGACGGGCAAATCGACGGCCCGCAGGTCGGCCGTCGGGGCGGCGATGCGGGTGCCCCAGAGTTGCGCCCCGGTCCCCGCGTCGAGGGCGTACACGACCCCGCGGGCCACGCCGAAGACCACGTCCCCGACGGCCCCGGCGACGACCCCGTCGGTCGGCTTCGGCGGTGCCCCGAGGCGCGACGAGAACAGGACCGGCGGGGCCAGGTCGGCCGGCGGAATCCCGGACGGGACCCGTTTGTTGAAGTACCCGATGAGCTTCTGCAAGCTCGCCTCGGCCGCCGCCAGCATCGCCACCGCCTCGGCGTCGGTGCTGAGCGCGTTGGCCTTGAGAGCCACTTGGAACTCCTCGATGCGCAGGGCGGTCGGGTCGTCCGACAGGGTGCGGAAGGGTGCGAGCACGCCCAACCGGTGCCGCTCGACGGCGACGGCCGCCGTCAGGTCGGTGAGCCGCTTGCGCTGGGTGTCGAGGGTCACGGCGGTCTTGTCGCGGAACTTGTCCACGGTCGGGATGAGCGCCTCGGCGACCGCGACCCCCTCGGCCGTGGCGTCGAGTTCGGTCAGCTTCTTGCGGTCGAGTTTGAAGGCCGTGAGGCGGTCCCCGGCGTGGTCGGCGAGGACGTCCACGAGCTTGCGGCCGAGTTGCACGATCTCCGCCCCGTACCCGCTCTCGGGCATGGCCAGCGGCGACTGCGCGAACTCGGTCGTGAACCGGGTGAACGCCTCCCGGGCCGGCGTCGGGTTGTCCCGGACCATCACCCCGCCCAGGGCGTTGTGCGTCTCGGCGAGCGCGGCGAAGAACCGGTAGCGGTCGGTGTCGGTGCTGCCGGGGTACTCGGCGAGCAGGAGTTCGTACTTCTGCTGCGCGACCGGGAAGTTGCCCTCCTCGAAGGCGAGCTTGGCCCCGTCGTGCAACCGCGACTCGGCGACGGCGTAGTACCGCCACAGGCCGAAGCCGCCGACGAGCGTGGACCCGACGACGGCGGCCAGGACGCCGAGGAAAATGATCTTGCCCCAACTCCGCCGGCGGCGCTTGCGGCGGACGAAGAGTTCTTGTTCCTGTTCGTCGTCGCCCTCCTCCGGCGCGTTCGCCCGCGGCTGCGGCACGCTTAACGCCTTCGCGGCCGGCGGCTCGTCGCCCGACCAGGCGATCTCTCTCGGCCCGGCCTGGGCCGGCTTCGACTTCGCAATCGGGGCCAGCGTCGGGATGTCGTCGTCCGCCGGTTTCACCACGACCTTGATGCGGACCGGCCGGCGCGGGACTTCGGTCTCCGGCACCAGGTGGACGGCGTCCGTTTCGACGCGCTCGTACGGCCGGCGGACGCTCAGGTCGAAGACGCTGACCAACTCCTCGACCCGCCCGGCCGGCGTCGGCAGCGCGGTCGGCGACGGGATCGCCACCGGCGCGGACGCCACCGGCACGGCTGCGACCGGGGCGGGCGGGGCTTTCGTCGCGGTCGCGGTGAACGCCTGCCGGCACTCGGGGCAGCGGATGACCTTGCCGAGCGTGTCCGGGTCGAGCTGGAACGTCGCTTCGCAGTGCGGGCATTCGACGGGGAGCATTCCGAACATCCGGGGGGGAGCGGCGGGCCAGACGCGCAATTCTAATCGGGGAACGCCGCCCGCGGTACAGCGTTTGTCGCGTCGCGGAAGACACGCTGTGCCTGGACGGGGTTTTCGGCTCCGCCGCAGGCGACTCTTGTTAGCCCGACGCGCTAGCGAGGGACGCAAAGGTCGAGGGCAAGGTGACTGTCGATGACCGCACGGCTGACGCCCCTAACACTGTCA
>JANYHV010000456.1 GCA_025362195.1 Fimbriiglobus sp. | reverse complement strand
GCCGGTCTTCCGCCCTGGGGCGTTGACTCGGACCCATCCAGTCAGACCGGCCTCACAGCGACCGGCTACAGAAGACCCTGAAAAACCTTCGCGGTCACGCCAGCCCCAGCCAGCGGCGCAGGAACCACTCGGCCCCCAGTATCGCGATCAACCCCCCCAACAGCCAGTCGCGGCTCCAGAGCGGCGTGCGGCGGACCGTCGGCGGGGCGTCGGCGACCGTCAGTTCCCGCAGCGCGTCGGCCAGGGCACCCGCGTCGGCGAACTCGCGGCCGCCGGTGGACCGGGTCAGGGCCGCGAGGAATTCGCGGTCCGGCAGGGGGTTCTGCTGCTCGTGCGGGTCGCCCAGCACCTGCACGTCCAGGGAGCAACTGTCGATCTGCGTCTGGCCCTCGTAGGCCGTCAACTCGACCTTGAACGCCTGGCCGGCCGACCCGCCCGCCAGCGCCTCGGCGAGCGGCAGCGACAGGGCGTGGTCCTTCGTCTTCGGGTCGAGGGCCAACTCGACCTCCTCGCCCCACGTGGCGAGCGTGCCGGACGCGCCGGGGGCCCGCGCCCGGCCGGCGGGCCAGTTGACCGGGCACGGCGGCAGGTCGGCCCCGTCGAGCTGCTTCGGCTCGAGCAGGGCGACGACGCGGTACCGGCCGGTGCGGTTGGCCGACTCGTCGAACGTCTGCGCCCCGAGCGCGACGGTCTCGCCGGGGCGGTAGAAGCGCTTGTCGGCGCTGGCCACGAGCCGCCGGCGGCCGATCGCGGAGTCCTCGGTGAGCCAGGAGAGCATGTTGCGGGCGAGGCGGGCGAAGTGCCGGCCGTCGCCGCCCTCGCCCCACTGCCGGGTGAACGCCGGGGACCACGCGGCCGAGAGCGGGGTCGCGAGCGCGAGCGTGCGGCCGCGCCCGTAGGCCCCGACCGCCAAGAGGGGCGGCGTTCCCGTGCCGGAGCCGGCCTTCTGGGCACCGAGCAGCGTGCCGGACTGCGGCTTCACCCGGACCCAGGTGTTGCGGCCCATCGACTCAGGGAGGGACTTCAGGGCGGCGCGCGTGGCCCGCTCGTCCTCGAACAGCCGCCAGACGGGGTGCAGGTCGGCCCCCGTCGGCTCGAGGGCCGCTGGGGCGTTGTCCCAGTCGGGCGCGGCGGCGAACTCGACCGGCAGCATGCGCTCGACCGCGGTGCCGGCCCAGCCGCCCGCCCCGAAGCTGCGCGGCCCGCCCGCCATCAGCAGCCCGCCGCCGCGCTTGCCGATCCACTCCTCGACCCAGCCGAGGACCTCGTCGCTCAGGGCCACGCGCGGCACGTTCGACAGGACGAGAGCGTCGTAGGCGAGCAGTTCGGCCGCCGACTGCGGGAAGGCGGGCGCGAGGTGCGAGGTCTCGCGGGTGAGCACGCGCCGCGGCACGCCGCCGGGCGTCACCTGGTAGACGGTGCACTGCACGTCGGGGTCGGCGACGAGGGCGTCGCGCAGCGGGGCGTAGGCCGCCTCCGTGTCCTCGCCCGCCTCGCCGGTGAACTGGGTCTGGCGCGGCTCGACCGAGCCTTCGAGTAGCAGCACGCGGACCTTCGTGCGGTCGAGTTCGATCTCCAGCGGGAAGTCGTTGTTCGCCGGGGCCAGGTCGCCCGGCGGCGGGGGGACGTGCAGCCGCAGCTTCTTCAAGTCCGCCTCCGCGCGGAAGGCCAGCGTCACCGGCTGGACGCCGTCGCGCAGCGTGACCGGCAGCGTCGTCAGGGTGCGGCGGACCTTGCCGGTGTCGTCGAGGGCTTGCAGTTGCAGGTCGGCCCGCTTGCCGGCGAAGCCGAACGAGCGCAGGAACACGTTGACCGTGACCTGCGACTGCTTGCGCGTCTTGGCCGGGGCAACGGCGGCGACGATCGCCACGTCCCCGCCCCCGGCGGCGTGGCCGACCGGCACGACGTGAACGGGGACACGCAGCCGCTTCCAGACGGCCGCCATCTCGTCAAGCTTCTCGGGGTCGCGGACCCGCCCGTCCGAGACCACGACGACGGCCGCCGGGGCCTCGCGGCCGAGCCGGCCGGCCAGTTGCCTCAACGCGGCCCCGAGTTGCGAGTCGGCGTCGTTCGGCGGCGCGAGTTCGCCGCCGGGGGTCAGCGCCCCCGCGTCGACGGCGACGAGCCGCTCGCCGAACCGGTAGACCCGGACGTCCGCGTGGCCCCGCTGGAGTTCGAGGGCGTCGCGGAGCAACGCCGTGCCCTCCTGCCAGCGCGACGCGGGGTTGCCGAGCCGCATGCTCTGCGAGGCGTCGAGCAGGACGTGGACCTCGGGCCGGTGCGCGCCGCCGGGCGTGACGGCGACGCGCACAGGGTTCAGGCCGATGGCGACGAGCGCGACGAGGGTGCCGCCCCGGAGGAGCCAGAGGGCGGCGTGGCGCGCGCGGGCCTGCGGCGGCCCGGCCCGCCGCCGCGCCCACGTCACGGCCACCAGCGCGGCCGCGAGCCACGGCAGCACGACCGGCGCGGAGGTCAGGTCGAAGGTCGCGTCGGTCCACGGCATCACTTGGCCCCCCCCGCCGACAGTGTGCGCAGGTAGCGCTCCACGAGGTCCTGGTAGCCCGGCGGCACGGCCTCGGTGCCGGTGGCGGTTCGGTCGCCGGCGACGAACTCCTGCAACTTGGCCACCAGCCGCGTGTGCGCGGCGGCGACGCCCCGGCCGAACGCGACGCGGCCGGCGTCGGCGGGGCCGGCCGTCAGCCCGGCCCGGAAGTCCTCGTCGGCGAGCGCGCCGAGGCCGGCCGCCTCCAGCCGCTCGACGAACTGCTCGCCCTGCTGGCGCAGCCGCCGCCAGTCGGCCGCGTCGTCGGCGACGCCGGCCCGCTGCTCCAGTTCGTTCGCCTCGCGCTCGAGCCGGCCGACCTCCTCGAGCCGCGGGGCGACCGTCTCGCGGTAGGCCTGGTCGAGCTTCTGGCCGAGCGCGGCGAAGCGGTCGGCCAGGTCCTGCCGCTCGCCCTTGTCGGCCCCCGCCCCGGCCTTCTCGAGCCGCGCGATCGCCGCCGCCAGGTCCTCGGCCTTCAGGAGTCCGCCGGCCTTGCGGGCGGCGTCGGCGTCCGCCTCGGCCCCGGACCCGGCCAGCTTCTCTAGCACGTCCTTCAGGGACTTCGCTTGCTCGGCGGCACCCCCCAGACCGGGCAGCTTCCCCTCGGCCCCCTCGCCGGCACCGGGGGTCATCATGGGGTCGGCAGGGGCCGCCTGCGCCGCGACCTCGTTGGCGAGGTCGCGCGCGGCGGCCAGTTGCTGCGCGGCTTCGGCGGCCGCGAGCGCGCCGACCTGCTTCGCCGCCGTGCGGAAGATCTCGCGGGCGCGGTCGACCTCCTTGCGGGCGGCCGGCCGGTCCCCCTGCCCCAGCGCGTCGGCGGCGGCGTTGGCGGCCTTGGCGGCGTCGGCGATCCGCGCCTTGGCCAGCCCCGTCAGCCCCTTGGCGGTCGCGGCCACCTTGTCGATCGCCGCGGCCCGCCCGGCGATGTCGTCCTGGCGCTCCTGGGCCGGGTCGTCGCCCTTCTTCGGCTCCGGCTTGTCGCCCTCCGCCTTCGCCGGCGGGGTCGCCCCCGGCCCGGCGATGGCCCCCGCGACCTCGTCCTCCTCGGCCGCGAGCTTCGCCAACTCCTCGGCGATTTGCGGCAGCGTCTCGGCCTTGTCGTCCTGCCGGCGGAGCTTCTGCCGCTGAAACCGGTCGAAGGCTTTCGCCTGCGCCCGCACGGGCCGCGACTGCTTGGCGAGCGCCACCTGGGCCGTGTTCCGCGCCTCCATCAGGTAGCGGAGCGCGTCCCGCTCCTGGCCGACGGCGGTGGCGAACTTGGCCCCGTTCAGCGAGTCCACGGCGGACAGCATCGCCTCCTCGGCCTGGGTCAAGATGGCGGCCCCGTCCACCCCGAGGCCGACCAGGAAGTCGGCCAGGTCGCGGGTCTGCGTCGCCAGCTTGTTCTCGAACGCCGCGATCTTCTCGACCGCGGCCAGGTCGAGGCGGACCTTCGACCGGCTTTCGAGCCGCATCGTCTGGTTCAAGTTGAACCGCTGCCGGGCGATCACCTCGTCGAGGAAGATCAACTCGCGCTGCGGGCCGCCGTCCGGCGCGTCGGGGGTGTCGTCCACTTTGTAGGTCCGCAGGAACGGGCGGATGTCGATGAACCGCAGTTCGGTCGTCGCCCGGTGCGGCGCGTCGGGGTGGTTGTCCTCGGCGAAGGCGTAGTAGGCGACGCAATCCTTCTGGGTCAGCACGAGTTGTTCGAGCATCAGCACCTGCTCGGCGACCGCCTCGCGCTGGTGCGGGGCGGCCACGTCGTACAGGACCAGCGTCCGCTCGACCTCGTTGTTCACCTGGAAGACGATGCCGACTCGGGCGACGCCGAAGTCGTCCCGGGCGCGGGCGCGGACCGCGATCTCGGCGAGCGTGTGGACTTCGAGGCCTTCCCCGGGCGCGTCGAACGTGACCGACGGGGGCTGGTCGGCGGCGACCCGCACGCGGTGCCGGTTGGCCGCCACCGGCATCCCGTCGGCGTCGCGGCCCTCGACGGTGTACTCGGTGTCGGCCGTCAGCGGGAGTTCGACGGAAACCGTGCTCTGGTTCACGGCCATCTCGAAGCGTTGCGGGGGCGTCGTCGGCGTGGCCGGGTTCTTGACGACGAGCGTCGCCGACACCGGCGGGCGGTCGAGTTCGAACTGCACCTTGGCCGTGCCGCCCTGAATGGCCGAGAAACTGCCGGTGTCGTGGGTCGCGGGGGCTACGCCGGTGTACGCCGGTGCGGTGACGACGGCGCGGGCGTTCAGGATTTTCAGGGCGTGCCGGACGACGACCTGTTGCACGGCGGTGCGTTCCGGGCCGGCCGCGACGTAGAACTCGGTCGTCGTCCGCAGCTTCGCCAGCTTGGCCGTGAAGCCGTCGCCGGCCGCGTCCATCGGCTCCTGGTTCCAGTCCGACGCTCCCACTTCGCGGGCGAACAGCACGACCCCAGGGCGGGCGCGGCCGGAGACCGTCGCGGTCACGTCCACGTCGGTGCCCTCGTCCACCGCGCCGGCGGACGGCGTCGCCGTCAGGGCCGTGTACGGGTCGGACGCGAGCGCCACCCGGCCGACCGCCGTCCGCCACTCGGGGGCGTGCGCGGCGGTCACCGCCAGCAGGGCGACGCAGGCCACGGCGGCGGCCCCGGCGAGCAGCGCCGCCCGCACCGGCAGGGCGGCCCGGAACGGCAGCGGCTTCGCCTGCTCGGCCGTCTCCACTTCGAGGGCCGCCGCCAGACCGGGCGACACGCCGTCGCGGGCCAACTCGTCGGCCGGGCGGTGGCCGTGCTGCGTGGCCGTCCGCAGCCGCTGGCCGAGGCGGGGGAACAGGCTCTCGAGTTCGGCCGCGACCCGCGACCGGTCCCAGGCCCGCGCCGGGCGGACGACCCACCGCACGGCGAGAACCCCGACGGTCAGCGCCGCCACGGCCAGCAGGCCGGCGCGCACCGGCCGGGACAGCTCGTAGGCGTAATCGGCGGCCGCCACGGCTGCCACCAGGCCGGCCCCGACGAGGACCGTCCAGGCCAGGCCGCGGCCGACGTGGACCGACCACGCCTGCCGGGCGACACTGCGGAACCGCCGCCGGAACTCGGGCCGAATCTCGGTCGTGGACATGAAACGCCCTCCGTTAAGCGACTGTACGGTTCGCCAGCACACCTTCGACCAGCCAACAGACCACCAGAATCAGCCACACCCAGGGCCACAGTTCCCCCGCCCGGAGGTCCGTGCCGTCGTCGTTTTCCGCCGCCATCGTCACCGGGCCGGCATCGTCCGCCGCCAGGGTCAGGCCGAGCCGGCGGGCGAACTCGGCGGGCGAACAGGCCTCCAACTCGGACTCCTGGGCTTCGAGGTTGCGGACCTCCCAGACCCCGCCGCGCTGCCGCACCCCGGGCACCTCCCCCGCCGCCGGCAGGTCGCGGACCGGCCCCGCCCCGGCGAGACCCGCCGCGCCCCGGACGAGTTGGTGGACGAGCGGCAGGAAGAGCCGGCTGCGGCTCCAGTCGCCGTGTTCGCGGCCGACGGACGCGGCGCACCACAGCACCCGCGGGCCGGCCTCGCGTTCCATCACCAGCGGAGTGCCGTCGCGGAACCGGGCGAGCACTTTGACCCCGGCGGCCGGTACGACCCGGGTACACGCCGAGAAGGTGAGCCGGTGCAAGTCGCCGTGCTGGGGGTCGGCGAACGGGGCCAGCACCGGGTGGTCGGCCGCGAACTCGGCGACGCGGAACGGCACGTCGCGGGCGGCGAGGGTGCCGGCGACCTCGCCGATCGACAGCCCGGCGGCGGTGTAACTCGACGCACTCGCCGGCCCGAGGTTACCCCCACCGAAGACGACCGCCGAGCCGCCCCGTTCCAGGAAGGCCCGAACCCGGACCGCGTCGGCCGCACCGAACCCCGCGACGTTGGCCGCCACGAGGACATCGACCTCCCGCAACTCCGGCAGGCGGGCGTCCGGGCCGTAGGGGAAGACGCTCACCTGGAACGGCCCGTCGGGGTTGGTTTCGCCCGGCGCGGCCAGCCTCAAAGCCGCCTCCAGGAAGTACGCCTCGCCCAGCACCGCCACGTCCCGCGCCGCTCCGTCGAGCAACAGCAGCCGGGGCTTGGCGGTGGCGAAGACGGCGACGTGCCGGGCGTCGTCGAGCGGCAGCCCGTCGCCCCCGGTGACGGAAACAGTGCCCTGCCACAGCCCGGCCCCGAGCGGCGGGGTTTCAAACCCGACCGTCGTCGAGGCCCCGGCGGCGGCCGAGGCGACCCCGGCCAGCGTGACGACCTTGCCGCCGTTGGCGAGCGTCAGCCTCACCGGGAGCTGGTCGATCCGCTCCGGCCGCGCGTTCAGCACGGTCGCCTGGATGGTGGTCGGCAGGTCGGCCCGCACCATCAGCCTGAAGGGGCGGACCTCGGTGACGGCGACGTTGCCGGTCGCGGCCGGGCCGGCGTCCCAGACGCGGACCGGCACGTCCTTGGGGAACGCGAACGCCTCGAGTGTGCCGAACCCCGACCGCTGCAAGTCGGTGAGGACGTGGACGGCCAGCGGGCCGCTGCCCCGCGCGGCGTCGCACCGCGCGGCGGCCCAGGCCAGCGCGGCGGCGTAATCGGTGCCGCCCGCCAAAATCTCCGGGGCCTTCAAGTCCGCCAGCGCCACCCGGCCGTCGTCCGCCGACCCGACCGGCTCGGCCTTGGCGTCGAACCAGGCGACCTCGACGCGCGACCGGGCCGGGGCACCGGCGACGACCTCGGGCAGCTTCCGCAGGGCGTGGTCGATCAGCCGCACGCCGTCGCGTTGACGGCCCATGCTCGCCGACCGGTCGATGAGGATCACCGTCAGCCCGGTGTCCCCGCCGCCGACCGGCTCGGCGCGGTACGGCCGGGCGAACAGGAGTGCCAACAGCGCGACGCAGCCGACGCGCAGGGCCAAGAGCGCCCACCGCTTGAGCTTGCGGCGGCGCGTGTCGTGGCGGACGGCGAGCTTCAAGAAGCGGAGCGTGCCCAGGTCCACCGGCCGGGACCGCCGGCGGAAGATCAGGTGCGCGACGACCGGCAGGACGACCCCCGCCAGCGCCGCCAACATCGATGCCTGAATGAACCCCATGCCCGTCCTTCGTTAGTGCTGCGACCGCCGCGCGAAGTAACTCTGTAAGGCCCGGTCGAGCGGGTCGTCCGTCGTCAACTCGACCCGGTCCACGCCCCGCGTGAGGCACTCGCGGTCGAGTTCGGTCAGCCACTCCCGGACGGCGAGCCGGTAGCCGTCGCGGACGCCCTCGCTGAGCGTGGTGACCGTCTCACCCGTCTCCAGGTCGCGGAAGCGGACGTTGCCTTCGAGCGGCAGGTCGCGTTCCCACGGGTCGAGCACCTGGAACAGCACCACTTCGTGCTTCAAAAACAACAGGTGGTCGAGGCCGTCCATGATCCGCGCGACGTCGTCGAAGCAGTCCGAGATGACGACCACGACGCCGCGCTGCCGGCACAACTCGGCCGCCTCGTGGATCGCCCGGCCGGCGTCCGTCGTGGCCCGCGGGACCGCGCTCTGGATCAGCCCGAGAATCTCCGCCTGCTGGTGGGCCGAGGCCCGCGGCGGCAGGCTGGCGAGGACGCGGTCGGCGAACAGCGTCACCCCCGCCGCGTCGTGCTGCCGGATCGCCAGGTGGGCCAGGGCGGCGGCCAGGGTCGCCGCGTAGTCGAGCTTACTGCGGCCGAGGCTCGCGCACGCCATCGACCCGCTCACGTCGAGCAGGACGTACAGGTTGAGGTTGGTGTCGCCGTCGAACTCCTTGACGTAGAGCCGGTGCTGGCGGGCGTACAGCTTCCAGTTGATGTGCCGCGGGTCGTCGCCCGGCACGTACTCGTGGTGCGACGCGAACTCGACGCTGAACCCGACCCGCGGGCTGCGGTGCACGCCGTGCAGGAACCCCTCGACGACGGCGCGGGCGCGCAGCTCGACGCCGTCGAGGCGGGAGAAGAACGCGGGGTCGGCCAGTTCGCGCGTTTCGGTCATCGGTTGGGGTCTCACCAAAGGGGCAGTCGGTCTTCATGGAACTGGCCTAAGGCCGGTCTTGTCTTGGTCATCTGTAGCTGGCCTCTGTGAGGCCGGATACGCTTCCTGGGTCAGCAACTTCCACCTTGGGAAGCGGGTCCGGCCTCACAGAGGCCAGCTACAGGAAAACCAATCCCGTTCACGCCGGTCCGGCCTCATAGAGGCCAGCTACCAGAGGACAAAACCGCTGTCGCTCAATCGAACCGCAAGTCGTTTAGCTCGCCTTGCCATCGCCACTCCTCTGCCGCTCTCACCAACCCGGCCCGCACGGGGTTCTCGCGGACGTACTGCCACTTCTGCTCATGGCTCTCCGACGAGCGGACAACGTGGTCGAAAAACTCGGGCTGCCACAGTGGCAGGGCATGTCCCAATCGCTGGGTCGCATACTTGGATGTCCACTCCTTCCACTTGCCGACAAACTTCGACAACGTCCGCTCCGCGCGAACATCGCCGGCGAAGAAGTGGACGTGGTCCGGCATCACCACGTATCGACCCACGGCCCACCCGGACAGCCTCTCGCAATTGGCCCAGACTTCTAAAGCAATCGCGTGAAAGCCGTCGCTCGCCAGGCAGCAGGTGCGGCCCGCCGTACACGTTGTGACGAAGTATGTGGCATGTGGCACACGCACTTCGTCGAGGCGTCGCAAATGTTCGTGATGCGGAGTCATCGCGTCCCGCCTGGTCTTGGTACTCTGTAGCTGGCCTCTGGGAGGCCGGACCGGCGTAAGCCGGCTTGTTTTCTGTAGCTGGCCTCTGTGAGGCCGGACCCGC
>JANYHV010000452.1 GCA_025362195.1 Fimbriiglobus sp. | reverse complement strand
CCCGGAACGACGCCAGGCCCAACCCCTTGTAGCTCGACCCACCCGCGTCCTTCTGCCGGGCGACGGCCGCGGCCACGATCACCGCCGCGCCGGCGTTGCAGAACATTCGCAGCGTTGACACGGCCGTGTCGAGTTGCTCGCGCTGGGACTTCGCGCCGTCCCCGGCGGCGAACCGCTGGATGTAGTCGAGCATCAGGACGTTCGCGTTGAACTCGGTGCCGGCGGCGGCGACGTGCTCCAGGGAGTACGGCGCGTTCAGGAACGCCAGCCGGCCGGCGACGGCCCCGAGCGACGCCACGGCCGCCCGGACCCGGTCGAGTTCGTCGGCCGCCATGACGCGGTTCATGATCGACGTGAGCGGCACGGCGGCCAGTCGGGACGCGACGCGCTCCAGCAGCAGCGTCGGCGACATCTCGACGTTCGCCACGAGCAGCCGCGCCGCCGGGTTCAGCCGCAGCAAGTCGATGGCGACTTGCATCAGCGCCGCCGTCTTGCCGCTGCCGGGCGCGCCGCCGAACAGGACCATCCGGCCGGGGCGGATGTCCAGACAGGCGAAGGGGGCTTCGAGGGCGAAGCGCACCGGCGGCGTGCCGCGCTCCACGTCGGCGAGCCACGCGCCGAACAGGTCCGCCCCGGTGGTGAAGTTGGGCGTCACGGGGACTGCCCCCCTTCGGACTGTTGTTGCTTGAGGGCGTGCCCCACGCCGCATTTTATTTGCCGCGCCACGTCGTCCGGCGGTAGACCCAAGTCGCCCGCCGCTTCGGTCAAGAACAGTCGGGTAAAGTCGGTGCCAGCGCCCTGTTCGACCATCCAGGCGGCGACGCGGAACAGCGTCATGTGTCGCTCACCATCGGCCACGCCGAAGCGCAACAGGTCGATGAGGTCGCGGGGTGCCCGCGCGTCGGCGGTGCCGCACTCCCGGCGCACGGCCGCGCGGGCTTCTGCCATGCCGGCGGCGTGTCGCTCAGCCGCTGCCCAGTCCTTCGCTAACTGCGCGGGGGGCAACCGCACGGTCGGGATGCCGTCGCCCGAAGCCCGCTTCGCCGTTTCGAGGATGCCCGGCAATTCCAGGCGGAACAGGGTTTCGGAGTCGATGCGCCGCTTGAACAGCCCGGTCTTCGGGTGCCGGGTGTTCGGCAGCCGCACGAGCCGGTTCACGTCGTAGATGCCCGCGTCGATCGCCACCCCGGCGAGCGCGGCGAGCGCCTCGGCGAACGTCCGGGGGGTGTGCTGGAAGCCGACGGCCGGCGGCGGGCCGTGCGCCAGTTCGACCAGGACGTGGAAGCCCTTGTTGCCGGAGAAGTAGACCGGCACGTCGCCCTCGGTCTCGGGGTAACGCCGCGTGACGGCTTGCAGCAGCCGGCGGGCGTCTTCCAGAGCGACCGCGAGTTCCGGCCGGTCGATGTCGAGGACGACCCACCGCGCCGCGCACGGGCCGGCGAACCCGGCCACGCTGTTGCGGTTCGCCTTGTAGTGGGCCTGCATCTCCGCTCCGAACGCGAAGTGCGAGAGGTACGCTTCGCGCTCGTCGCCGATGGCCCCGTCGGCGTAGGCGGCCAGCAACTCGCCGTGACGCACGAGGTCGCGGGGCGAAGTCGGCGGGCCGCACACGAACGCGCCGACGCGGTACGGGGAGTCCGTCACGACTTCGGCCCCCCCTCCGGCTCGTCGCCCAGGCCGAACGCCGCGGCTGGGGAGTCCGTCAGACCCAGCACGTCGATGCGCTTGATGTCGTTCATCGTGCGGCCATCGTTGCCCTGTTGCAGCGCGACCACGAGCCGGACGACGCACTCCGCCCCGGCGCGGGGGAACGGGGAAAGCAAGTGCGTCTTGGTGGTCAGGCCGAACGTTGCAAGGTCGCGCCGCGTGTACGGCAGCGCCTTCGGTCCGAACGTCCAGGTGCGCGTGACCGTGTTGCCGGCGTGCTCGCCCTCGGTCACCTCGAAGCGGATGCGGTAGGCCTCGGCCCCGGCCTTCGTGCTGCAATACTCGCCGCGCCCGACGCGTGCCGCGTAGGTGCCCGGCGGGAGCGGCGCGTACTCGGGTGCCGGGGCCGTGCTGTCGAAGGCGTCGATGCCGCCCGGCGGCATGCCGTTGGCGTTGTAGGCGTTGGTCAAGTCCACGATGAGTCCTCGATAAAAGGTGGCGAAGGGCGGCCCCGGCGGTGTGCCAGGTTCGCGCCAGTTGCGGGTGAGTCGTGCGATTCGGAGTCGGCTTAGCCCGGCGGCAGGTGACGCGGCCGCGCGATTGGGTCAGTTACTTGCGGGCCGCGGCGCGGCGGGCTTGCCACTCTTCCCGGCGGGGAGCGCCGGCGGCGAGCCAGTCGCGGATTTCGTCCGCGCGCCAAACAACCTTGCCGCCAAGGCGGACAGGACTGGGGAGCTTGCCGGCGGCGTCCCAGGTCCGGACGGTGCGGACGCCCGCGCCAAGCAACTTCGCGAGTCGCCGCGCATCGACCACGAGCGGCGGTTCCTCGGTGAAGGCCGCGGGGTCGATCTTGAGCGCCACGGTGGGCAGCAATGAGAGAACGTCAATCACGGCTGATGCCCCCCTTCGCTTGCACGGCCGTCGGGGGCGGAGCGGGTTCAGCAAGGCGAAGGGCGTAGGCGTCCTTCGCAATCGTGATTCGGATGCCTTGCTCGGCTAGCCAGTCGCGGGCGAGTCCGACCATCAACTTGTCGCCAGTCTTCATCGCCCCGATGAGGATGGCGATCAGGAACGGCGGGTCGGTCGGGTTTGGCGAGAGCAATTCCGCCTTCGGCGTTCGGGTGGGCATGGCCGCACCTCCTTTCACCACTACCGCGGTCGGTCGGAATCCCCGTCGCGGTTGGAAAGTAGGCGGCCTGGATTTGTCTTAGAAAACCAGGCCGAACGCGATTTGTAGATTTTTCGCCCCGGTCGGAATGAAGTGCCGGCCGGTCGGAATCCGGGTCAACCTTTACGGCGTTTCCGCTTGTCACCCATACGCTCGGCAGCATCAACTTTCTGCATGGCACGCACTGCCTTCAAGTGCTCCTTCCACGTCTTCGATTCTTTCACGGTGCTCTCCGCGCAACCCAAGTGCAAAGCCCACATTTTCGCGGTCCACCCGTGCGAGAGTCGATTATTAGCAGTGATTTGCAGCATCTTGGCGTCGATGTTCTTACCTTTGACCTTGTTGGCTGTTTGCGCGCCGTTGCTCTTCACCGATCCAAGAGACTGTGCGTTGTCCGCGTGTATCTCAGTTGATGGCGATGCCGGTGGTAGCGGGAAGAAAGGTGTAGCTTCTTCTACGAAAACATTGCTTGCCGGCGGCACGATGCCTGTCAGTGCGCCGTCGCACGCTATTCGGTGGGCTTCCTCCGCCATGCGCACAAGGTCGCTAGTTCTGTAGGGCTTCGGCCAGCAAGCGTAGTGGTAGGCGAAGCACTGTTCCCGGCTGATGATGTCCCGCTCGTGGATGCCTGCCAGGCCGATGATCCGCGTCCGGAG
>JANYHV010000414.1 GCA_025362195.1 Fimbriiglobus sp. | reverse complement strand
CCACCCGACTCATAACTCGTCCCCTGGTGAAAACTCGCTCATTTTCAAGTGTAGCATACGTTACGGCCTCGATAGAAGCCGACTTCCTCACAGATTCTACACAATTCCCCAATCGTCCACCCGTTCGCCGGGAGTTCGCCTGCGGCGGAGCCACCGACGGGGTGCTCCGGGTTGCTACAATCGTCTCCCTGACGCGCCGTCGCCCCGACCCCGAGCCTGAACCGTGCACACCAACAGCAAACTGCTCTTCGACAAGTACGCCCGCGAGCACTTCCCGGCCGGCCGCAAGATCCTCGAAATCGGGCCGGACCTGTCGCCGTCGAACTACCGCAAGATCGCCGACCCGGCCGGCACCCTGACGTGGGACACGGTCGATTTCCCGCGCGACTTTCCCACGACTTTTACGCTGACCGAGGAGTACCACTTCCCGATCCCGGCCGACACGTACGACGTGGTCCTGTCGGGCCAGGTGATCGAGCACGTCCGCAAGATTTGGGTCTGGATGCGGGAAGTGGCCCGCGTCTGCAAGCCGGGCGGGCTGGTGATTACGATCAACCCGGTGAGCTGGCCGTACCACGAAGCCCCGGTCGATTGCTGGCGGATCTACCCCGAAGGGATGCGCGCCCTGTGCGACGACGCCGGCCTGGACGTGGTCGCGTGTACGTTCGAGTCCCTGGAGGCGAAGGAATTCAACCGGGCGATCCCCGGCCGGTCGCCGGACCACCAGGAGCCGTTCGTCCGCCGGGCGTTCAAGCTGCTCGACAAGTTCAAGTTCCCCGCCGAGTGCGCGTTCGACACGGTGACGATCGCCCGGAAGCGGGGGTAGACATTGGGCAGAATACATTTCACCACAGAGGGCGCAGAGGACGCGGAGAAAGGGAACAATTCGTGCGAAAACCACTCGGCGAGAGGGTGCAACTTCGGTGAAGAGTGTGTTCGGAAAACCCACTCAGTTACGAATTTTCTCGGCATTTCGTCTTTCTCCGCGCCCTCATGTGCCCTCTGCGGCAAATCGGTTTTCGGTCAGTGACTCCCAACTATAATTCGGGCATGGACACGCCCGCGATCCGCACCGAAGACCTAACCCGCACGTACCGCAAGGGCCGCAAGGGCTGGCTCCGCAAGGCACCGGCCGAGGCCGAGTTCGTCGCCCTCGCCGGGGTCAGCTTGGAAGTCCGCCCCGGCGAACTGTTCGGCCTGCTCGGCCCGAACGGCGCGGGCAAGACGACACTCATCAAAATCCTCACGACGCTGCTCTCGCCCAGCGGCGGCCGGGCCTGGGTGGACGGGCACGACGTGATCGAAGACCCGTACGCCATCCGCCCGCGCATCAACGTCGTGTCCGGCGGCGAGTCGTCCGGGTACGGCATCCTGACGGTCCGCGAGAACCTCTGGCTGTTCAGCCGCATCTACGGGGTGACCAACGCCGACTGGAAGACGCGGGCGGACAAGATGCTCGACGTGGTCGGCCTGACCGAGAAGGCGAACAGCCGGGTCAGCCACCTCTCGACCGGCCAGCGGCAGAAGATGAACTTCTGCCGCGGCTTCCTCACCGATCCGAAAATCCTCTTCCTCGACGAGCCGACCCTGGGCCTCGACGTGACCGCCGCGCGGGCGATTCGCGGGTTCATCAAAGAGTGGATGGCCGAGCGGCCCGAACGCACCCTGTTGCTGACGACCCACTACATGGCCGAGGCCGACGAACTGTGCGACCGTCTCGCCATCATCGACCGCGGCAAGGTGCTCGCCTGCGACACCCCGGCCAACTTGAAGCGCCGCGTCCAGGAGTTCCCGATGTTCGCGCTGAGCTTGACGCCCGGCCGACCGCTCGACCTGCGCGGCACCCCCGGCGTCCACACCGTAACCGCGACCGAGACGCCGACGACGGTCGAGGTCAAGGTCGCGCTCGACCACGAGTCGGCCATCGGGGCCGTCGTCCAGGCGGTCGTGGCCAGCGGGGCGAAAATCTTGAACCTGACCAAAGTCGAGCCGACGCTCGAAGACGTCTTCCTCGAACTCGTCGGCCGCCGGCTGACCGAACCCGCCGTGGCCGTCTAGCAGCTTGCCCCTCCGCAGAAAAACCGATTCACCGCAGAGGGCGCGAGAGCGCGCGAGAGAAAGGCACGAAGCAGTGTTAAAACCATGCGTCGTCAGGCTGGTACTCCGGTTTTAGCTCTCCTCGGTTTTGGGATTTCTCCGCGCCCTCCTGTGCCCTCTGCGGTGAATTGTTTTGTCATAGCTCTCAAGGATTGCCCATGCCCGAGACGTTCCGTTTGTTCATCATGGCCATGCTGGCGCGGGCCTACCCGCGGATGATCTGGATGACCCGCAACCGTACCTGGTTGTTGCAAGAAACCCTCCTCCCCGTCCTGTCCGTGTCGGCGTTCGCCTACGCGTACAAGGCGATGAACGCCCCGCCCGAGTACGTCGGGTACGTCATCCTCGGCACCGCCATGACGACCTTCTGGCTGAACGTCCTGTGGAGCATGGGCGCGCACCTGTACTGGGAGCGGGACAGCGGCAACCTCGAACTGTACGTCATGGCCCCCGCCCCGATGATGGGCGTCCTGGCCGGCATGGCGCTGGGCGGCATGACGACGACCCTGGTCCGCGCGCTGACCATCGTGTTCACCGGGATGCTGCTCTTCCAGGTGCCGGTCCAGCCGTCGAGTTGGTGGCTACTCCTGCTCGTCTTCTCGCTGACGATGACCGCCCTGTACGGCCTGGGCATGGTGTTCGCGTCGGTTTTCCTGCTGTTCGGCCGCGAGGCGTGGCACACGGTCAACCTGTTGCAAGAGCCGGTCTACCTGTTCACCGGCATGAACTTCCCGGTCAAGGCCCTGGGCACGATGGTCCACTTCGCCCTGCCGGGGTTGGCCCTGTTCATCCCGCTCACGGCCGGCATGGACGCGATGCGGCAAGTCCTGTTCGGCCGGGACGGGTTCTTGCCGGTGACGACCGAACTCGTCATCCTGGCCGGGCTGTCCGTCGTATTCTTATCCCTGGCCGCGCGAACCCTGATGTGGATCGAGCGGAAGGCCCGCCGGGACGGTAAGCTGACGGTGAAGTGGCAATGACCCGCAACGCTCCGAAGAGTCCGCCCGTGGCCGAAGAACGCCTGCCCGCCCCGACCGAACCCGGCCCCCTGCTGCCGTGGCTTCTGGCCGCGCTCAAGCCGATGAGCCGGACCAAGGTCAAGGAGTGGCTGGCCGACGGCCGCGTCCACGTCAACGGCAAGTCCGTGACCCGGCACGACCACGCCCTTAGTCCAGGGGACCGCGTCGCCGTCGCCGCGGCGAGTCCCAAGCCGAAGCCGCCGACGATGCTCGAACGCGCCGGCATCGCCGTCGCCTACGCCGATGCCGCGGTCACCGTGCTGGACAAGCCGGCCGGGCTGCTGAGCGTGGCGACCGAGGCCGAGAAGCTCGACACGGCGTACTCGTGGCTCAGCGCCGACCGCGAGTCGCGCCGGCTCAGCCCGCCGGTGGTGGTCCACCGCCTCGACCGCGACACGTCGGGACTCTTGATGTTCGCCCACTCCCTGGAGCTGCGCGAGACCCTGCAGGCCGACTGGGACCAGCTCACGAAGCGGTACCAGGCCGTCGTCGAGGGCACGCCGCGCGACGCCGAGGGGCTGGTCGAGGACTACCTGCACGAGGGCCGCGACTTGAAGATGCGCCGCTGCGTGTCGAGCGAACCGGGGGCGAAGCTGGCCCGCACGAAGTACAAGGTCTTGAAGAGCGTCAACGGCGTGTCCCTGGTCGAAATCGAACTCCTGACCGGCCGCAAGCACCAGATCCGCGTCCACTTCGCGGCGCTGGGCCACCCCGTCGTCGGCGACTCGATCTACGGCACCGGGTTCGACCCCGCCGGCCGCCTCGCCCTGCACGCCTGCGAACTCCACTTCCCGCACCCCGTGACCGAAAAGCTCATCAGCCTCCGCTCGCCGCTGCCCGCCGCGCTGAAACGCCTGACGGCCGGGTGACGAGTCTGCTGCGGGGGCAGCCCGCCGTCAGTCCCGGCGAGCGGCGGATGCCGTCGGGCCGGGTGGTGTCGGACACGGTGGCGGAGTTCCGGGTGGCGGTGGCCCGGGCCGGGGGGGGCTGAAGGACCCGCGGCCGCACCCGCCGGGGTGGATCACGGTGTGGCGCGGGTGGGCCCGCGTCCACGCCATCCTCCGGGACGAGTCGTCGAGGGCCGAGAGGTCCTCAACTGCCAGGTGTCGGCCCGCCGCCCGCCGGGAACTTGGGTCGAAACCCCGGCGCGCCCGTCAACGACTGGCGTCCCGGGCTTCGTGCAACAGGTTCACGAAGCGGGGCAGGCAGACGTCCAGGGCGTACCGGGAGTGGACCAGGTCGCGGCCGGCTTCGCCCAGGTGGCGGTACGCCGGGGGGTCGTCGAGGACGCGGCCGGCGGCCTCGGCCAGGGCGTCGGGGTCGAAGAACGGCGTGAGCAGGCCGGTCACCCCGTGCGCCACCAACTCGCGGACCGGGGCCGTGTCGCTGGCCAGGACCGTCGCCCCGCACGCCAGGGCGTTGAACAGCGACCAGCTCAGGACGAACGGGACCGTCAGGTAGACGTGCAGGTCGGTGACGGCGAACAGCTTCGCCAACTCGGCCTCCGGGATCAGGCCGGTGAACACGAACCGGCTCAGGTCGTACACGCCCCGGCTCAGGACCCACTCCTTGAACGTCTTGCCGGCGGTGAACTTGTCGTCCCCGCCGTAGCAGACGCGGTCCTGGCCGACGACCGCGAAGACCACGTCCGGCCGGCGGTCGGCGAGCGCCTGGGCGGCCCGCATGAACAGGTCGAAGCCGCGCATCGACTCCATGCCCCGGGCGACGTAGGTGACCAGCTTCGTCCCGGCCGGGAGGTCGCGGCCGGCCACCCGGCGGGGGGCCGTCGGGTCGGGCGTCCAGACGGCCGTGTCCACCCCGTCGAACGCCGACCGGAGCTTGCCCGCGTACTCCGGGGGGAACAGGCTCCGCTGCCAGTCGGTCGGACAATACCCGAGCGAACACGTGTCGAGGTCCAGCAGGATCATGGCGTTGCGGGCGCGGGCGCGGAGGCGGTCGAGTGGCCGGCTCGGAAAGTCCGGGCGGAAGTCCAGGTCGCTCCCGGTCGTCCGGTAGAAGTACTCGAACAGGTTGACTACGGGCACGCCGGGGTACAGTTCGGGCAAGAACAGCGTCGAGCCGAAGCCGCTGTGCCCGACGATCACGTCCGGCTTGATGTCGGGGTGCTTGGCCAGTGCCTCGGACACGGCGTGGGCGTGCCAGACGGCGTTCTCGAAGGTGCGGCTGCAGTAGTGCGACTTCTCGGTCGCCCCGCCGGTCAGGTGGTACTTGACGCACCGCACCCCGCGGACGGTGCCCTCGGCCTTCTGGCTGACGAACGTACACGACCACCCGGGCGTGGCCGCCAGCCGGAAGGCGAGCGGGCCGAACTGGGCCGGGAAGTTCTGGTGGACGAAGAGAACGTGCATGGGTCTGTGCTATCGAGGTCGGACGGTCCCGGCCGGGTTTTCGGCTCCGCCTCAAACCGCCGGCGGGTTACTCGAAGGTCTCGAAGCCGTCCCAGGTCAGGGGGCCGGTGGTGCCGCTCTTCTTGAGAACGTCGGTGCCGCTGCCGCCGTGGGCCGCGACCGACCCGACCCAGGTGCCGTAGAACTCGACCCGGTCGGTGCCGTCGTCGCCGGCCACGTCGAGCTTGAGGGTGCCCCCGGTGCCGGTGATCTTGACCGCGTCGTTGCCGGCCCCGCCGGACACGGTCGCGGTCGCCCCGCCGGCCGTCCAGCCGGCGGCGAAGGTGACGGCGACGGCGTCGTTGCCGGCCCCGCCGCCGACGAGGACGACGCCGTCCGGGTCGGTGATCGCGTCGTTGCCGGCCCCGCCGTCGATGCGGTCGAGGAAACCGGCCCCGCCGTCCAGGGCGTCGTTCCCCGCTCCGCCGGAGATCGTGTCGTTGCCCGCCCCGGCGGAGATGCTGTCGTTCCCGTCGTCCCCGGTGATGCTGTCGTTCCCGGCCCCGGTGGAGATCGTGTCGTCCCCGGCCCCGGCGTACACGGTGTTGTTGCCGTTGCCCAGGGTGATGCGGTCGTTGCCGCCGTCGGTGCCGACCAGGTTGTCCCCGGTCCCGGCGGTCACGGTGTCGTTGCCCGCGCCGGCCCAGACCGTGTTGTTGCCGTCCCCGGCGTTGATCGAGTTGTCGCCGGCGTCGCCGCCGATGCTGTCGTTCCCGGCCCCGGCGGTGATCGTGTCGTTCCCGGCCCCGCCCCAGGCGGTGTTGTTCCCCGCCCCGACGTTGATGAGGTCGTCCCCGGCGTCGCCGCCGACGCTGTCGTTGCCGCCGCCGGTCGTGATCGTGTCGTTGCCGGCCCCGCCCCAGACGGTGTTGTTGCCGGCCCCGCCGTTGATCGCGTCGGTGCCCGCGTCGCCGGTGATGCTGTCGTTCCCGGACCCGGACGTCACCGTGTCGTTGCCGTCGGCGGCGTAAATCGTGTTGTTCCCGTCGCCGGCGTTAATGAGGTCGTCCCCGCCGTCGCCGGTGATGCTGTCGTTCCCGGACCCGCCGAGGATGGTGTCGTTGCCGTCGGCCCCCCAGGCGACGTTGGTGCCGTCGCCGGTGTCCATCCAGTCGTTGCCGGTGCCGCCGTCCAGGGTGTCGTTGTCGGCCCCGCCGCTCAGGCTGTCGGTGCCGCCGTTGCCGGCCAGCGAGTCGTTGCCGGTGCCGCCGACGAGGGTGTCGTTGCCGGCCCCGCCGTTGAGGGTGTCGTTGCCGGCCCCGCCATCGATGACGGCCGGGCGGGCGACGGTCGCGCCGACGGTGACGGTGTCGTTGCCCTCGAAGGCGGTGACGCGAATCGTGCCGGGCACGGCGAACGGCCCGTAGCTCACGCCGTTCCGCACCACGCCGAGTTGCCCGCCGGCGGCCGGGTTGACGAAGATCGAGTCGTTCCCGGCCGTGCCGATCACGTACAGGTCGCCGCCGCTGACGAACACCGGGGTGGCGACGGTCACCGTCACGGCCAGCGTGGAGGTCGCGGCGACGCCGCCGTCCTTGTCGTAAACCCGGGCGAAGACGGTGTACCCGCCGGCGGCGGTGAAGGTGGTGACGAAGCCGTTGGTCGTGCCGGCGGAGGCGTAGGTCGCGGCCAGCCCGGCGGCGGTCAGGGCGAAGCTGAACCGGAGCGTCGCCGCGTCCACCGGGGACGGGTCGGCGACTCCGGTCAGGGTGTACGTCGCGGCGACCCCGGCGGTCGCGGCGGCCGGGCCGGTCACGCCGGTCGCCGTCGGGGCGACGTCGGCGATGCTCAAGGTCGTCGTGGCGACGGCCGACGTCAGTCCGCCGCGGTCGGTGACGCGGAGGCTCACCGTCCGCCCGGCGGTGCTGTCGTTCATGCCCAGGGCGACGAGTTGCGCCCAGGTCAGGGTCGGGGTGGCCCCGGTCGCGTCGCCGAAGGTGCCGTCGCCGTTCACGTCCCACGAGTAGGCCAGGCTGGCGAGGTCGCCCGGGGCGTCGGTCGCCGACCCGGTCAGGGTCAAGCCGCCGCCCTCGATAATGGCGTAAGGCCCGCCGGCCGAAACCGTTCGCGGGGCGGTGTTGGTGACGGTCACGGCGGTCGAGTACAGGTTCACCCCGCCGTCCTTGTCGAAGACTTGCGCGAACACGGTGAACGTGCCGTTGTCGGGGAAGGCGACCGCGTACGCGTTGGCGGCCGACGCCCCGGCGTAGGTCGTCGCCAGCCCGGCCACGGTCAGGGCGAAGCTGAACCGGAGCGAGGCCGCGTCCACGCCGGACGCGTCGAACGGCCCGGCCAGCGCGTACGGCCCGGTCTGGCCGTAGGGCACGCTGGTCGGGCCGGTCACGCCGGTCGCCGTCGGGGCCACGTTGGTCACCGTCACCGGGGTCTGGTAGTCCGTGGACTTGCCGTCCTTGTCGAAGACCCGGGCGTACACGGTGGCGATGCCGTTGTCCGCGAAGGTGAAGCTGGCGCTGGCGGACGGGCCGGCGGCGGCGTAAGTCGTCGCCAGTCCGCCGGCCGTCAGGGCAAAGCTGTAGCGGAACCCGGCGGTCGTGTCGGCCGGCGACGGGTCGGCGACGCCGGTGAACCCGACGGCCACCGGGCTGCCCTCGGCGACCGGCCCGGCGTTGCCGAGGGTGCCGGTCGGGGCCACGCCCGCCACGGCCACCGGTAGGAGGTAATCGGTGACGCCGCCGTCCTTGTCGAACACCCGGGCGTACACCGTGTAGCCCCCGTCGTCCGGGAAGGCGTAGGCGAACGAGTTGCTCCCCGCTGCGAGGTAGCTGGTCGCCAGTCCGGCGGGGGTGAGCGCGAACGAGTAGTGCAGCCCGGCCGCGCGGTCGGCCGCCGACACGTCCGTCGGGCCGGCCAGCGAGTAGGTGCCGGTCGCGCCTTCGCTCGGCGCGGTCGGGCCGGTCACGCCGGTCGCCGTCGGGGCGACGTTGGCGACGGTCAGGGTCGGCGCGTTGGCGGCCGACGCGGCGGCGTCCGGGGTTTCCTCGGTCGCGCTCGCCGTGACCGTGTACGGGCCGTTGTCCGTCGGGGTGAAAGTGAAGGTGGACGCCCCGGCCGCGGCCGCGGTGGTCACGCCGTCGGGAACGACTTGCCCGTTGGCCGCCCGGACGTGCCAGCGGACGGTGTACCGCTCGACGCCGCCGGCCGCCACGCTGCCCGGGTCGGTGAAGCTGGTGGCGAACGTCACCGGGGTGCCCTCGGTCGTCGCCGTCGGGCCGGTCACGGCCGCGAGCGTCGGGGCCACGTCGCGGACTGCGACCGTCGCCGTCACCGGGGTGGCCGCGCCGTCCGAATCGGTGACCGTTACGGTGACGCTCAGGGGCCCGCTGACGCGCGGCACCAGGGTCAGCGTCGGGCCGGTCGCCCCGGCCACCGGCACGCCGTTGACCGCCCAGGCGTAGGTTAACGTGTCGCGCGGGCCGGGGTCGGTGGCGACCGCGGCGAACGTCACCGACTGGCCCTGATCGACGGCCGTCGGCGTCGGGGTGAGCGTCACCGTCGGGGCGACGTTGTCCACGATCACGGGGATCGCTGCCGTGGAGCGGCTGCCGCCGTCCTTATCGACGGCGGTCAGGGTGACGGTGTACGCGCCGCTGTCGAGCGTCGGCATCGTGAGCGTGGCCCCGGTGAACGTCCGGGTGGTGCCCGCCGGCCCGGTCACGGACCAGGAGTAGGCGAACCCGGCGGCGGTGTCGGCGGACGACGGGTCGGCCGCCGCCGCGGTCAGTGCCACGGTCGTGCCCTCGGGGACGCTCGCCGCCGGCAGGCCGACGACGCGCGGCGTCGGGGCGACGTTGGTGACGGTGACTTGCACCTGTAAATCGGCGAACAGCCCGCCGGCGTCGGTCGCCCGGACGGTCAGAGTGACCGCGCCGTCGTCGGCCGGCACCCACTGGACCCGGCCGGTGGCCGCGTCGACGCTCGCCCCGGCCGGCACCGCGCCGACCAGCGAGTACGTCAGCGCGTCGCCGGGGCTGTCGGTCGCCGCGGCCGTGAAGTCGAGCAGGCCGCCTTCGTTGACCGTGAACGGGCCGGCCGGGGTCGGGAAGGCCGGCGCGGCGTTCGTGCCGAACAGGATGTTCGCCGTGCCGGTGACGTTGGCCGCGCTGTAGTCGAAGACCAGGCGGGCGTCCACGACGGCCTTGGGGTTGAACGCCTGCACGGTGTTCTGGCGGCCGTCCACCGGGATGACGAACAGGTCCGGGGCGCGGCCGCCGATGAGCACGTCCGCCCCGTCGCCGCCGACGAGGGTGTCGCCGGTCCCGCGGTCGGCCCCGGCGGTCAGCGTGTAGCCGAACAGTTCGTACCGGCCGCCCTGCGCGGCGTCGAACCCCGTCACCCGCAGGTAGTACGTGCCGCCGGCCGGGAGTTGTAGGTCGAGGAGCAGGCTGTCCTGGGACTCGAAGTCGTCGTCGCTCACGGCCGGGCCGGCCCAGTTGGCCGGGGTGATCGGCGTGCCGTCCGCGCCGACCACGGCCAACACCCCGTCGAACGACAGGCCGCGGTAGCGGTTCGGGGTCCGCGAGATCAACTCGAAGGTGAACACCTGGCCGGCCGCGCCGGTGAACGAGTACACGTCGGCGCTGCCCGGGTCCAGGCTGCCGGTGACACTGATCGCCCCGGCGGCGTAACTGATCGGGGCCTGGCCGACGCGCGTCCGGCGCGCGTCCGGGACGCTCAGCCCCGGCAGGGTGCCGAGGGCCACGGCGGTGCCCGGCGTAGCGTGGGTGCCGGCCGGCTCGGCGACCGTGACGCCGTTCCAGTCGAACGCCAACTTGAGCGCCTCGCGCGGCCCGATCTCGACCCCCGCGGCGGCGAAAGTCGTCGGCACGCCCAGCGCGTCGGGCGAGGCGAGCAGGTGCAGGACCGTGTCGAGGGCGGTCGCCGGCCCGGTGTACCTCGGCCGGAAGCGGTCCGGGCCGAACCCGGCGTCGGGCACGTAGATGCCGCTGCCGACCGGGCCGAAGGCGTCGAAGTGCCGCAGCCCGAGGAGGTGGCCGAGTTCGTGCCCGGCGACAGCCGCGGAGACGCTGACGACGTTGGCAGAGGTCAAGGTCGGGGTCTTGCCCGGAATGCCGGTGAGCAGATCGACCGCGTTGACGCTGATTTCCCCGCCGAACGACAGGTTGCGGGCGTCCAGGTCGCCGGACCCGCCGCCGGCGACGCCCTTGTTGAAGAAGACCGTGACGTACTGGCCGCCGACCGGGACGCTCCCCAGCCCCGCGGCGGTCGCGGACTGCGTGAAGGTCACGTCGAACCCGGCGTAGATGGCCGCCAGTTCGGCCTGCACGGCGGCCCGCTCGGCCGTCGAGTAGGCCCGCTGGAACGGCTTGGTCTCGGCGTCGAAGTCGAGGAACACGACCTGGACGCCGCCGCCGCGGACCACGTCGGTGCCGCCGCCGCCGACCAGGTAGTCGTTCCCACCCAACCCGGTCAGGCCGTTGTCGGCCGCGTTCCCCAGGATGCGGTCGGCGTAGCTGCTGCCGACGACGTTCTCGAACGTGCCGGTCAGGGCCACCCCGTTGCCGAACGCGTCCACCGCCTGCACCTGCCCGGCGGCGAGGGCGAGGTCCACGGCGATGCCGGCCCGCGCCTGGGAGAAGTCGAGCGTGTCGGTCCCGCCGGCGTCGATCAAGCGGTCGGTGCTGCCGGGGTTCTCGATGAAGTCGTCGTTGCCCGTGCCGCCGTCCACCGTGTCGTTGCCGGTTCCGCCGTCGAGGGTGTCGTTGCCGTCGCCGCCGACGAGGAGGTCGTTGCCCGCGCCGCCGGCGATCGAGTTCGGCCCGGCCGTGCCGATCAAGGTGTCGTCGAAGGCGGTGCCGACGGCCCCTTCGACGAACCCGACCAGCGTGTACGCGCGGACGCCGCCGGGGCCGTAGGCTTGCGGCCCGGCGGCCGACAGGTCCACGCTCACCCCGGCCGTCTGGCCGGAGAAGTCGAGAACGTCCCGGTCCGTCGCGCTCGGGTCGTTGACCGCGTCGGTCCCGGCCAGGGTGCCGGACAGCCGGAAGGTGTCGTTCCCGGCCCCGCCGGTCAGGGTGTTGCGGCCGTCGCCGCCGGCCAGGGTGTCGTTGCCGCCGTTGCCGGTCAGCACGTCGTCCCCGCCGCCGCCGACGAGAATGTTGTCGGCCGCGTTCCCGGTCAGGGCGTCGTTGCCGGCCGTGCCGACGACGTTCTCGAACCGGCCGAACAGGAAGACGCCGAGCAGCCCCGGGGTCACCGCCTGGAGGAACGCCGGGTCGGCCGACAGCCCGGCCACCACGGACAGGTTCAGGTTCGCCGACGGCAGGGCCGACAGGTCGATGGTGTCGGTGCCCAGGCCGGACGAGTCGTCGGCCGGCCCCTTGTCGGCCACCTTGCGGACCTCGTCGAGCGTCAGGGCGACGGCGGCGAGCGGTGCCCCGATCTTGTAGTAGTCGTCGCCCTCCTCGCCCAACAGCACGTCGTCGGCCCGGCCGGAACTACTGAGGAAGTCGTTCCCCCGGCCGCCCCACAACTCGGCCGGGTTCGCGCTGGTACTGCCGACCGCGTCCGCGCCGTACCCGCCGTACAGGGCGACCCGGGTGCCGCCGCTGGTCGTGAGCCGGTCGTCGTCGGTCAGGCCGTAGGCCCGGACGAGGTCGCCGCCGGACACGGTCAGGGTGTCGTTGCCGAGTTCGCCGTACAGGTTGACCCCGGTCCCGCCGGCCGCGGTGAACGCGTCGCCCCCGTCGCCGCCGAACAGGTTCAAATCGGTGCCGCTTTCCGCGGTCAACGTGTCGGCCCCGGTCAGCCCGTACAGGTCGGTCTGGGCCGCGCCGCGGACCGTCAGGGCGTCGTTGCCGTCGCCGCCGAGGAGCAGGTGGCCGCTGCCGCCGGTCGCTTCCAGGGTGTCGTCGCCCTCGTTCCCGTAGGCCACGTTCGATTGCCCCCCGCCGGTCGGCAGGGTGAAATCGGCCGCCCCACCTCCCGACACGGTGACGGCGACTTCCGGCCCGACGGCGAGCGTCCGCGGGGCCGTCAGGCCGACGAGCAGGGTGTCGTTGCCGGCCGCCCCGTACAGCCGGGTGCCGGTGGCGTTCGCGGCGATCAGGGTGTCGTCGCCGGCGTCCCCGCCGAGGGCGTCGTTGGCGTTCCCGGCCGCGGCCAGCGTGTCGTTGCCGTCGCCGCCGAGCAGCGTGTTGCCGCCGAGCGGGGAGAAATCGGCGAGGGTGTCCGCGCCGGCCCCGCCGACGGCAACGTGGCCGGTCCCGCCGCGGAGGCTCACCACGTCGTCGCCGTCGTTCCCGGCCACGAGGGCGCGGTCGCCGGCCAGGACCGTCACCGCGTCGTTGCCGCTGCCGCCGACCAGGGTCGCCGCGTTCGAGGCGGCCGGCCGGACGGCGTCGGCGAACGGGGTTCCGGCCAGGAAGGTCTGGTCGGCGGTGCTGCCCAGGGTCAGGGTGTCGTTGCCGTCCCCGCCGTAAGCCAGCACGTTGCCGGCCGCCGAGACGACGAGGAGGTCGTCGTTCCCGGCCCCGCCGTACAGGGTGGGGGCGTCCCCGCCGGTGACGACGAGTCGGTCGTCGCCGTCGCCGCCGGCCAGGACGGCGTGCGTGCCGCCGGAGCCGAGCAGGGTGTCGTTGCCGGCCGCGCCGTACAGGGTCGGGGCGTCGGCCGACGGTCGGGCGACGAGCACGTCGTTGTCGTCGCCGCCGTCGAGTTGGTCGTGCCGCCCGCCCGCGACCAGGGTGTCGTTGCCGGCCGCGCCGTACAGGGTGCCGTCGGCCCCGGTCACGGCGAGCAAATCACCGTCGGCCCCGCCGTCCAGGAGCACCCCGTCGCGGCCGCCCCCGCCGACGAGGGTGTCGCTGCCGGCCCCGCCGTACAGGGTGCCGCCGCCGCCGGTGGCGACCAGCACGACCGGTCGGCCGGCGACAGTGAGGGTGAACGTGGTGCCGAGGGTGGGCAGGGTCAGGGTGTCGTTCCCGTCCCCGCCGTACAGCGTGGGGTTGTCGGCCGAGGAGACGGCGACGAGGGTGTCGTCCCCGCCGTCCCCGCTCGCCGACCCGCCGCGGCCGCCGGTGTAAATCGTGTCGTTACCGTCGCCGCCGTACAGCGTGGCGCGGACGGGGCCGCCGGCCGGTAGGACGACGGTCGGCCCGCCGGACCCGCCCGGCACGGTCGGCCCGCCGGACCCGCCGGGCAGGGTGAACCCGTCGGTCAGGCCGCCGACCAGAGTGTCGTTGCCGGCCCCGCCGTACAGGGTCGCGGCGGTGGCCGCGCCGGTCGCCACGAGCACGTCGTTGCCGTCCCCGCCGACGGCCGCGGTGCTGTCCGCGCCGGTGAACAGGGTGTCGTCGCCGGCCGCCCCGAACAGGGTCGGGGCGTCGGCCGAGTGCGCGGCGATGAGGAGGTCGTTGCCGTCCCCGCCGGCGGCCAGGTCGTAGTGCCCGCCGCCCCCGCCGGGGAGGCTCACGTCGGTCCCGCCCGCCCCGTACAGGGTGGCCGGGCCGTCCAGCCCCAAGACCAACGTGTCGTCCCCGGTTCCGCCGGTCAGCGTGTTGAACCCGCCGGTCCCGGAGTCGATGAGCAGGTCGTTGCCGTCCCCGCCGAACAACGTCCCTTGGCCGCCCGCCCCGGTGCCGATCAACCGGTCGTCGCCCGGCCCGCCGAGGACGGTCGGGGCCGGTCCGCTCACCACGACCGTGTCGTTCCCGGTCCCGGCGTCGATCAGCGGGCGGCCGCCGTCCGCGCGAATCGAGTCGTCCCCGCTGGCCCCGTACAGGGTCGCGTCGTTGGCCGACGGGCCGGCGGCCACGGCGTCGTTGCCGTCCCCGCCGACGACCAGGTCGCGGTTCCCGAGGACGCTGAAGCTGTCGTCCCCGGCCGCCCCGTACAGGGTCGGCGCGGCGGTCCCGAGCGCCGGCAACAGGATGTCGCCGCCGTAGACCCGTTGGTCGTCGCCGGACGCGGTGAGGGAGTCGTTCCCGGCCCCGCCGACGACGGTGCCGCCGTGCCCGGCGGAGGTGATCGTGTCGTTCCCGGCCCCGCCGTATAGGGTCGGGGTGTCGGACGACGCGGCCACGCGAATGGTGTCGTTGCCGGCCCCGGCGTCGACGATTCCGCCGTGCGTGTCGGTCAGGGTGAACGTGTCGTCGCCCGCCCCGCCGTACAGCGTGCCCCGGTCGGCCGCGGTCAGGACGAACGTGTTGTCGCCGCTGCCGCCGTCGAGGACCGGGGCCGACCCGGTGCCGCTCAGGGTGTCGTTCCCGGCCCCGCCGTACAGCGTGGCCCCGGCCCGGCCGGTCAGTTGGTCGGCGTACCCCGACCCGATGACCTGCTCGAAGTTGCCGTTGAGCGTGAGCCGGCTGGGGTTCGCGCCGGCCGGGGAGTTGACCGCCTGCGCGACGCCCTCGGCGTTCAAGTCCACGGTCAGCCCGAACGGCACGGCCGAGAAGTCGAGGGTGTCGAGGCCGCCGCCGTCGGTCACGATCACGTCGCTGAAGTGCGGGGCGATCACGTCGTCGCCCAGGCCGCCGTCGAGGCTGTCGTTGCCGGCCCCGATAATGGTGTCGTTGCCCGTCCCGCCGACGACCGTGTTCCGCTCGCCGGGGGCACCGGGGCCGGCCACCAGGAGGCCGCCGAAGTTCCCGCCGTAGATCACGTCGTCCCCCGTTCCGCCGTCGATGACGACGGGGACGGTGACGCCGCGGGCGTCGATCGTGTCGTTGCCGCCCAGCCCGAGGACCAGCACCCGGCCGACGCCGGCCGTCGGGTCGGCGACGACGAAGACGTTGTCGGAGTTGTCCCCGAGGATCACTTGCGTGACCTGGGTACCGGTCGCGCCGAGCGGGTCGGTGACGACGACGCGGACGGTGTTGTTGCCGGCCGGGACCGTGTACACCGGGCCGGTGGCGACGGGCGTGCCGTTCAGGAACCACTGGTACGTCAGGGCGAGTTGGTCGAGGGGGCCGGGGTCGGTGCCGACCGCCCGGAGCGCGCCGGGATTGGCCTGGTCGCCGACGATGGCGACGGCCGGGGCGGCGTTGTTCACGGCGATCATTTGGACGACGCTCGCCTGCGCCCCGTCCTTGTCGCGGACGGTCGCGGTGACGGTGTAGGTGCCGTCGTCCAACAGTGGCAGGTGCAACCGCGGGCCGGACGCGGTCAGCCCGCCGGGGTACCCGGGGCCGGCCACCAGCCAGGTGACGGTCGGCCGGTCGAGCGTGCCGGGGTCGTTCGGCACCGCGACCAGGTCGAGGACGTCCCCTTCGGCGAGCGGCCCGGCCGGAACCCCGGAGACGACCGGGGCCGGGGCGACGTTGGCCACCGTCTTCGTCTCCAACTTCGACCCGCTCGTGCCGTCGCTGCCGGCCGCCGTGACGCCGACGTCGTACCGGCCGTTGTCGTCCGGCGTGAACGCGAACGACGGGCCGTTGCCGGTGGCGAACGGGTCGCCGTCCTTGCTCACGGTCCAGGCGAAGGCGAAGGTCACTCCGGGGGCGCTGGGCACGGCGGCGGCGACCGTCACCGGGCTACCTTCGTCGAGGTCGCCGAGCGGCAGCCCGGTCAAAGTGACGGTGCGGCCGACGTACCCGACCGTCACCACGTCCGCCCGGGTGGACTGGCCGCCGTCCTTGTCGGTGACGGTGGCGACGACGAGGTACGTGCCGGCGGCCAGCGGGGTGAACGCGTAGTCGAGGCCGAACGCGGCCGGCGGCGTCGGCAGGCCGGTGCCCAACGGCGTCACCCGCCACAGGACCGTGGTCAGGTCGTCGTGGCCCGCCGGCCCGGTCGTGGTGCCGGGGTCGGTCACCGTCGCCCGGTAGACGACCGCAGTGCCGACGGCCGGCGGGCCGCTCCGGCGTTCGATCGTCGCCGTCGGGGCGACGTTCTCCACGACGATCGGCGTGCTAACCGACGAAACCGAGAGGACGCCGGTGACCGGGTCGCGGGCCGTCAGGGCGACGACGTAGACGCCGTTGTCGTTCGGCGTGAAGGCGAAGTCGGTCTGCTGGTTCAGGGGGTCGAACCCGGCCGCCGTGTACGCCGCGCCGTTCTTCGTCACGGCCCAGGCGTACTGCAACGGGACCGGGGCGACCGCGCCGTCCGGCCGGACGCCGACCGCGATCGGGCTGCCCTCGACGCCGCCGGCCGGGACGGTTCGCAGTGCCGCCGTCGGGACGGCGGCCACGACGCTCACCGCGTGCAGGGCTTCGCCGACCCCGCCGTCCTGGTCCGCGACGCGGACGGCGATGAGGTAGAACCCGGCGGCCGCGGTGGTGAAACTGAAGTCCGCCCCGGCGGCCGGCTGGACGACGCCGTTGACCCGCCACTGGTACGTGAACGCGTCGGCGGTGCCGGGGTCGGTCACCCGGGCGACGAGCGCGAGCGGCACCCCGGGGGCGACGGCGGCGGGCGGGCGGACGCCGGCCGGGGTGAACAGGTCGGCGGCCGGGGCCACGTTGCTCACGGCCAGCACCAGCGGCCCGCCCGGCGGCACGGGTTGGACCGCTCCGGTCACGCCGTCCGTCACCACCAGGGTCACGGCGTACGAGCCGTTGTCGATCGGCGTGAACGCCAGCGAGGCGTCGGTCCCGGTCGCATAGGGGACCGGGTTGCCGTTCTTGAAGACCGTCCAGGCGAACGACAGTTGGGCGTCCGGGTTATTGCTGAACACGCGGGCGGAGACGGTGACTTCGGTCCCCTCGTTCACGTCGGTCGGGGCGGTCAGCGACGCCTCAATCGCCGGCACGATCCCGGCGCTGCCACTGACGGCGGTCGTGGACCCGTCCGGCGCGGTGGCCGTGGCCGTGAGGTTGTCCAACAGGCCGAACCCCGCGGCCGGCAGGGTGAAGTCGAAGTTGACGAGGCCGCTGCCGTTGGTGGTGATGTTCCGGGTGGCCGAGTACGCCCGCGTCTGCGGCCCGGTCTGGAACGGCGACTGGTGGTAGAGGTCGAGCGAGTACAGCGTGTTCGCGGCCCCGGCGAAAGTGCCGAGGACGCGAACGCCGTTGGGGTTGAGGACCGCCTTCGTAAGTCCCGGCGCGGCCGGCGTCGCCGGCGTGGTGCTCACCCGCACGTTAAACCCGGCGTTGCCGAAGATTTGGTCGAGCCGGACGGTCGTCGGCCCGGACAGGACGTTCACCCCGCCCGCGGCGTTGAAGGCGACGGTGTTACCGAGGGCCGCGTCCGAACTGCCGGCCGGCGCGCCAACCGTCGTGCCGCTCGCCCCGCCGGTGACGACGACGCCACTGAAGGCGTTGCCGAGGGCCAGCGTACCGGTGGCGTCGGTGCCGATGAAATTCCCCAGGATGGTCGTGCCGATCGTGCCGGCGTCCTGGACCCGAACGCCGTCCCCGGCGTTGCCGCTGATGACGTTCCGTGCGGCCGCGACCGTGCCCCCGATCGTGGTGAACGTGGCCTTGCCGCTGACCTGAATGCCGACGCCGGCGGTGTTCATCGCGGTCGTCCCCGTCAGGTTCGTACCGACGTAGTTCCCGGCGACGACCGTCCGGGTCGCCCCGAGTTGGACGAGAATGTTGACCCCGGTATTGCCCGAGACGACGTTCCGTTCGCCGGCGTCGTTGAGGCCGTCGGCGTTCGTGCCGATGCGGGCGTCGGACGAATCGACGTTCGCAATGATGCCGTGAAGGTTGGGGACGGGCGAAGTCCCGGAGGCGTTCAGCCCGATGATGTTTCCGGCGACGACCGCGCGGACGCTGCTCAGTAACTCGATGCCGTAAAGTGTGTTGCCGCTCACGAGGTTGCCGGTCCCGGCAACGCCGCCGCCGATGACCGTGTCGGACGTGCCTTCGAGGCGGACGCCGATCAGGTTGGCCACGGCGGCGGTCCCGAGGGCGTTCGTGCCGACGCGATTGCCCAGGATGACGTTCGCGTTCGTCGCCGCCCCGTTCAGCAGAACTCCGTACCGGGTATTCCCGGAGATGACGTTGCCCGCCGCCGCGGCCGTCCCGCCGACAGTGTTGGACGAAGCGCCGTTGTTGATCAGAATGCCGTCGTTGCCGTTGGCGACCTTGGCGTCGCCGGCCGCGTTGAGCCCGATGGTGTTCCCGGAAATCTTGTTGTTAACGGCCCCCGACCCGGTCACTGCGATGCCACCCGCAGTGTTGCCCGAGATCACGTTGCGGGCCGCGACGGTCGTCCCGCCGACGGTCATGCTGTTCGCCCCGTTCCCCATCCAAATGCCGTATTGCGCGTTCGCCACGGCCGCCGTCCCGGCCTCGTTCAGCCCGATGTAGTTGCCGGCGATTGTGTTATTATTCGAGTTAACGTTGACTTCTATTCCTTGCCAATTGTTGCCACTGATGATGTTCCGTTCCAAGTCATCGGCGATGCCGTTGCCGTCCGTACCGATGAGGTTGTCGCTGGCGTTGTTAATCAGCTGGATGCCGTTGAAATTGGGGAGTTTGGTTACGCCATCGGCCGCAAGCCCGATCATGTTGCCAGCAATTCGGTTCGGGAAACCAGTGAACCCGTCCAGGACGATGCCGTTTTCGCTATTTCCGCTGATGACGTTCCTCTCGACGGCGTTGAACGCGTCATTAGAACCGTCCGTGCCGATCCGAATGTTCCGGGCCCCACTACGTACCCGGACGCCGGCCCGGTTGGGCAGAGCCGCCGTGCCCGCGGCGTTCGTGCCGATGTAATTGCCGGCGACGACGTGACCAATAATGCTAGCGTTTTCGAACAGGATGCCGTCGAGGGCGTGCCCGCCGATGACGTTCCGCTCGTCGATGTCGGCGACCCCGTTTCCGTCGGTCCCGATGCGAGTGTTCGACGCTTGCGAGTTGACGATGATGCCCCAGCCGGGGTTAGTCACGGCGGCCGTGCCCGTGGCGGTGAGGCCGACGTAATTGCCCGCAATAATGGTGTTGGCGGTGCCGGCACCGAAGACGCCAATGTTGTGCAGCCCGTTTCCGCTAATGACGTTCCGCTCGGCCGCGTTGAACGCGTCGTTCGATCCGTCGGTGCCGATGCGGGTGCCGACCGGCCCGAACCCGACGACCACCCCGTATTGGGCGTTGCCGATCCTCGCCGTTCCCGCAGCATCGAGGCCGATGGAATTGCCCGCGATGACGTTGTTGTCCGTGGTGCCGCCGTCGATCGAAACGCCGTGCCGGAGATTCCCGCCGATGACGTTCCCCTCGGCAGAGTCGCCTACCCCGTCGCCGTTCGTGCCGATACGGTTCTGCTTGGCACCACCACCGATGGAGACACCGTCATTCCCGTTCGCCACGGCGGTCGTGCCCGCCGCATTCAAGCCTACGATGTTCCCCGCGACGACGTTCGCGTCGGTCCCCGCGTCGGCGATACCCACGCCGGCCGAGGAGTTCCCGGAGATGACGTTCCGCTCCAGCGCGTCCGAGACGCCGTCGCCGTTGGTTCCGATCACGTTCGACTTGGCCCCCCGGACGATGGTGACGCCGTTGTAGGAGTTGCCGAGTGCCGCTGTGCCGGCCGCGTTCGTGCCGATGTAGTTGCCGGCCACGACGTTCGAGTCGGTTCCGGGGTCGCCGATGCCGACCCCGCCGACGAGGTTCCCAGAGATGACGTTGCGCTCCAGCGCGTCCGCAACGCCGTCGCCGTTGGTGCCGATGACGTTCGACTTGGCCCCGATCAGGATCGTAACGCCCGCGCGAACGTTGCCGACCGCGCCCGTGCCGGCGGCGTTGGTGCCGATGTAGTTCCCCGACACGGTGTTGCCCGTCGTGCCTGCCCCGGTGATCTGCACCCCGTCCAGCGCGTTCCCGCTGATGACGTTGCGGGCCGCCGTCCCGCCGCCGATGGTGTTCCCGCTCGCCCCGGCCTCGACGAGGACGCCGACCGAACCGTT
>JANYHV010000410.1 GCA_025362195.1 Fimbriiglobus sp. | reverse complement strand
AGTACCGGTCGTGGCTGACGACGATCATCCCCTGCGGCTGGCGGCTCAGGTACTCTTCGAGCCACCGCGTCGTGGCGATGTCGAGGTGGTTACTCGGCTCGTCGAGCAGCATCACGTCGGGGGCCGACAGCAGCAGCTTCGCCAGCAGCAAGCGCCGCTGTTGGCCGCCGCTGAAGGTCGTGATCTCGCGGTGGTAGTCCTTCTCCTTGAAGCCGAGGCCGCCGAGGACTTCTTCGACCTTGTGGTCGAGCTGGTAGGCGTCCTGGGCGGACATGAGTTCGCTGAGCCGGTCGAACTTCGCGGACAATTGGCGGCGCTTGAACTCGTCGGTGCAGACGGCCAGGTCCTCGGCCGTGGCGACCATGTCGGCCTGAACGGCGAGGAGTTCGTCGAAGGCCGACTTGGCCTCGTCGAAGACGGTGCGGCCGGGCGGGAACTCGGCCACCTGGTGGAGCATGCCGAACCGGGCACCGGCGTGGAACTTGATCGCCCCGCTCTCCGGCGGATCGACCCCGCACAGCAGCCGCATCAGGGTCGTCTTGCCCGCGCCGTTCGGCCCGACAAAGCCGACCCGCTCGCCGGCGTGCAACTCGAACGACACGGCCTCGAATAACGGCGTGGCCCCGTAGCCCCGCGCGACGTCCGTACAACTCAACAGCAGCATCGCGCCCACCCGCAAGTTCGACGACCGGAACGGGGGAATCATACGGCGCGGCCCCGAACCGGGGGATTGCGTTCGCGCGGCCGGCGGGTCATACTGTCATGGTTGTCCGATTCCCGACGCGAGGCCGGCCATGCCCAAGTTGACGTGCCCCGAGTGCGACACGGCGTTCAACACGGCCGGCGGGCGGTACACCGGGTGCCCCGGGTGCGGCGTCCGCCTGGACGCCCGCGACCCCGCCGACCCGGTCGCCGTCGGCCGGCCGACGCGGTCGCCGAAGACCACGTCCCCCTACGACACCGACCTGGCCGACGTGAAGCCTAAGAAGCCGGTCAAGCGGTACTCCGGGCCGATCGTCGTCCGCAAGCACAACGACGGCACGCCGAAGGCGATCCTCGCGCTCATCCTCGTCGGCGTGTTCGGCGTGTTCGGGCTGTTCGCCGGCGTCGCCGTGATCGTCTACCACGTCGCCGGCTCGGACCGGCCGAAGATGGCGACCAACTCCCCGCCGCCGCCGACCGGACAAGGTGGCGGCAACCCGTTCGCCCCCGGCGGCAACCCGGGCGGGCCGGGCGGCGGTGCGAACGGCTTCCCCGGCGGCGGTGGCGGCGGCATGGCCGGCAACGGCGGTCCGCCGGCCGGGCCGGGCGGGTCGTTCCCGACGCCCAAGGGCACCCTGCCGGGCGTCGATCCGGGCGAGTTGCCGCAGATCGGCACGGAGGTCGACGACGACGACCTCGCCGGGCTGTTCCCCCCCGGCACCTTCCCGCCCGGCACCTTCCCCGGCCGGCCCGCCGGACCCGGTGGCCCCGGAGTGCCCGGCGGCCCGCGTATGCCCGGCGATCCGCGGGGGCCGCGGCGGGGCCCTCCCGGCGGCATGTTCCCCGGCGGGCCGGGCGGCCCCGTCATGCCGGGCGGTCCGGGTGCGGCGGCCCCGGCGGCCATCGCCATCGTCACGCTGTCGAACCTGCGGGAGGTCCAAGGGTTCGCCGGGTTTCCCGAGTTGCAGGTCGATTTCGAGTACGCCGCCGGGTCGCCCCCGGGCCTGTTCGACACCCTGATCTTGAAGACGGTCAACGGCACGGCCCAGGTCCGGTTGCAGTTCCAGGGCCAGTCGAAGGGGACGATCAAGGTCGCCGGGATCGGCGTCAGCGTCGGCACCCTCGAAGCCTGGATGGAGCGCAGGACCAGTCCGTCCCCGTTCACGGCCGGGCAGAAAATCTCCAACTCCCTGACCAAATAGCCGCCCGGAATCCCCGCCCACTTGACCGCGCGCCTAGGATTATGTCGCCGAAGAAACTCTTCTTCGCCCACTGACGTGACGGGTCGGGACCGACGCCATGCCGAACGACAACCTCTGCCCGCGGACCCTGGTGGCGATCCCGGTGTACAACGAGGCCCGGCACGTCCGCGGCGTCCTCGACGCCGTCCGGCCGTTCGCCGCGAACGTCCTGACCATCGACGACGGCTCGACCGACGGCACGGCCGCGCTGCTCGCCACCGAGCCGGGCATCCTGCGGGTGACGCACGACCGCAACCGCGGGTACGGCGCGGCCATTTCGACCGCGTTCGACTTCGCCGTCCGGCACGGGTACGAAACCCTCGTGACGATGGACTGCGACGGCCAACACGAGCCGCACCGCATCCCCGTGCTCCTCGAAGCCCTGCACGGCGTCGATATCGTGTCGGGCAGCCGCTACCTCCGCGACTTCCGCCAGGACAGCCCGGCCCCGGCCGACCGCCGCGACATCAACGCCACGATCACGGCCGAACTCAACGAGCGGTACGGGTTCGACCTGACCGATTCGTTCTGCGGCTTCAAGGCGTACCGGGTCCACGGACTGCGCGACTTGAACATTACCGAGACCGGCTGGGGGATGCCGCTGCAACTCTGGGTGCAAGCCGCCCGCCGGGGCTTGCGGGTCCGCGAAATCGGCGTCCCGCGCCTGTACCTCGACGCGACGCGGGCCTTCGGCGGCATGATGAACGACCCCACCGAGCGCCTGGCGTATTACCGCCGCGTCATCGAGCAGACCGACGCCGCGCTGCGCGCCCCGATGCTGACGGCCCCCGAAAGTTGTCGCTGCCCGGAGTGGTGTTAATGTCCGCGAGCCGGCGCTACAAGGCCCCGCAACACCACGGCGAAGTGCTCGCCGACCCCAGTATTGAAGAAGCGGCGAAACTCGTCGGCCCGAACCGCGAGATTCGCCGCAAGCTCCTGCCCGAAGACCTGTTCGCCTCGGCCCGCCGGAACGTAATCGACGCCGCCGTGGGCTACCTGCGCGAGAACGGCGAGCCGGTCCCGCCGCTGAACGACGGCCCCCTGATCGTGACCGGCCACCAGCCCGAACTCTTCCACCCCGGCGTCTGGGCGAAGAACTTCGCCGCCCACGGCCTGGCCCGCCGCGTCAACGGGCTGTCACTGAACCTGATCGCCGACTCGGACACGCTCAAAGACCGCACGATCCGGGTGCCGACGCTCGACGGCGACCCGAAGATTTACGGCAACCCCAACCGCGTCGAAGCCCTCCCGTTCGCCGACCCCGGCCCGGAGTTGCCCTACGAACTCTCGACCGTCGGCCACCTCAGTCCGTTCTTCCGACTCGGGAAGTCCTTCGGCAAGATTTCTGCGAAGTGGCCCTTTCAACCGATGCTGCCGGACCTGCAAAACCATTACCTCGCCGACCCGAAGGCCCCGATCGGCGAACACTTCTCCCGCCTCCGCCGCACTCAGGAGCGTGCGTGGGGTTGCCAAAACCTCGAACTCCCCGTGAGCCGCTTGTGCCGGACGGACGCCTGGGCCGAGTTCGTCGCGGCGATCGAGCGGCGACTGCCGGAGTTCACGCGGGTCTACAACGCCGCGATTGTCGAGTACCGCCGGGCGAACCGCGTCCGCAGCATCAACCACCCGGCCCCGCTGCTCGAACCGGGCGAGCGGCCCTTCTGGCGCATGACCGCCAGTGGCCGCGACCGGCCCTACGCCGCGTTCCCCGCCGGCGAACTCCGCCCCCGCGCCCTGACGCTGACCCTGTTCGCCCGCCTCTTCTTCGCCGACCTGTTCATTCACGGCATCGGCGGCGGCAAGTACGACGAGGTGACCGACGCCATCATCAGAGGTTTCTTCCACTGCGAACCCCCGGCGTACCAGGTCCTCACGCTGACGGCCCACCTGCCGTTCGAGGTCGATGGCGACCCGGCGGCGGATGTGCGAACGCAGAAACAATGGGCCCACCACACGAGGTGGAACCCGCAGCGGTTTCAGGTCGGCGACTTGAAACCGCACACGATGGAATTGCTTAGCCGCGTCTCCGAGTTGATCGCCCAACAGCCGACGACTCACCACGACCGGCGTCAACGCTTCTACCAACTCCGCGAGGCGAAAAGGCGACTCTCGGTGACCGCTGAGTTGCGGCGTGAGGAGTGGCTCAACGCCGCGCTGGCCCGCCAGCAGACGGCCGCCGTCTTGCAACGGCGCGACTACGCCTGGGTGCTGTTCCCCGAGGCGACGTTGCGGCCGCTCATGACGCAGTTCCTGTAGTCCCGGCGAGCGGCGGTCCGTGAGGCCGCCGGTCCCGCCCGGAATGCGAGTGACTTCCCCGTGCGAGCGCCCGGCAACTTCGCCCGGGCTGGGTCTCCACGCGGCAGGTTGGACCGGCGGCCTGACGGACCGCCGCTCGCCGGGAGATCACTTCGCCGTGAGCCGGTCGAAGTCGGGCCACTCTTTCGCGTGCAACTTGGCCTTCGACAAACCGCCCCGGACGGCCGCGAGCACCGCGAGGTCGCGGTTCGTTTTCGGTCCGCCCTGCTTGTCTTCGGCCAGCGCCAGGTGGAAGGCGTACACCGACTTCTTCGGTTCGAGCCGGCGGGCGACGGTCAAGTCCGCGATCGCTTCGGCATACCGCCCGCCGGCGATGTGGACGATGGCGCGGGTGTCGAGCAGGGTCGCCCGGTGCCCCTTGCGGGCGATGACGGCGTTGATCATGCCCAGCGGCCGGTCGCCGCCGTCGCGGTTGTTGAGCGCCAGGATCATGGCGAAGTTGTTCAGGAAGATGTCGTTGTCCGGGGCCAGGGCGAGGAGCTTCTCGTAGGTGGCGATCTCGTCCGCGTACCGGCCGAACAGGTCGTCGAGTTCGGCCTTGGCGAACAGGATGTCGGGGTCCGAAGCGTTGCCGGCGAGCTTGCGGGCGACCCACTCGTCGATCCCGCGGACCGTCGCCCGCCACTTTTCCCGTCCGGCTTCCGGGGCCAGTTCCACCGGAAGGACGCGTGCCCCGCCGGCCAGGAGTTTCGCGGTGACGCCGACGGGGGCGGTCGCCTCGTGGGCGTAAGCGAGTGCGACGGCGTCGGCGGCGCGGTCGGTGCGGAGCAGGAAGCCGGCGTGCGGGGCGTGGGCCAGCGGGGTGCCGGCCTTCGCGGCGTCCCGGTAGATCGTCTCGGCCTCGGCCTTCAGGTCAATTTCTTCCAGGAACGGGGCGACCCGCTTGACGAGCGACTCGGCGTCGCCGGCGAACGGGCTGTCCAGGAGTCGCTTCGCCGCGTCGGGCTTGCGGCCGTTGAGGACGAACAGGCGGGCTTCTTCGGTGACCGCCTCCCAGGTGCCGGCGTACCGGGCCTTCAACCGGCCGACGGTCGCGTCGGCGGCCTGCGCGTTCGACCGCTCGCACTGCACTTTGGCCAGGGCGGCGAGGTGTTCGGGCTGCGCGAACGCGACCTCCCGGGTGGACAGTTTCAAGGCCCGTTCGGCCAGGTCGGACTGGCCCTGTTGGGAGTACATGCGGCCGAGGTAGTAGTTCTCCTCGGCGGTCAGCGGCGTCCGCGTGCCGATTTCCGTGAGCCGGGCGATGGCCTCGACTTGGCGGAACGGGTCGGTCGAGAGCACGAGCGCCGCGGCCCGCTTGTCCTCGTCCAGGTTGCCGCCCTCTTGCAAGTTGCGGTCGATCAGGGCGATTGCGGCCGCCAAGTCGGCCGGTGCCCCGGACCGCATCACCGTGGCGAAGGCGAGCACCCGCCGGGCGGACCGCCGGGCGTCGGGCGGCGCGGTCTCGTTGTCGGCGAGCACCCCGAAGAGTTTGTCGGCTTCGGGGCCGCGGCCGGTCCGGTACAACAGGCGGTTCAACTGGCGGTTGACGCCGATGTCGGTCGGGGCCAGCGCGAACGCGTCCCGGACGTACTTCTCGGCGCGGCCCAGGTCGCCGACAATTTCCTGACATGCGGCCAGTGCGAGGGCGACGGCGACGGCCGATTCGGGCCGGTCGGGCAGCGGTTTCAGGGCCTTCGCGGCGGCCTCGGCCACGGCCTTCGCCTCGGTCAGTTTGCCCCCGGCGACGGTCAGTCGGACGAGCGCGACCCAGGTGTCGGGGACGTTCTCGTCGAGCGACCGGGCCGTCTCGGCCGCCTTGAGGGCTTCGTCGCGCTCCCCGTAGGCCTCCAGCACCCCAGCGCGCGTCAAGTGGTCGCGGGGTTGCTTGGAGTTCACCTGCTCGGGGGCACGCGCCCAGCCCAGGCCGCGGGCTTTGTCCCCGCCGTGGGCGGCGCTGAGGACGACGAACGTCCGCGTCAGTTCTCCGGACAGCGCCCGCCGACGGCTCAGCCGGTCGAGGAGCTCGAACGCCTCGAAGCCCTCGCCCCGCTCGATCATCAGGCGGACGACGTTCGAGACGACGGGGTCGGTCTCGTCGCCGAGTTCCATCCCGCGGCGGTAGTGGGCCAGCGCGGACCCTTCGTCGCCGGCGATCAGGTCGAAGTCGGCCAGGAGCACCTCGACCGACGACCAATCCGGCAGGGCGGCGCGGACCGGCTCCAGTTTTGCGCGCAGGGCTCCGACGCCGGCCGGTTTCAAGTCCTTCGTGTCGCGCGTGATCTCGCTGACGACGCGCACGGGGCTGTCCGGGCCGTCCAGGGTTTCCATTTCCTTGAGCATATTCGCCTGAAGCACCGAGTCGTTGGTCACGACGGCGAGTTGGAAGAGGGCGACGCGCGGGGAGATGTCGTACGGGTTTTCGGCCGCCGCCTTCTCGTAAAACTCGATCCCCTCGGCGGGCCGATTCAGCCCTGCGAACGTCTCGCCCAGGCGGGTGAACAGCCGGCCCCGTTCGGCCGGGGTGAACGCCCCGGTCTTGTCGCCCAACGCCTTGACGGCCGGAACGCTGACGGCCCCCGACCGCAGGACGAGGTCGAGCCGGGCCAGCCGGAACTCGACGCGGTCGCCGATCTGCTTCTCGGCCGCGTCCAGGACGCGCAACCCGGCCTCGGGGCTTTGCAGCCCCCGGGCGAAGGCGAGGGCGAGGCGCGGCCCGGTCAGGTGCGCGGCCTTATCGCCCCCCGCCGTTTCCTCCAGGACCGCGATGCCTTCGGCGATCTTGCCCTGGCGGAGCAGCACCTTGGCGCGGACGACTGCGACCTCCGGCGGCCACGGTTTGGGGCCGTAGTACTCGTCCAGAGCCTGCCAGTTCGGCTCGGCTTCGCGCCGCTCCACGATCATTCCCATCCGCAATTCCAGGAGGGCGACGCGGGCCTCCGGCACTTGGGGTGCGAGTTGGGCGTACAGCGTCAGCGCCTCGGCCGTCTTGCCGGCGCGGGCCAGCTCGTTGGCCTGGCTCAGTCGGGCGCGGACCGACCGGGGATCGACGCGCACGGCCTCGGCGATTGCCTTCGCGCGGTCGCCTTTGCCCTTCGCCAGCGCGTAACACTCGGCCAGGCCGACCAGGGCGACCGAGTGGTGCCGGGGAAACCTCGCCAGCCCCGTCGCCTCCGCCCGCAGCAGCAACGCCTTCGCGGCCGGCCAGTTCCCCTCGGCCAGTTTGATCCGGCCGGTCAAGTAGTCCGCCGCAAAGGAGATTTCCTTCGCGGCGAACTGGGCCGCGACGGCCCGGACGGCGACCGCCTCGTTCAGGTCGAGGAGGCGGTCGGCGGTGTCCAGGGTGAGTTGGTTCAACGGGAGGTCCTCCCGGGCGGCGAGGGCGAGCAGTGTTTTGCGGGCCGCGGCGAGGTCGCCCGTCTGGATCTGAACGTCGGCGAGGGAGACCTGGAGGCGTAACTCGGCGGGGTGTTTGGCCATCGCCTCGGAAAGCACCTTCTGGGCCAGGGCGAAATCGCCCTTGACCGTGGCCATGCTCGTGAGCGTCTGGATCACGTCGAGGTTGTCCGCCCCGCCCGGGATCGACCGGTACGCGTACTCGATGTCGTCCCGGGCCTCGCGGTCGTTGTTCTGCTGGAGGCGGTACTGCGCCCGCAGGAGTCGCGCCGGGATGTCGTTCGGCCTGTCCTCGATGAGCTTGCGGACCACGCCCTCGGCGTCCGCTTCGGCTTTGGGGTTGGTCGCGTTCCGGCGGTAGATCGTCGCCAGCCGGAAGTAGCTTTCCGGGGCCGCTTTGCCCGTGGCGATGGCCCGCTTGTACAAGTCGGTCGCCTCCTTCGTCTGGCGTTCCCCCTCTTCGCAGGCGGCGGCCATTTCCAGAAGGCCCGCGTCGTCCTTCGCCTCAGGGGATTGCAAGAGAAGCGTGATCGACTCGCGCGCCGCGGCCGTCCGCCCGGCCGTCAGGTTGTGCTTGGCCAGCTTGCGCCGGTTCTCCGGCGACAAACTGTCGAACTGCCGCAGCCGCTCGTAGGTCGAGATGAGTTCGGGCAGCTTGCCCGGGGCGGACGTGCGGACGAGTTCTTCCAGGCTCGCGGCGAACTCTTCGAGGGCCGTCGTGTCCTCCGGTTGCAGCCGCAAATAGTTGCGGTACAGGCTGACCGAGACGGGCCACTTCTGCTCGCGGGCGGCCGCCGCGGCGCGGTCCCGGATCGACCCGGCTTCGCGGAAGACCTGAAACTTGTGGAAGAAGAATAGCCCGATCCCGGTGACTACCGCCCCCAGGGAAAGTATGACAAAGCGTGCGACCCGGAGGCGGCGGCGGGGCGTTCGGGTCCGTGTCATCGGGCCGGTCTCGGGAGGCGGGCCGCGGATCCGGTCGTGCGGCCTGTGCCGGAGATTCTAGCAGACGTTCGCCGCCCCGGCCGAAATCAGGTTCCCGACTTTCCGCAGGACTTCCTCTTGAACTCGCCCACCGCCGTCGTCCTCAGCTTCGACATCGAAGAGCACCACCGCATCGAAGCCGCCGCCCGCCTGGCCGTGCCGGACGACTTGAAGCGCGACTACGCCGCCCGCATGGAGCACTCGACCCGGCGACTCCTGGCCCAGCTCGCGGCCGCGGCAACCCCGGCGACCTTCTACGTCGTCGGCGAGATCGCCGTCTCGCACCCCCGACTCGTCCGGGACATCGCCGCGGCGGGGCACGAAATCGGCACGCACAGTTGGTCCCACTTGCGGGTCCACCGGTTCACCCCGGCGACCTTCCGGGACGACTTGCGGCGCAGTATCGACACCCTGTCGGCCGTCGCCGGGGTGCCGGTCGTCGGCTACCGGGCACCGACGTTCAGCGTCGCCCGGCAGACGGCGTGGGCCGTCGATGTGCTCGCGGACGTCGGCCTCAAGTACGACACGTCGGTCTTCCCCGTCCGCCACGACCGGTACGGCGTGCCGGACGCCCCGCGCGTCCCGTTTCGCCTGACGCGCGAGGGCCGGCGGTCCGGCGGCGAGGTGCTCGAACTGCCGCTGGCGACCTGGCGGGTCGCCGGGCAGAACCTGCCGATCGCGGGCGGCGGGTACTTTCGCCTGTTCCCCCTGCGGTGCGTGCAGGCCGGCATCGACCAACTCATCCGCCAATCGGCCCCGCTGGCGATGCTCTACTTCCACCCGTGGGAGTTCGACCCCGGGATGCCCCGGCTCGCACTCCGCGGGGTGTCCCGCTTCCGCACCTACGTCGGCATCGGCGGGACCGAAGCCCGGCTCGACCGACTGCTCGCCCGCTACCGGGGCCGCTTCCGCCGGGCCATCGACGTGGTCGAGTCGTTGAACGCGGCGGCCCTCCCGAGCTTCGCGCTCACGCCGTAACGTCGGCCCCGGCTTGCCGGCGGCGGCGAATCGCCCCGGCCGCGACGACGCTCAGGCCGATCAGCCCGCTCAACATCGTCGTCGGCTCCGGCACCGTTTGCGGGACCACCGGGCACGTGTAAATCGGCGGGACCGTCTGCGGGACGTTCGGCGGCGACACCGGCGGCACGAACGGCGGCGGCGGGACGACGGGGACCACGACCGGCGGCAGCGGCGTGACCGGCTCGATCAGGATCGGCGGGGTCGTCGTCGGGACGACCAGGATCGGGGCCACCGGGGGCGGCGACACGATCGTCACCGGGTCCGGCGTGGCCAGCGGGAGCGGCGGGAAGAAGGCGCTCGCCGTGCCCGAGGTGAGGGTGAAGGCGATCGCGCCGACCCCGGTCGTCGTGGCCCATTTCCAGTTCGTTCGCATGGTGCATCCCCTCCAAGTTTCGCGGTCCCCCGACCCTACGCAAGTGTCATCGGTGGCCGGGCTTGCCGGGCTTCATTCAATCCTCCGGGTCGCCCCGATTCTCCCAATCCTACGGCCCGCGCCGGTCGCCCCATCCCGATGAGTGGGCCGCGCAGCTTCGCCGACCGGCACGACCCGGACGACGCGCCCGACCGGCTCCCCGGACGGCCCTTTACCGGCCGGAGTGGTCGGGCGGGTTCGCGGGGCGGGGCCGGGTCCGCCGATGGTGAGGAGGAAGCGTTCGCGTCTTCGCGGGGGGCGGTCGGGGCATCCCGGTCGCAGGCACGGACGTGCCCCGCACCACAAGACGCGGCGATCCGTCAGGGAGGACATGCCATGCGCGGACTGCGTAAGGCCGGAGTCGGGGCCGGGATTTTTGCGTCATTCCTCGGGGCGGCTCAGGCCCAGGAGCCGGCGCGACTGCCGGCGGCCAGGATCGCCCGCGTCCGGCCGGTCAACACCGACGCCCAGGACGCCCGCGGCCAGGCCGCCGACCCGCGGCCGATGCTGCCCCCCGGCGGCACGCCGATGAACCCGTTGAACGCGCCCGCCGCCCCGCCGACCCTCGGCCCCCCGCGGCCGCTGCCGAACCCGACGGTCAACGTCGAGCCGGGGTCGGTCCCCGGCGTCGGCGTCCCCCCGGGCACCGTGACCGGTCTGCCCCCGGTCTACATTTACCCCCAGCAGGGCCAGCCGTACCCGGTCCCCGGCCAGCCCTACGCGGTCCAGGGCAACCCGTACCCGGTGGGCGGCGGCTACCCGACGACGTTCCCCGGCGGCCTGATGCCGACGCCGGTCGGCTCCCCGATGGTCGTCCCCCCGCCGGCCATGCTGCCGATGTCGGCCGCCCCGTCGGTCTTGACCAACGGCCCGTCGCCCGTCCTCGACCCCCCGCTCTACGGCGCACGCGGGCCGGCCGCGCTCCTCGCCGGGCCGTGGGCCGGGTTGCGCGGCGCGCCGGGCCGGTGGACGGCGCACGCGGACTTGTTGCTCTGGTGGGTCAGCCCGGCGAGCGTGCCGGCGCTGGTGACGACGAGTAGCCCGGCGTTCAACGGCGTGCCCGGGCTGGGCGACACGTCCGTCGTCTACGGCGGCGGCAGCCTGCCGACCTCGCTGCACACCGGGGCACGCTTCGGCGGCACCTACTGGTTCGACGACTGCCACACGTGGGGCCTCGACGCCAGCCTGTTCTTCCTCGGCCGCAACGGCAAAGAGTTCACCGCGACGACCGACCAGTACCCGCTCCTGGCCCGGCCGTTCGTGAACGCCAACCAGGGCGTCCCGTTCTCCGAGTTGGTCGCCGCCCCGGGCCTGGCCACCGGGTCGGTCGCCGTCCGCTCGGACACGCAACTCTGGGGGGCCGACGTCAACCTCCGCCGGTCGCTGTTGTGCGGCCCGTGCTCGAAGCTCGACATGTTCGTCGGCTACCGCTACCTGCGGCTGACGGACGAACTGACCATCACCGAGACCTTCAGCCGCACCCCCGGGTCGCTCGCGGCCATCGGCGTGCCGACGGCGCTGCTGGGCACGGTCAGCGACCGCTTCCGCACGGCCAACAACTTCCACGGCGTCAACCTCGGCCTGGCCGGCGAAGTCCGCCGCGGCCGGTGGACCGCCGAAGGCCGGGCCAGTGTCGCCCTCGGCACGGTGTTCCAGACCGTCGAGATCAACGGCTCGCAGAACATCCAGTTCGCCGGCGGCGCGGGCACGGCGACCGGCGGCCTGCTCGCCCTCCCCGGCGCGAACATCGGCACCTTCGGCCAGAACACCTTCGGCGCCTTGCCGGAGGCCGGGTTGAAGCTGAGCTACGACCTGACTTCGCACTGGAAGGTCGGCGTCGGGTACAACTTCCTCTACCTGAACAGCGTCCTCCGGCCGGGCCAGCAGATCGACCCCGTCCTCGACGTGAACCGCATCCCCAACTTCCCCCTGCCGGGCACCATCCCGAGCCTCGCGGCGACGCGGCCGACCGTACCCCTGCGGACGACCGACATGTTCGCCCAGGGAATCTCGTTCTCCGTCCAGTACACCTGGTAACCGAACCCGTCGTCGAAGGCGGCGGGCGGCATTCGGGAACGTGGTGGTCAGTCCCGGAACTTGGCGTGGCACTGCGTACACAGCGTTTGTGCCGCGGCCAGAGTCGCCGCCTGTTGCGGCGACGCTTCGAGCCGCTTGGCCGCCGCCTCGGCTTCCGCGAACAGCGTCACGAAGGCTTCGCCGCGGCGTTTCACCCCGTCGAGCCGAGCGGCCTCGCGGTAGTGTTCCTGCAACAGAACCGCCTCGTGACCGGGGTCGCGGCCCGATTTCAGGCGGTCCCACGTGTCGTCGATTCGGACCATGACTTGCGTCAGGTCGGCGGGTTCGGTGCGGGCGGGGAAGTCCGCCGGGGCGTTGTCGAGGTCGGCGTGCGACGGCCGGTGCAGCGTGAACGGCAGGTCGATCAGTCCGCGGTAACGCGGGTCGGTGCCGGCCCGCTTCAGGCCCTCGACGGCGGCGGCCGGCGTCATCTCGCCCAGCCCGACGAGTGCGGCCGCGACGGCGGCCGGGCCGCGGTGCTTGCCGTGGTGGCAGTGGACGTACACCGGGCTCGGCAGGTCGCGCACCGCTTTCGTGATGCGGAGGAGCTGCGCCGGAGCAATGCCGTCGTACCCGACGGGCAGGTGGACGGACCGCAGGCCGTGGCGGGCGGCGAGTTCGACTTCCGGCGGCGCGCCGTCCACGGACAGAACCGTTCGCACGCCGAGCCGCCGCAAGGTGGCGAACCCGTCGGCCCCTTCGGGCGAACTCCCACTCAACACCCGCGGCGTCCACCGCTGGACGTTGTGCAACCCCGTGAGGTCGGGTTCTCGCGGCGCGATCAGGGGCACGCCGGGGCGAGGCGGATCGGCCGCGATCAGGCCGACCGCCAGGCCGATTCCCGCCGCGAGCAGCCGCCACGTCACCGGACCACCGCGTTCAAGTGTTCCAGGGCGAGGAGCAACGCCTGCGTGCCGAGGCGGCCGTGGCCTTGGGCGCGGGTCGCCTCGAAGAGCTGCTTGGCCAGGGCCAGGCCGGGCAGGCTCAAGCGCATCCGCTCGGCTTCGGCCAGGGCGATGCCCATGTCCTTGATGAAGTGCTCGACGTAGAACCCGGGGTCGAAGTTGCGGGCCAACATGCGCGGCCCGAGGACTTCCAGCGCCTTGCTGCCGGCCGCCCCGACGCTCACGCTTTGGAGCACTTTGGTCATGTCGAGGCCGGCCTTGTGGCCGTACAGCAGGGCCTCGCACACGGCCACCATCGTGCTCGAAATCAGGATTTGGTTGACCATCTTGGCGTGGTGGCCCGCGCCGTCCGGGCCGTGGTGGACGATGGTTTTGCCCATCGCCTCGAACAGCGGCCGCACGGCCGCGGCGACCTCTTCGTCCCCGCCGACCATGATGCTCAGGGTGCCGGCCTTGGCCCCCACGTCGCCGCCGGTGACCGGGGCGTCGAGCGTGCGGACCTGCTTCGCCGCGGCGGCGGCGGCGATCTCGAGCGCCATGCCCGGCTCGTTGGTCGTCATGTCGATCACGACGGTGCCCGGCTTCGCCCCGGCCAGCACGCCGTCGGGGCCGAGGATGACTTCGCGCACGTCGCGCGGGAAGCCGACGATGGCGAACACCACATCACTCGCCGCCGCGACTTCCCTCGGCGACTTGGCCAGTGTCGCGCCGAGTTCGACGAGCGGTCGGGCCTTCTCGGGGGAGCGGTTGAAGACGGTCGCGGCGTAACCCTTGGCCATCGCGTGCTGGCACATCCACCGGCCCATGACCCCCGTGCCGACCCAGCCGATGCGCGTGGTCCCGGGTTGAACGAGGGCGAGCGCCATTGCGAGTATCTCGTGAAGGTGCTAAGTAGAGGGGTTGAAGACGGCCGCGGCGACTCGCACGTCGGCCCGCCGTCATCGTAGCGACCCGCTGGCCCCGGCCAAGCCTCCCGAACCCTGGCGTAGGATGACCCCGTTGATCGATTCGACCGTCCCGCACCCGGTGGTCCTCGTCCACGGCTTGTGCGGGTTCGACCGCCTGTTCGCCCGCCGCCGCCCGGTCAAGGAATACTTCCCCGGGGTGGCCGCGCACCTGACGGCCGCCGGTCACGAAGTCTTCGTGCCCCGCGTCAGCCCGACGGCGTCGATTGCGGTCCGGGCGCTCGAACTCCTGCACGCGATTCGCACGCGGTTCGGCGTGCGGCCGGTCCACCTCATCGGCCACAGCCTCGGCGGCCTCGACGCCCGCTACCTGACGAGTCGCCTCGGCTTCGGCACGCAAGCCGTGTCGCTGACGACCGTCGGCACGCCGCACGCCGGGACGACCTTCGCCGACTGGGCGGTCACCCGGTTCGCCCGCCTGTTCCGCCCGGTGTTCCGCTCGCTCGGCCTGCCGGACGACGCCTTCTTCGACCTGACCACCGAGGCGTGTGCCCGCTTCAACGAGCAGACGCCGGACGTGCCCGGCGTGCGCACGGCGTCGGTCGCCGGCGAGTGCCTCAAGCCGTGGCTCGGCGTCGAGTGGCAGTTCTCGTCGCGGCTCGTCGGCAAGGTTGAAGGCCCGAACGACGGCGTCGTTTCCGTCGCGTCCGCGGCCTGGGGCGAGCGCCGCGAAGTCTGGTCCGGCGACCACCTCAACCTCGTCAACTGGCCGAACCGGCTCATGGTCCGGGCCGGCGAGTGGCACGACCGCGGGGCCGATTACGTCGGCCTGCTCCACCGCTTCAACCGTTAAATCGACCGCGACCGCCCGACCCCGCGCGTCGCGCACCTCACGCCCAGCCGCGCCCACCGCACCGGCCGGGCCGGGGTTCAGTCGGGCCGGCGCGGCTTTCGGCGAAGGCGACCGGCGGGCCGTCCCGATGTTGGGTGAGAGGCACCCGCCGCACGCGGGGAAGCCGTCGCCGCAACCCCCCGTGAAAGGATTCCCCCATGCGTCACCTGTTCCTCGCCGTCTGCGGCGTGGTCGCTTCCGCCAGCCTGGTCAGCGCCCAAGGTACGTGGTCGCCGTCGCCGCTCGCCCCGGCCGCCTTCCCGCGCCAGACGGTTTCGCCCGCGTCGATGACCGTCGCCGCCGCGCCCGGCGGGTGTTCGAGCTGCGGGGCCGCCGCGGCCGCCCCGACCGCCGGCTGTTCGAGCTGCGGCAGCACCGCCGGCCCGGGCCTGCTCGCTAGCGTCCACTCGCGGATCGCCGGCAGCCCGCTGACCATCGGCCGCGGCTGCGCGAACACCCCCGGCTGCGGGTCGTTCGCGTCCGAGCGGACCTTCCTGTTCGGCGGCTGCAACCAGTTCTTCAACGCCGGCAACAAGTGCGGCGGCGGCGGCTGCGGCACTGCCTACGGCCCCGGCAACATGGGCGACGGCAGCCCGTGCAAGTACGGCTCGTACCTGAACCGGTAACCTGCACCGAAACCGGGTGTCGGGTATGGGGTATGGCAGACCGGAATCGGGTGTCGGGTGTCGGGTTTGGGGTATCGCAGACAATACGCCTGTCGCTTGCGAGACAAAAAACCCGGTCCGACTTCTGTGATCCCCCAAACCCGACACCCCATACCCGGTTTTACGTACTCGCTGCTGCGACACCCCAGACCCGACACCCGACACCCGGTTTTCTCAAAGCGCCGAGATCACTGCCCGCACGAGCCGACGTAACTGCGGCTCCGCGGCGTTGGCCGTGTGGACGATCTCGGCGAGGCTTACCGGCTTGAGCGCGTCGGCCAGGCAGAGGTCGGTGACGACGGAGAAGCCGAGGTTGCGGAGCTTGGCGTGCACGCCGACGATCACTTCCGGCACCGTGGACATGCCGACCACGTCCGCCCCGATCATCCGCAGAAAACGGTACTCGGCGCGCGTCTCCAGGTTCGGCCCGGCGACGGCGACGAACACCCCCTGCTGCACGGCGATCTGCTCGCGCACTGCCACTTCCCTGGCGAGCTTCAGCAACTCGCGGTCGTAGGCGAAGCACATGTCCGGGAAGCGCTCGCCCAGCGCGTCGTCGTTGGGGCCGATCAGCGGGTTGTCGCCTAGCAAGTTGATGTGGTCTTCGATCAGCATGATGTCGCCGGCGGCGTACTGCGGGTTCATGCCGCCGCAGGCGTTGCTGACGATGAGGGTGTCGCAACCGAGCGCCTTCATGACCCGCACGGGGAAGGTGATTTGCTGGAGGGTGTAGCCCTCGTAAAAGTGGAAGCGGCCTTCCATCGCCACGACCCGCTTGCCGCCGAGGGTGCCGCAGACCAGTTGCCCCTTGTGTGACGGGGCCGTCGAGCGCGGGAAGTGCGGCAGGGCTTCGTAGGGGAACACGGCCTCGGCCGCGATGTCCTCGGCCAGCTTGCCCAGCCCGGTGCCCAGGATGATGCCGACCCGCGGCGCGTGGGGCCACTGCGCCCGGATGACGGCGGCGGTTTCCTCGATCTGTGCGGCCAGGCCGGTCATGTCGCACCCTCGGTGAAGTTGAATTGACGCCCCGCGCCCGCCCGGCGTATCGTGCGGTGTGCGTTGTTCTACGAGGTGCCTCGATGCGCGGTGAGTTCCCCCGCCGGCTGACGCGACCGCTGACCCCGATCGCCGGCGCGGCGCTGGCACGACGGCCGTCGTACCGCGGCCCCGACGTGTCCGAGTTGGCCCGCGCCGACGTGCCCGACGTGCCCCCCGGGGCGACGGCCCCCGAAGAACGCCGGCTGCTCGCCGCGGTCCTCGCCGACCCGACCGCCGACGGCCCGCGGCTCGCCTTCGCCGACTACTGCGACAAACTCGGCGACCCGCGCGGCCCGTTCATCCGCGCGCAACTCGCGGACCCCACGGCCCAAGTCCCGGCGGAGATCGCGGCGGCCGCCCGAGAACACTTCGCCGCGGTGAGTGCCGAAGACCTCGTCTGGCGGCGCGGCTTCGTCGAAGGCATGTCCCTCGCCGGCCGGGCCTTCGTCTCCCTCGGCCCCTGGATCGCGCGGCAAACCCCGTGGAACGAGGTCCGCCTCGTCGCCGTGCAACCGTACCTCGGCGAACTCGCGGCGACGCCGCACCTGGCGCAACTCCGCACGCTGGACCTGCGCGGCAACCGCATCGGCTCCGCCGGCCTGGCGACCCTGTCGGCGTCGCCGTACTTTGCGGCCGACGCGCTGAACTTGGCGGTCAACAACCTGACGGCGGCCGACGTGCCGACCTTGCCGCGACTGCGCCGGCTCGACCTGTCCGGCAACGCGCTCGGCAGCAACGTCGCCTGGCCGGTGCGGCACTTTGATGCGCTCGATCTCGACGGCGTCGGCCTGGGTCTTGACGGTGCGGTGCGGCTCGCGGCGTCCGGTGTCACGGCGGTGTCACTCGACCTCGGGTTCAACGCGCTGACCGACGCCGGGGTCGCCGCCGTCGTCGGGTCGCCGCTGGGGCGGGGGTGCCGGCGGCTCGGCTTGCGCGGCAACCGGCTGACTCCGGCCGTGCGCGAAATTCTCGCGGGGTTCGCCGGGGCGGTCGATCTTCGGGCGAACTTCCTGTAACACAGCGGGTGCGCTTCCACCCTCGCGGAACTCCCATGCTCGAAGTCGGTGCGGCACTCCGAACGGTCCTCGACCACGCCCGGCCCCTCGCCGCGCTGTCGGCGACGCCCGCCCTCGGCCGCGTCCTCGGCGAAGACCTGTCCGCCGACCTCGACTCGCCGCCGTTCGCCAAAGCCCTCATGGACGGGTACGCCGTCCGCTCCGCCGACCTGACCGCCGGCGAAGGCACCTTCACGGTCCTCGAAGAAGTCGCCGCCGGGTCGCTGCCGACACGCCTCGTCACCGCCGGCAATGCGACGCGCATCTACACCGGGGCGAAGTTGCCCGACGGGGCGGACGCGGTCGTCAAGCAGGAACTCGCTGTCGTGTCGCCCGACGGCCGGGTGACGCTGACCGACCCCACGGCCAAGCCCGGTCGCAACGTCATGGACCGCGGCCGCGAGATGCGCGCCGGCGAAGTGGTGCTGCCCAAAGGCACCGTGCTGACGCCGGCGGCCCTCGGGCTTTGCGCGACGATCGGCCGCGCGACGCCATTGCAAGTCCCGCCGGCGGTCGTGGCCGTTGTGACGACGGGGGACGAACTCGTCGAGGCGGACATCACCCCGACGGGGGGGCAGATTCGCAACTCGAACGGGCCGATGCTGGCCGGCCTCGTCGCCCGCGCCGGCGGCGTGCCGCGCGACCTCGGCACGGCCCGCGACGACGAAGCGTCGCTGACGGCCAAGGTGCGCGACGGGCTGGCGAGCGCGAACGTGCTGCTGCTCGCCGGCGGGGTATCGGTCGGCAAGTTCGACCTGGTGCCGGACATTCTCCACCGGCTCGGCGTCGCGGTCCACTTCCACAAGGTCCGCATGAAGCCGGGCAAACCGCTGCTGTTCGGCACCCGGGGCGACACGCTCGTCTTCGGTCTGCCGGGCAACCCGGTGAGCGCGTTCGTCTGTTTCGAGTTGTTCGTGCGGCCGGCGCTGCGGGTGTTAGCGGGGCTGCCGGCGGCGTGGTGCCAGCCGATTGCCGGGACGCTGACGGTGGCGTTCGACGCCGACAACGACCGGCCGACGTTCCACCCGGTCCGTCTGTCCGGGGGCCGCGTGACGCCGTTGCCGTGGTCCGGGAGTGCCGACCTGCGGGCGCTGCTCGCGGCGGACGCGCTGCTGCAACTCCCTGCCGGCGAAGTCCACTTCGCGGCCGGCGACGCCGTGACCGTGGTGCCGATTTGACGCCGCCCTCGAAAGGACTCGCCGTGAAGCCGCGCGTATTTCTGCCGTCGATCCTGTCGGGCGTCCTGCTCTGGACGGCCTTCTTCCCGCTCGACCTCGGCCTCACCGCGTTCGTCGCTTTGGCCCCGTTCCTGACGCTCGTCCGGGCCGACGGCGTGACCCGCCGGCGGCGGTACCTCGCGGCCTTCGCCGGCGGCTTCACCTTCTTCGCACTCGCCATCAACTGGGTCCGCGTCGCGCACCCGGCGATGATGTTCTTCACGTGGCCGGCAGGGAGCATTTACTGCGGCCTGTACTGGCCGATGGCCCTCGCCCTGCTGCGCGCCCTCGACCGGCTGAAGTTGCCGTTCAGCGTCACGCTGCCGGTCGTCTGGGTCGGCCTCGAATACGTGCGGGCGCACTTCCCGACCGGCTTCCCGTTCCTCGAACCGCTCGGCGTCTACCAGCTCATCGGCTTCCACTGGTACTCGCTGGGGTACGCCGCGCACCGGTTGACGCCGTTCATCCAGGCGGCCGACCTGGGCGGGGTTTACCTGTTGTCGTTCGTGATCGCCTCGCTCAACGGGTCGGCCTACGGCTGGATGATGCGCTCGGTCTGGGTGCGGCGACTGTTCCGCTGGCCGGCACTCCCGCCGACGCGCACGTTCATCTGGGAGGCCTACGACACGGCCTGGACGAGCATCCTGCCGGTCGTCGTGTTGTGCTACGGCGTCGTCCAACTCGGCCACCCGCCGTACCCGGCCGGCCCGCGCGTCGCGGCGGTGCAGGGGAACGTGCCGCAGAACGAAAAGATGAAGCCCGGCGACCCGACCAAGCCGGACGCGGTCTCGCCGTTGCAGCGCGAGTACTACCCGCTCGCGCAGGCGGCGGCCCGGCCGACCGACGGCGTGCCGAAGCCCGACCTCGTCGTCTGGCCGGAGACCTGCTTCCCCGTGGAATGGCTGCAGGTGTCGCCGCGCCTCTCGCCAGACGCCCCAGAGACTGCCGCACTCCGGGCGGAGATCGTCACCTACGAAAGGCGTTTCGCCGCACACCTGCGGGACTACTTTGCCCCAACTCACGTCTTGCTTGGCCTGAACCGCCAGGAGATGCTCGGACCAGAGACCGACGGCGACAAGTTCAACGCCGCGATTCTGGTGGACCCCGAGGGCCGCTTGCTCGGCGGCTACGACAAGATGCACCTCGTGCCGTTCGGCGAGTACGTGCCGTTGAAGTCGTCGTGGCTGCAAGCCTTCACGCCTTACAAGACCGACTACAGTTGCACCCCGGGCACGCGCTGGACCGTCTTCGAGGTGCCGGCCGCGGCGCAACCGGGGCGGACGTTCAAGTTCGGCGTGCTGATCTGCTACGAGGACGGCGACCCGTACCTGGCCCGGCAGTACAACTCCGGGTCCGGCCGGGGGCACGACGCGGACTTCCTCGTCAACATCTCGAACGACGGTTGGTTCACCGGCACCGAAGAGCACGAACAGCACCTGGCCATCTGCCGGTTCCGCGCGATCGAAGCCCGGCGGGCGGTCGTGCGGTCGGTCAACACCGGCATCAGCGCGATCATCGACCCCGACGGCAAGCTGGTCGCGCTGCCCGACCTGTCCGACTGGTCGAAGGGCAAGGCGACGACGGCCATCGTCCGCGGCGAAGTCCCCATCGAGACCCGCTCGACGGTCTACGCCGCACTCGGCGACTGGGTGCCGACGCTGTGCTGGGTGGCGATCACCGCGGGGCTGGTGGCGACGAGGTTGCGGAAGTCTTCGGCTCCGCCGCAGGCGCGTTAGCCCGACGCGCTAGCGAGGGACGAACGGTCGAGGGCAAGGGATGTGGTCGGTGGCCGTAGGGCCGACGACCCCGAACACTCCCCTCGACCGTTCGTCCCTCGCTAGCGCGTCGGGCTAACGCGCCTGCGGCGGAGCCGAAGACTTCCGCAACCTCGTCGCCACCAGCCCCGCG
>JANYHV010000381.1 GCA_025362195.1 Fimbriiglobus sp. | reverse complement strand
TGGGGGAACAGATGCCAGAATCATCGCGACGGCCTCCATGCAGTGGGTTTGCGCACCAACAGCATGCTTTAGAGGCCGTCTTTTCGTAAAGAGCAACTGAAACCGCCAGAAACAACACGCCGGAAACGCGGTTACACCCGTTTGAAATGTGATTTAGCCTTCGGTCAATCCATTGTTCCCAGCATGGACCATGACTCTTGCAAAGTGATAAACTATTCGATTTGAGGTGAATCCTATGTATGTGGCATTCCTTCTCTTGATGTTCCAGATCATTCCGTCTGTACTTCCACCGGAACGGTTTGTGCCTGTCAATTCTGTCGTCCAGATGCAGTATGTCGGTACGATTGTGGAGAAGGACGTACCGAAATACACATTCAAAATATTGCGGGTGTACTCCGGTTCGCGCCGAATGAAAGGGGAGATTTTCTCACTGGTCGTACCCAAATTTCCCATTCAAAGTTCACCCGTATTTCCGGAGTTTCTGACACCGGTCACCGAGTCCGAGATTAGCATTGTGCTCCTCGAATATGATGCGAATCTGACACTCGTGCTTGCTCCGCTCCGAAGGCAGCGGGGAATTGTTGTGTTTCCTGCCCGGAATATCAAGTCTTATCCCCGGTTCAAACAGGCCGAGGAGTGGGCCATTGCGGTCGAGTCTGTGGCCAAGCGGAAAGTCGAGGATCGTCCTGCTGTGCTTCGCGACTTGGCATTGAACAAAACGCCAGAAGTTGCCGCTTGGGCGGTCGAGGCCCTCGCAGCGGACCACTCCGATAAAACGAAACAACTTCTCAACGAGTTGAGCACTCGCAAAGGCGTCGGTGCCCATGCTCTCATTGCACTCGATAACCTGTATATTTCGCGTAACGAAAAAACATGGACAAACAAGTTGCGCGTCGAGATGTTTCAAGGAATGACGCAAACGGATGATGAGTTTGAATTGCTTGGCACAATGAATTTTTTGGGGCGACACGCATTGATAACCAGCGGGTTCCCTGCTGACAAGGCATTGAGTTTGGTAGCGGCGATCACTTCTAACGTCCGCTTGTCTGCCACATTTCGCAGCGAAGCCTGTCTGGAAATACGCGGCATCGCCCACCATAGTGGCTTAGTCGAGGCGGGATTCGATGCGTTGCTCGATCGGGTGAAGAGTGATCCCGACAAGGTGGTACGGGTCTATGCGGCGTATCAGATCGGTGAACTGATCGACTCTTCAGAGGATTTCGGTCGCAAGCCGACCAGATTGTCGGCCGAACAACTCGATCGGCTTCGCACCCACATGAAGCAGGAAAAAGACAAAGCCATCGTGGAAGCGTTTGAAGGTGTGCTCGCACGAGCGAAAAAGAACGCAGACGAAAACAAAGACCGCAAGCCGTGAGGCCGTGGATCAATCTGTTTCGTCGCGTCGATGTGGAGAACAATTTGCTCGCGGAGGGCGGGGCCGTGGGCAAATTTATCGTGAGTCGTTACTATGCCACGGGGTCACCGATGCCTCCGCCAGCGCCGCTGCCCGATTTTGCACTCGGCGGTACGGCCCGCGAAGGAGTCGATTATACTGCAACGAAACAAGCGACAACTGTCGTGTTGCCCGCAATCGCCTCGGGCATGGTCTTCGTCAGTGGCTACGAGGTCGTAATCAACACACTGGCCGATGACATCTACGAAAATGGCGGCGAAACCGTCGATTTTGCATTGATACCCAACGGCGAAAGCATCTATCCGGTTCGTGGTGGCTACGGCAATAATGAAACATACGTTCAGTATGGTATCGCTGATAAAACAGCCGCACCGCAAACCGTCATTTCGTTCACATCACCCGACCCGAACGCGAGCGAACTCACGACCAGCAGCGGCATGTATTGCATCTTGCGCAACGACGTGAATTTGGCCCAAACACTAACTTTCAACTACGCTTTCGACGAGACCGGCCTGACCGACTCCGCCACCTACTACGACGACTACACCGCCACCTCCAAAGTCGGCGGAATCTACCCCAGCGGCAGCCTGACCTTCCCGGCCGGCGTCGCGATGATCGAAGTCAAGCTCACCCCCGTCGACGACAGCAAACTCGAAAATGATGAGCTTGCGCAACTGAAGTTGCTATCGGGCAGCAATTACGTCGTGGATGCGGCGAAGTCGAAGGCACTGATTCGGATTGTGGATAAGGAACTTAAGCCAACGGGCGATCTCGACATCATCGACTCAAACACAGCCGAAGTCCCTGAGAGCAAGGAAGAAACCCCCGGCTGCTTGGTGTCGGCCAATAACGATAACGATAACTATAACTTCATCGGGGATCAGGCAACGAGTTTGATTCACGAATTGGACATGAAAGAAAATGCGAAAGTTGTAGGCGAAAACGATCTCATCAAGATCACAGATCACAGTCCATGATTTAATCGTGCCTGTAGGTATGCTCGGCAAATTCACGCTCAACTGGTCGGGCGGTATCAAGATTTGGAAAACGGCCGACAAAAATGGAGCGGCAGTTAAGGGTGCGGAAGTGACGCCCGGCCAAGTGTCGAATTATTGGGTCGAAGGATTGGGCCCAAGTAGGTCGATGGCGGCTGAGCAAATCGCGTTAATTTGGACCGACGTGGCGGCCAATACTGTGCCGAAATTAATGGACAAAGTGAACTTCACCGTTTACGAAGTGACGGGAGCGATGAATGTGCCAGGATTCTCAATGCACGAATATCAAGTGCGAACGCCGATAAATTCTAATTTCGTAGCAGTGTTCGCTTCGGCCACAAGTGGAACAATCGGGGATGTATCCTTCGTCGCCGAGAATGGAAGGCCATTGATCACAAATACTAACATACTATGGGCGGGTGGGCCGATCATTGGAACATACCGAGTCTCTCCCGACATATCGGTAGACAATTTCTTCGTTGATCGCGAAGTGAATGTAGTCCAGGTCAGTATTGCGACTGCGATCGCAGATAATAAGATAGTCATTCAGCCTGACCCAGTTCAGCATGCCACCGAGAGCACAGTGATCCTTTCGGTAGACCCCAGACTGATACCTGACACGATAGTGGCGAATCTTCTCGTAAAGAGACTTGAAGGGCCTGCGGTGGGTGGAAATATGCGCGGCGTGCGATTTATCGAATTCGGTATGATCCAAAATTAAAAATGGACATTGATGCACGGTGACTACGGCGGCTTTACACCAAAGAAGAAAGTGGTATCCAGTCTTGAGGGAAAAGGCTTCTTGTTAGATGCAAGTGATACCAGTGTTGCTCTTCCTTGGTACGACAGTAAAAGCGCGTTCCCAGAGCGAGAACCGGGTGGCACTTACAGACACTCATTCGATCCAGGCGGAAACTTAAATTTCCCTGTGCGCGATATCAATATTAAAATTGCCGATTCGCCACTTCTGCCAGGTGCCGAATCGATGTCAATAACTATTGGTGGGGTGTCTAACACTACAGCGCGGGTCTTGTAACGAGTTCGGCGAA
>JANYHV010000350.1 GCA_025362195.1 Fimbriiglobus sp. | reverse complement strand
ATCGCCGAAGTCCGCGCGAGCCTGCCGCGGATCCTCGGGGCGAAGTGACCCGGCTTACGTCAGCTTGGCCGGGCTGACGAACGGGGCCAGGTCGATGAGCTTTTCCGTACCGGCGACCGTCGAGGTGAAGTAGGTCGCCGCGATTCCGCGGAGGCCGGTCCCCGGGAGCAGTTGGCCGCCGTTGACCCGCACGCCCTCGTCCGGGACGATCGGCACCGGGGGCGAACTGGCCATCATCCCGCGCAGACCCGCCGGCTTGTTCGCCTCGGCCTGGGCGGCTTGCCGGAGCGACGCGTCGCCGGTCGGGAAGATCGCAATCGTCGCCCCGGTCGTGCCGCTGTAGACGCCGACTTCCGGGATCCCGTCCGCCGACCCGGTCAGGATTTGCAGCTTGCCGTCCACTTTCAAATCGCTCAGGGCGACGTTCACCCCGCCGCGGCGGGACGGGTCGTGGGCGAAGAAGTTTTGCACGATCTTGTTCGTCGGCACGTCCCAGACCGAGACGCGCGGCCCGCCGCCGAAACCGGCCCCGACGACGACGCGGAACGTGCCCGCCCCGGCCAGGTCGCCGACGGCCAGCGACAGCCCGCCCCGGTACGTCGGCTCGAACACTTCGACCGACTTCAACAGGGTGCCGTCCACGGAACTGAAGACCTTGACCGTACTCGACCCGGCGCTCCGCGGCACGGCGACGATGTCGGCGACGCCGTCGCCGGTCACGTCCGCGACGGCCGTCAGTACGCCGCCGGTGAACGTCGGCTCGTAGGCGAAGAACTGGAAGCGGACCGAGCCGTCCGCGTTCAGCACCTTGACGACCGGGGCAATGCCGATGTCCGCGCCGACCGCCGTGATGGCCGAGGAAGTCACCGGCGGCGTGACGGGAGGCGTCACCGGGGGAGTCACTGGCGGTGTGACGGGCGGGGTGACGGGCGGGGTGACCGGGGGCGGTGGCACCGGAGGCGTCACCGGGCTGGTGACACTCACGACGAGCGGGTCGGAGGTGCCGGCCGCGACGGTCGTGGCCGTCGGCGTGAAGCGGGCCGTGATCGACTGCTGGCCCGCCGTCGGGAAGTTCGTCGTGAACGCGGCCGTGCCGCCCGTCACCGGGACCGTCGTCAGTTGCGTCGTGCCGTTGAAAATCTCGATCGTGCCGTTCAGGTCTTGCGGCCCGCTCGCGGTGGCCGTGAAGGTGACGCTCTCGCCGGGCACGGGGTTGATCTTGCCGGCCGCGAGGACGACCTTGGGCACGACGTTGAAGATGAAAACCTGGGTGTCGTAGTTGGTCGCCGTTTCGAGGCCCGAGCCGGAGCGGTCGAGGTTGTCGCGGACGCCGGCCTTCAACGTGATCGTGCCGAAGAAGCCGGCCGTGGGGGTCAACGTCGTCACGCCGGTCGCGGGGTTCAGCGTCACCGCGACGTTGGCCGGGTCGCCGCTGAAGTTCGCGTTCAGCACCTTGTACGTGACCGAGTCGCCTTCGGTGTCGGTGCTCGACAGCGTGAACGAGATCGCCGCGCCGCCGACCGATGTCTGGGTCACGAGCGGGCCGAGGAACGGGCGGTTATTGATCGCGTTCGTCTTGCCCGTGAGGACCGCCGTCTCGACGGCCGGCACTGCCGAGCCGTCGTTGGCGGTCACGGTCAGGGTCGTCAGCCCGGCGTTGGCGAACCCGGCCCGCGGCGTCACCTTGATGACCGCGTCGGCCGTGTCCGTGAACACACTGGCCCCGGTGATCGTCACCGGGTTGACCGGCTGCGAGCCGCTGAGTTGGGTGCTGCGAATCTTGGCGTAGGTGTCGAACCCGGCCGTCAGGATGCCGAAAACTGTGTGGTTGAAGTTCAAGTTCTGAGGCCGGCTGGCGAGCGACAGGCCGAGGTCGGTGATGAAGAACTGCGAGTTGTTCGTGTCGTCCCCGGAGTTGGCCTCGGCCAGCAGGCCGTTAGACGCGAACGTGAAGGCCGGGTTGAACTCGTCGCTGAAGTTCGGCCGGGTCGAGCCGCCGATGCCGTCGCCGTTCGGCGAGCCGCCCTGGATCACGAAGCCGGGGACGACGCGGTGGATCAGCTTGCCGTTGTAGAAGCCGTCGTTGACGAGGTTAATGATCTGGGCGGTCGCCAGCGGGGCGGCGTCCTCGAAGAGCCGCATCGTCAGCGTGCCGGAGAACGGCGCGTTGGCCGAGTCGGTCCCGGACACCGTGAAGCGGACACTCCGCCCCCCCTGCACCACTTCGGCGGTCGCGTTCGGGTTGCTCGACGTGACGGTGGTCGTGACCGCTCCGGTGGGGGTGTTCGACACCGTGACCGGTAGGTACAGCGGCGCGTTGACCGGCAGTTCCTGGTCCGGGATGTCGAGCAGGGTCACCGACGGCACGTCGCGGCCTTCGAGGGCGACGAGGTGCAACTTCGAGCGGAACGGGCCACGACGCATCACGGTAACCTCCAAAACGACGCGGCACCGGGCCGACATCCCGCGGCACCGTCTCTCGTCTAACTTCGTACCCCGTTCGGGATTCGCTCCGGGGGGAATGCGAACTTGACCGCCGGTCGCGGTGCCGCCGGCGGAACAACCCGCCCGGCCGTCGCCACCGGTCGATCCCGGGTCACTCGGGCGGTTGTTTCGCCGACTCTTTCTTCACGTACTCTTTAAAACCGGCCATGTTGTACGAAATGTACAAGAAGGCGTGGTGCAGGGCCTGGTACGTATCGTCCTCGGGGTCGTCGGCGTAGTCTTTCCGCAGGGAGTAAAGTTTGGCGAGCAGTTGGTCCGCGTTCATGGTCATGGGCCGGGTCACTCCGATGGCGGCCGCCGGCGGGCAGGAATTGGACGGGGTACCGCGGGGGATCGTTGGCACAATCCCCCACTTTACCTAAACTTTTCCCAGGGGAATCGCCTCAGTCCGCCATCTCGGCACCATCTTAGCCGTCTTGACAGTGTCCCGGCCAGGGTGCTACAAGCCCGATCCCCACGCGAGTGGTCCCGCGAACCGAGGTGATCGTTAAGAGCAGCAGCCAACCGCTGTGCGTCTGGTTCATCGTCTGGGACGTGGTCGTCACGGTCGCGGCCTGGCTCGGCGCGTACCTGATCCGCTTCGACACCGGCATCCCGCTCGTCAACAACCACCAGCCGGACTTCGACCTGTGCATCGGCAACCTGCCGATGGTCATCATCCTGTCGCTGGTGTCGTACCGTCTCGTCCACCTGTACGAAGTCCACCGGTTAAGGCGGGTCCGCGAAGAAGTCGTCGCCGCCGCGAAGGGCGTCGGGCTGCTGTCGCTGCTCGTGATGTCCACGAACTTCGCCCGCCAGTACCCGTACGAGTCCCGGCTGGCGATGGGCATTTTCGCCGCCGCGACCTTCGTCGGCATCGTCGTGTTCCGGCGGCTGAGCTGGCTCGTCCTCGGCCGGCTCCGGGCGAGCGGGTACAACCAAAGTCACGCGCTGATCGTCGGGACGGGCCGGCTGGCCCGGCGGACGGCGCGGTCGCTCGAACACGCCTCGTGGATGGGGATTCAGACCGTCGCCTACGCCGACGACGAGGCCCCGTCGGACACGCAGGAGCGGGCCGTCATCGGGCCGTTGAGCGACTTGCCGCGGCTGGTCCAGGAACTGCACATCGAGCACGTGTTCATCGCCCTGCCCCTCAACCGGTACGCCGACGCCCGCCGGGTTTTCGACACGCTGTCGCAGAGCCTCGTGGACGTCCGCATCGTCGCCGACGTACCGGCCCTGACGGCGCTGTCGCTGACCACGACTAGCTTGCACGGGATGACGTACATCGGCCTCCGAGAAAGCCCGTACCACGGCCTTAACGTGGTCGTCAAGCGGGCGATGGACTTGCTGTTGTCGGCCGTCGCCATCGTCCTGTTCTCGCCCGTGTTGGCCCTGGTCGCCGCGGCAATTCGCCTGACGAGTACCGGGGGAATCCTCTACCGCCAGGAGCGGTGCTCCTTGAACGGTAAGAGCTTTTCGATGCTCAAGTTCCGCACGATGAGCGTGGACGCCGAGGTCGGCACCGGGCCGGTCATGACCTGCCACAACGACCCCCGCCGGACGCGGTTGGGCAGCTTCCTGCGGGCGACCAACCTCGACGAGCTGCCGCAACTGTTCAACGTCTTCCGCGGGGACATGAGCCTGGTCGGCCCGAGGCCCGAGCGGCCGGTCTTTGTCAATCAGTTCCGCAAGACGATCCCCAACTACATGGCCCGGCACGCCGTGAAGTGCGGCATGACCGGGTGGGCGCAAGTGAACGGCTGGCGGGGCAACTCGTCGCTCCGCAAGCGGGTGCAGTACGACCTGTACTACATCACGCACTGGAACCCGTGGTTCGACCTCCGCATCATGCTCTTGACGGTGTTGACGATGCTCGGCCGCAAGCAACGCCACGCCTACTGACGGAATTGGATTTGACTTCCCCGCCGCGAGCGACGATACTAACAATATGACCCGTGCGCTATTAGCTGTGATGTTCCTCGCCGGCAGTTTCACTGTCCCGAAGGCGTGTTGCTGCCCGGTCGCCACCTTCAACACCGGCGTGATCGACGCCGACGACGCACCGGATTCGTCGATCCAGCGGGGTTCGTGCTGCACCAACGGTATCTGCCCCCACCTCGTGACTCCGCCCGCCTTCCCGGCCAGCGTGCCGACCCTACCCTGCCCGTGTGCTGTCGCCAGCGTCCCGGTTGAGAACTTGGCGTTGCCCGAATCCCCCGCTTCGATGACGGCTGACGCCCTCGGGGAGACCTTGCCGCCGGCGTCGTTCGCGGTTGTTTATCACCTCGACGTTGCTTCGACGCCGTTTCTCGTTCGCCCGGTTGAGCCACTTCATTCCGGCCGCGACCGCCTGACGGCGTATTCTCTTCTCCTCTGCTAACAGTTCTCAACTCACGACTCCGGTAGCGTTCGATAACTCCGTGCCACGGGGTTCTCTAGGACTGGGTACATCCCGGATTGCGGCCGATCCGATTTCGGTCCGTGCCAAAACTTCGTATTCCCTTGTCGTTTCTTAACATCCTGAAATTGGAGCCTACCATGTTGTTCAAGAGTTTGGTGATCGCGGTCGTGACGGGTCTCGCTTCGCTCGGCGGCTACGGGCTGAGCGCCGGCAAGTCGTCGTGCTGCTTCCCGGGGGCCGCGTGCTGCGAGCAGAACCTGCCCTGCTGCACCGCGGAAGCCTGCTGCTACCCGGGTGCGGAGTGCTGTGAACTCGGCCTGCCGTGCTGCGAGACGCAGTCCTGCTGCGTCGTGGGTGCCGGCTGTTGCGACGCGGCCGAAGTGTGCTGCGCGGCGACTCCGGCGGTCAAGGTTTCGGCGAAGGTCAAGTCGTGCTGCGGTAGCGGCGCGGCCTGCTGCGACGCGGCCGCCGCCTGCTGCCCGGCCAAGTAACGCGATTCGCGCGGGCCGGACGACGGCGTCCGGCCCGCCCTTTTGCGCCCGTCCCGCCGCCCGTCGCTAAGTTACCCCTGCCGCACCACCGCCGGGGAGTTGACGCATGTCCGAGCCGTACCTGGCGATTTCCGTCGTGATGATGCCGCGGGACGCCAACCCGAACGCCAACGTCGTCGCCGTCGCGGGCGGGGCGTACCCCGTCTATTCGACGATCTTCGGCGGCGTCATCCTCAGCCACATCGACCTGGCCGGGGCGGTCGGCGCGCGACGGGAGATTCAACTGCGCGGCGGCAACACGGCGGCGCTCATCGTGACGGTCGCCGTTAACCGCGTCGAGTTCAAGCAACCGGTCCTCGTCGGCGACGTGGTCAAGCTGTACGCGTCGCCGGTCCGGTTCGGCCGCACGTCCTTGACGATGCACATCCACGTCGTCGCCGAGCGCGGCTGTGAAGTCATCCCCGTGACCGAAGCGGAAGTCGTCTACGTCGGCGTGGACCCGGCGACGGCCGACCGCCGGCCGACGCCCCTCGGGCTGCCCGCGACCCCGTGACGCCGGCGGTGGTCAGCCCGCCGCGAGTGCTTATAACGCCCGCTGACAATCGCGCCCGCCCGCACCGAGATTTCCATGGCCTTTAGCGCCCACCACTTGTTCTTCGACGACCTCGAAACCTCCGCCGAGTGGAAGTCCCCCGGGCGGACGATCACCGAGGCCGACATCATGACGTATGCGGGGTTCAGTGCCGACTTCAACCCGATGCACATCGACGAAGAGTTCGCCAAGAAGACGCCGTACCGCAAGCGGATCGCCCACGGGTTCGGCATCTTCGGCATCGCCAGCGGCCTCGGCGTCCAGGCCCCGCTCGTGCGGATCATCGCGCTCACCGGCGTCCGCTGGTGGAAGTTCTCGCTGCCGGTGTTCATCGGCGACACGGTCCACGTCATGGCCCGCGTCGTCGAGAAGACGGTCAAGGGCCGCGGCCGCCGCGGCGAGGTCGTCTGGTACCGCGCGATCGTCAACCAGGACGGCAAGACCGTGCAGGAGGGCGAGATCATGATGCTCGTCGAGTGCCGCCCCCTGACCCGCCCGCTCGACGACGCGCCCGCCGCCGACGCGACGGCACTCTGACCGGTCACCCGCCGGCGGCGTTCATCGGCGTCTCTTCGAACGGCTGCACCACGACGAACCCGTCGCCGTCGAACTTCATCTGGATCGACTCGCCACTGCCGCGGCCGAAGAACGTCTTCAGGCTGATGTCGGTCTTCAGCTCGGGGTTGAGCGTGCCGCTCCAGGCGACCGTCGCGTTCGGGTCGGTGAACACCGGTTTGCCGGGCCGGACCCGCAGCGTCAGCGGTTCGTAATGGGTCGTGATGGCGACCATGCCCTTGCCTTCGAGCCGCACGTTGAACAGCCCGCCCGAGACGATCCCGCTGATCGACTTCATGAACTTGATGTCCCAGTTGATAGCCGGCTCGAAGGCGAGCAGGTCGTTCCCGTTGACGCAGAGCACGTCCCCGCCCAGGTCGATGATGGTGATCTTCTTGCCCGCGTCCGCCAGGTAGAGTTTGCCCTTCCCCTCGGCCTTCGTGAGTTGCGTGCCCTCGCCGGTCAGGGCCTTCTTGAAGAGCTTGCCGATGCCGTGTTCGAGCAGCTTTTCGCGGGTGAACTTGATCGCCCCCAGGTACGCGACCATCGCGCCTTTCTTGGTCCAGACGGTGCCGTCGAGGTTCACTTCGAGCATCCGCTCGCTTTCCATCTCGAACAGTCCCTCGCCGCGGTCTTGCTCGGCCGTCTTGGTCATGAAGTCGTCGAGTGTGTAGCGCATGGTTTTTGCTCCGTTGAGTTTGGCCAACTCGCACTGTCGTATTGCATTCGCGGCACAAGGGAAAGTATTGAAGTCGCACGATTGCACCCGGCCGCGACTTCGCTTAAACTTCACGCCTGCCCGATGCCCTGCTCTCCTCCCGCCCGCCGGAGCCTGTCATGTCCGTCTTCCACCGCCGCGAGTTTCTGGCCCGCACCGCCCTGCTCGCCGGTGCGAGTGCGCTGTCGGCCGTGCCGTCCCGGGCCGCCGAAGAGACCAAGCCGGCCAAGCGCGGGTCCGCGAACGACCGGTTGCGGGTCGCCGTGGTCGGGGTCAACGGCCGGGGGATGAGCCACGTCGGCGGGTATCTCGGCAAGAACAATTGCGAAATCGTCGCCGTGTGCGACTGCGACGAGGCGGTCGTCAAGAACGCGATGACCAAGGTGCAGGCCGCCCAGGGCGAGGCCCCGCGGTTCGTCCAGGACTTCCGCAAGTTGCTCGACGACAAGACGATCGACGTGATCTCGGTGGCCACGCCGAATCACTGGCACGCGCTCATGGCCGTCTGGGCGATGCGGGCCGGCAAGCACGTTTACGTCGAGAAGCCGGCCACGCACAACGTCCGGGAAGGGGCACTGATGCTCCAGGCCGCCCGCAAGTACGACCGCATTTGCCAGGTCGGCACGCAAAGCCGCTCGACCTCCGGGATGCGGGCCGCCATCGACTACATCCACACGGGCAACATCGGCAAGGTGAGCGTCGCTTACGGGACGTGCTACAAGCCGCGCAAGTCGATCGGCAAGGTGACCGCGCCGACGAACCCGCCGGCGACGATGGACTACGACCTCTGGTGCGGCCCCGCCCCGAAGCTCGCGGTGACCCGCAAGAACCTGCACTACGACTGGCACTGGACGTGGGCCTACGGCAGCGGCGACTTCGGCAATCAGGGCGTCCACGAGGCCGACAAGGCCCGCTGGGGGCTGAACGCCGCCGGCCTGCCCAGGTCGGTCCAGACCGTCGGCGGCCGCTTCGGGTACGCGGACGACGGCGAGACGCCGAACACCGAACTGGCCCTGTACGACTACGGCAACGACCAGCAGATGATCTTCGAGGTCCGCGGCCTGGACACCAAGGACTACAAGGGCGCGAAGGTCGGCAACATCTGGTTCGGCGACAAGGGCTACGTCGTCTGCCCGAGCTACAGCAGCGGCATCGCCTACGACACCGCCGGCAACAAGGTCAAAGAGTTCAAGGGCGGCGGCGACCAGTCGCACTTCGACAACTTCGTCCAGGCCGTGCGCAGCGGCAAGCACGCCGACTTGAACTGCGACATCGCCGAAGGCCACCTGTCCGCGGCGCTGTGCCACCTGGCGAACATCAGCTACCGCCTCGGCAAAGAAACACCGATGGACGCCCCGACCGACGCCTTCACCGGTTGCAAGGAGGCCGGCGAGGCGTTGGCGCGGATGAAGGCGCACCTGACGGACAACAAGGTCGATCTGTCGAAGGCCGTCGGCCGGGTCGGCCCGAAGTTGATCATCGATCCCGCGACCCAGAAGTTCACCGGCGGGGCCGACGACCTGGCCAAGGCCAACGCCATGCTCTTCCGCGAGTACCGCAAGGGCTTCGACATCAGCGAAGCGGTGTGACCCGCAGCCGAATTCAGTCGGCCCGCCGCGCGAGGGTCAAATCAGTCGTTGGCACCATTGATGTCAGCGGCTGGGCGGCAGCGGGAATGTCCACGGAACCTCGGAGCGGTTTATGACACCGGACGACTTGGTCGAGAAGTACCAGTCCGCCCCCGACCCCCCGGCACTGGCTGGGTTGAGCGGGGCCGACTGGTCCGCAGTCGAACACGCTCACGGCCCGGCGACCGACGTGCCGGCATTGCTCCGTGCGGCGGTGTCCGACGACTCGGACGACCGGGAATTTGCGTGGCAGCTCTTGTTCGGGACAGTTTGGCACCAGGGCACTGTCTACTCGGCTTCGGCCGTTGTGGTGCCGTACTTGTACCAGTTGCTGGAGGCTGACGGGGTACCGGACCGGTCTTCGGCCGCAGTTCTGCTCGCATCGATCGCGGACGGCCATTCGTACCATGCTTGCCACACCAAGACACCTGAGGACGTAGCGGTCTACGAACGGATTGCGGCAAAATCCGGTTCAACGCTGGCGACTGAATTGGCCCGCGAGTTGACGGAAGTGGCAGAGGCCCGACGGGCAGTGGGCATCCGGCTCGACCTACTCTACCCGTACCTCCGCGCCCCCGAACCAGAAGTCCGGGCGTCAGTGGCGGCGGCCGTCGGCTGTTTTCCCGAATTCGTGACCCGCTTGCTCCCGGATTTGAAGGCCGCACTTGCGGACGAGCCGGACAAATACGTCCAGGCGACACTCCGAAAGATCTCGCGGCCGAATCCGGCACATCAGTAGACACGCACCGAACGGCTGGCGACTGAACTTGCTCGACCGTACTCCGCCCCTCCGCTCGCCGGCAACGGCTTACCCCACGAACAGCCCGCCGACGTAGTCCGGCGTCAGGCCGGGGAAGTCGCGGAGTTTCTGGCCCGTCGCACCGTCGAGGACGACGACGCGGGGCGTCGTGCCGTGGCCGTTCGTGACGAGGATGTCGTCGCGGCCGGTGCCGTCCAGGTCGCGGACGGCGACACCGGCGGCGGGGTTCGTCCCGAAGGGTCGGTAGGTGGCCACCACTTTGCCCGCGTCGAAGACCTTCACGTCAGCCGCGCCGCTCATCGGCACGGTCACGATCCTGGCCAGGCCGCTGGCGTCCAGCGTACCGGCCGCGACCATGACGCCGGTCCGCAGGGTGGCGTCGTAGGCGAAGAAGTCTTCGAGCCGGCTGCCGTCCTTGCCGCTGACGACGACGACCCGCGGCCCGCCACCGGGTCCAGCCCCGGCGACGATGTCCGCGTTCCCGTCGCCGTTCACGTCCGCCACGGCGACGCTCACCCCGCCGCGGAAGTCGGCTTCGACCGCGAAGAAACTCGCGTGGGCGACCGGCGCGGCCGGCGGTTTGTTGCCGCTGCCAGGGACGATGTCTCGGCCCGAGAAGAGTTTCACGTGCGGGCCGCCGTTCTCGCCGGCCCCCGTGACGATGTCCGCCCGGCCGTTGTTCAAGACGCTGCCGGCCGCGACGTACACGCCGCCCAGGAACGACTCGTCGTAGGCGAGGAACGACGCGACCTCGGTGAGTGTGACGCCGTCGAAGACCTTGACGACGGGGGCCGTGCCGGGCCCGGCGCTGACGACGATGTCCTGGACGCCGTCGCCGGTCACGTCGCCGACCGCGACGCGGGCACCGGCGGTGTCGGCTCCCCCGAACGGGGTCAAGATGCCCAAGAGCGCGTTGGTCTTGGCGTCGTAGACGTTGACCGTGGTCCGCTCGCCGGCCGCGGAGGCGACCGCGAACCGTTCCCGGGTCGTGCCGAGGAGCGGGACGCCGACATGGGACTCGAGGGTGATCGTCGAGATCGTGGCGTCGGCGATGGGGTAACTCGGCGACATGCCGTCGAGGTGCGGGAGCGACGCCACGTCTTCGACGCCGACCGACGGCACCTCGCGGGCTTCGAGGGACTCGACGCGCAGAATCGCGTTGGGCGTGCGGGACGCGGCGGGGCGAAATTGAGTCACCATGAGACACCTCCGAAGGAGCAATCCGTGCCGCGGGTGCTGGTGAGGCAGCCGTTTCGGGGCGGGGGGCGTTTTGGTCTTCACTGACGCGAGGCGAACGAGTTCGGGCCGTTCTCTTGCGCGGAAATCGACAACCTCGTCTCGTTTTTCTGCCCGGAGTCGCTACGTTAACAGAATTGACTTGACAACCTCGCCCGGCCGCTAAGCTGGGCCAACTGTTCCGGAGAGCGAAGATGGGCAACCCCGCCGGCGAACTCAAAAAGAAGCGCGAGAAACGCCACAAGAAGCACATGATCCAGCTCGACGCGAAGTACGCCGCGCTCGAAGCCGCTGCGGCCGCCGCCTCCAAGCCCGTCGTCGCCGCCAAGCCCGTCGGCACTGCCAAACCGGTCGTCGCTGCCGCCAAGAAGTGACCGACTGACGCCGACCGCACCGGTCGGCGTCGTCCGTTACAGGAAGTTCGGCTGGGCGTCGAGGTCGGCGTCGGCGAACTCGCCGCGGGCGTACTTTTCGACGGCGAGCGCGGCCATCGCCGCGTTGTCGGTACACAGGTTCAGCGGCGGGATGATCAGTTCCGCCCCTTCTTTCTCGCACATCGCCGTTAACGCCGCCCGCAAACACTGGTTCGCCGACACCCCTCCGCCGACGGCCAGCCGGGGCAACTTCGTCTGCCGCAGCGCCTGCTTGCACTTCAGCGTCAAGGCATCGACGACGGCCGCTTGAAAGCTCGCCGCCAGGTCGGCGCGCTTTGGGCCGGCCGGAGTCGGACTGGCCTTGGTGATGTTCTGGCCGTGGCAGGCGTAGAGCACCGCCGTCTTCAGGCCGCTGAAGCTGAATTCGAGACGCGCGTCGTCCGAGAAGGCCCGGGGGAAGGCGAACGCCTTCGGGTTACCGAGCTTGGCCTCGCGCTCGACGTTCGGGCCGCCGGGGAAGCCGAGGCCGAGGATCGCGGACACCTTGTCGAACGCCTCGCCGGCCGCGTCGTCCCGGGTGCCGCCCAGCAGGACCAGCGACAGCGGGTCGGCGCAGCGGAACAGGGCCGTGTTGCCGCCGCTGACGACCAGCCCGAGGCACGGGAAGATGTCCCGGCCCGCGGCCAATCGGCAGGCGTAAATGTGCCCGGCGACGTGATTGACGCCGATCAGCGGCACGCCCAGGGCCGTGGCCAGCATCTTGGCCGCGCTCACGCCGACGAGTAGCGCCCCGACGAGGCCGGGGGTGTTGTGGACCGCGACGCAGCCGATGTCGGCCAGGGCGACGCCGGCCCGGCGGACTGCCTCGTCCACGACGGGGAGCAGGTTGCGCAGGTGCGCCCGGCTGGCGATCTCGGGGACGACGCCGTTAAACGGCGCGTGCAAATCCGTCTGCGAAGCGACGACGTTCGACAAGATTTCCCGGTCGCCCGTGAACACGGCCGCGGCCGTCTCGTCGCACGAAGTTTCGAGGGCGAGGAACAGCACGGGTCACCGGGGTTTCGCGGGCGGGAGGCCGAGGGCCGGGGGCAGTTCGACGCGGCCGAACTGCTCGAAGAAGTACTGCATTTTCAACAGCCGGGTGCCGCGCGGCGCGCCGACGGTGAACCGCAGTCGCCGCGGCCCGGTCAGGCTCTCGCCGTCCGGTTCGACCGCGTTGCCGTCCGCGACGATCCGCACGTTCAGCAAGTCGAACTCGGGCTGGTCCGAGTCGTCGGCGTTCAGGAACTCCAGCTTCGGGGCGTCGATCGGCACCAGCACCAGGCTGTCGATGTCCCAGCCGGCGGCGTTCTTGGCGTCGATCGCGTTCGGGAAGACGGTCAACTCGACCTCGCACCACTGGAAGTTGTCGTAGTTCGGCGTCGCGTCGGGTTCCTCGTCGTCGTCCGGCTCGCGGTCGCCGTCGATGACTTGCCGGGCTTCGGCCCGCAGTTCCTCGGGCATCGCCGTCGGCCGCACCGAGTGGACTTCCACGCTCGCCCCGCGGAGCACTTCGGACCGCTGGGTGAACATCCCCTCGGCCATCTTCCGCAAGTTCTTAAACGTCGAGCGGACGATCTGCTTGGCCACGAAGATCAGCGTCAAGAAGGTGCCCAGCGACGCGAGGATCGCCTGCCACCAGTCGAGGTAGACGAACGCGGCGACCGTGGCGACGATGAAGACGAAGAATCCGCCGAGGATCAGGTAGACGAACTTCGCGCACATCGGACGCCCTCGCGGGGTGGGCCGGACAATCCCGGTCACGCCAAGGTAGGGAGTCCGGCCGGTTCCTTCCAGTTCCGCGACTGCCGCCAGAAGGCGAGCGGGTTGTCGTACACGACCGTGCGGATGGTTTCCTCGGGGTGCCCCCGCCGCCGCATCTCCTGAATCAGTTCGGGCACGGCCATCGGGTCGGACTTGCCCCAATCCCCGGCCGAGTTGGCCAGGACCCGCTCGGTGCCGAACGCCTCCAGCATGTCGCACGCCCGCTGCGGAGTACACTTCGTCAGCGGGTACAGCGTCATGCCGCACCAGAAGCCGCCGTCGAGGGCCAGCCGAATCGTGTGCTCCTCGACGTGGTCCACGCAGACGCGGTGCGGCTTCACCCGCGTGTCGTTTTTGAGCATGTCAATGATCATCCGCGTGCCCTTGAACTTGTCTTCGAGGTGCGGCGTGTGGATGAGCACGAGTTCGTCCGTCTTCGCGGCCAGGTCGAGGTGTTCCTGGAAGATCGTCGCCTCGTTCGCCGTGTTCTTGTTCAGCCCGATCTCGCCGACGCCCAGCACGTTCGGCTGACTCATGAACTCGGGGATCAGCGAAATGACCTCCCGCGACAGGCTCACGTTGTCCGCCTCCTTGGCGTTGATGCACAGCCACGAGTAGTGCCGAATGCCGAACAGCGCCGCCCGCTTGGGCTCGTACTCCGTGAGCTGCCGGAAGTAGTCGTGGAACGCCCGCGCCGACCCCCGGTCGAACCCGGCCCAAAACGCCGGCTCCGAAATCGCCACGCACCCGGCCAGCGCCATGCGGTGGTAGTCGTCCGTGGTGCGCGACACCATGTGAATGTGCGGGTCGATGTAGTGGGGCATCTACTTAGCTTCCTCTCGAAATAATTTCAAGATAGTGCTGATACAAATCCAATCTGGAAGTACGGCCACATAAGCAGTTTCGGGCCTACCTGCCTAACTGCTTTGATGCCACCGTCCTGCGACATTATGAATGCAACCGAAGATTCCATGCTGGCGGCAAAGCGGAAGGCGGACCTATGCCGGGTTCCATACCCCACGAAGCTAGCTTCTTCCGTATTATTCCCCTCTGCGTCCTGCGCGATATGTACCTTATCCGCGCCGGAGAAACTTGCGATTACTTCTGCACCGAACCCGATAATCCGAAACATGTCTGTCAAGATTACAGCACCATCAACTGCGGTCAATGACGCGATGAATCGGGCAGCATCACGTGTTGCGTCTTCGTAATTTTGCTGCTCGAAATCGTAACATTCCAACTCTTCAATTAATTCTTTCTTTACAGTTCGCCGGCTTTCTATTTTATCTGCGGCACGGTTTCTATTGAGTCTAGCCGCCATCGCAGACACCAAAACATCCCTAGGCCTAGTGCTCGAAAGTGCGTACTTGATATTCACACGACCTAAAAGCCGCGGATCAGCATGAGTCATCTGCTCTGGTACGAACAACAGCGTCCCGCCATGCTTTAGCTCGGCAGTGTAAAGCAGAACCGATTCGACAAACTGCATATGGGCGAAACACAGTCCGTCGTCCTCGGCCGGGTCTGTGTTTATATCCGACAAGCTACAAGCATTCACTATAAATTGGTCCGATGCATCTGCAAAAAAATCAGCCACTGGGCCGCGCAGTAATACGCCGTCGCTTGGCCTGACGAGATTACCGTCGCGGAGTCGGGCTATCGACCTGTCACCACGTGAAATGCTCAACTCTCCCGGACGTGATGACATTACGATTAAAGCCTCCGGGGATGAGTGGCCCATAATACGTTCATGTCTAGCCATTTCCCAGAGAGCTATACCAATGTCTATCAGGCCGTAAATCTGTAAGCACCCGTCGATCAATTCAACGGCCACAAGCACTGATCTCGGGTCTGCGACAGGTGCCAGCCTTCGCAACTCGGCCACTGTGAATGGTATAGGTTCTACAAATGTATATTTTGTCACAGGCGTGACAGACCCTTCTTGGGGTGACACTTTGGCGGTGCTATCGATAAATGCAACACGAAATACTGTTGGCCTCCCTTCTTCAGTAGTCATGCTAGCATGGTAGCAAACATCGAGAAATTGGTCGAGAATCTCTTTCGGCGGAAGATGTACTTCCGGCCAGCCGCTAAAAAACGCCTTGCTGTTCCATAAAGGCTGAAGTACTGCGTACATGTCGCGAGGGTAGATTCTTTCAGGCGAATTTTGCTGTTTTGACAATGCGTTCCTTGTTGTAAAGTGCTTGAATTTTGCCATGTCGTCCGAATAATACTAGCGTAACGATACCTTTAGCGTTCTCCATTTCTGCCCGCTCGAATACCCCGCACTTGCGATCCATGTGCAATCTACCGATGCCGGTATCGAGGATGAACTTCCTCACCGGAACATGGCCCCGATCCCCGAGTCGGCGTGGTCGATGCCGTGCCGGTTGACCTTACGCTCCCAAGCTTCGAGGTCGGCCGCGAGGGCGTCCGGGATGTCGAGCGACTCCAGCCGCTGCATCACCACCAAGACGCGGGCGATGTCGTCGGGCGAGACGGGGCCGTCCTCGTCACCGGCGACTTCCGGCGCGACCACGACCTCGGTGCCCTCCGGGAGGTCGATTGGCTCGGCCACCTCGACGGGGCCGTTACGGATGACGCCTTTCACTTGCGAGCTCATGGCTTCGCCCACTTTCAGGTCAGCCCGCACCATACCCGGCAACAAAACCGGGGTGTTCGCAATCCCCGGTCGCAGACTCCACGGCGTTCTGCACACACGGCGTATCTTATCAGCATCCCCCCGCCACCGTCTCTCCGAGCGGAACGGCTGGCTATCTTCTTCTCGTCGATTGGAGCGTTCGCCGTGGCTGAACCTGTCGTCTCATCCGGGCGGTCGTGGCGGTGGCTGGTCCTCGGGCTTGCGGTGGTGTTGGCCGGCGGGGCGGGGCTGTTCGTTTGGCTGCGGGTGGCGGGCGACAAGGTGAGGCCGGACCCGTTGGGGGCGACGGAAGCGAACGCGCGGGGGGTGGGGTACATGGAGCAGTTCGCGTACTCGGACGCGGCCCGGGAGTTTGAAGAGGCGGCCCGGCTCGCCCCGGACTGGCTGCCGGCCCGGATCAACCTCGGCATGGCCCTGTACAACTCGACCGCGTCGGCCGAAGACCCGGTACTGCCGAAGGCCATCGCGGTGTTCGAGCAGGTCCTGCGGGAAGACCCGGACAACCCCTACGCGCACTTCAACCTGGGCGTCATCACCAAGTACCGGGCGAACTACCCCCTCGCGCAGACGCACTTCCGCAAGGTCCTCGAAATCGACCCGGCCGACGACCGCGCCTGGCTGTACCTGGGCCAGGCGTACACCGATTCGCAGACCAGCGAGGAGGCCAAAAAACACTTCCGCAAGGCCCTCGAACTCAACCCGTACCTGGTCCCGGCGACCTACGCCGTGGCCAACCACATCAGCACGACGGAGCAAGAGCAGGCCGAGTTGCTCGGCCGCATGCAGCAGTTGCAAGCCGCCAACTGGGAGGACGAGGCCCGGCCCGACAAGCACTCCGAACAGGGCCGGTACGCCACGGTCATCGGCCGCGGCCTGGTGAAGCCCGCCGACATCGGGCCGACGCCGGTGTTCGCCCAACAGAACACCTGGAAAGCCGACCCTGGTACGAAGTGGGACACCGGGCCGGGGGACGGCCTCCTCGCGGCGGTGCACGCCCGCTTCGGCCGGACGATGATCCGCTTCGACTTCGACGGCGACGGCAAGCCGGACCTCCTGCTGCTGTCGGCGGGCGTGCGCAACGGCAAGGTGTGCGACGTGCTGCTCCGCAACGACGGCACCGGCTTCGTCGATATCTCGGTAGCCGTCGGCCTGGGCGATGTCGGCAGCCTGGCCGGCGCGGTTGCCGACGCCGACAACGACGGCCGGCCCGACCTGGCGCTGAGTACCGCCACCGGCCTGCGACTCCTGCGGAACGTCGAGGGCAAGACGTTCGAGGACAAAACGGCGGCGGCCGGCTTCGACAAATCGCCCGGCGTCTTCTTGTCGCTGTGCTGGCTCGACATCGACCAGGACGGCGACCTCGACTTGATCGCGGGCAAGTACGCCGACACCACCAAGGAGGCGACGGACGCCCTGCTCGACGGCCGCGGGACCGGCGGCGGCGGGAAAGTCGTCGTGCTGCAAAACGTCGGGGCCGCGACCCCGTCGCGCGCGAACGAGCCGACCCCGCCGCTGACGACGGCGTTCAAACTCCTCGAAGTGCCGACCTTGAGCGTGGCCGGCCGCGTGACCGGCCTCGTCGCCCTGGACATCGACGGCGACAAGGACATCGACCTCGTCGTGCTGCTCGACGGCAAGCCGCCCGTCGTCGTCCTCAACGACCGCCTGATGCGCTTCCACGCGGCCGGTCCGTTACCGACCGACGCGACCGACTTGCGGTGCGGCCTGGTCCTCGACGCCAACGGCGACGACCAGTCGGACCTGGTCTTCCTCGGTGCCGCCAAGCCGACCTTCCTCGTCAGCAAGATGGACGTGCCCGACGCCGACCTGGCCGCCCGCTTCGCCGCAGGCGTGACCGACGGGCCTGCTCTACTCTCGGCCCAGCGGTGCGACCTCGACCTCGACGGCCGGGCCGACATCGTCGGGCTGTCGAAGGACGGGCGGGCGGTGTTTCTGCAGGGCGACGGTGCGGGCAAGCTCGCCAACCGGGCCGAACCGTTCGGCCCGGCGGTCGCCCAGTTGACCGGCCTGCGGGCCGTGGCGGTCATGGACGCGAACGACGACGGCGTCCCCGATTTGCTGGCCTGGACGGCGGACGGCGTGAAGGTCTTCTTGGGCCAGAGCAACGGCAACCACGGCCTCAAGCTCGCGTTCACCGGGCTGCGCGACAGCAACAACGCCGGCTCGGGCCAGAAGAACTTGCGGACCAACACCAACGGCATCGGCATCAAGTGCCGCACCGTCACCGGCCCGCTGCTGTCGATGGTGGAACTGACGACACTGTCGGCCGGGCCGGGGCAATCGCTACTCCCAATCGACATCGGCATCGGCCGGCGGACCCAGACGGACGCCGTGCGGTTGCGCTGGCCGGACTGCGTCGTCCAGGCCGAGTTGGCGATTTCCGCCGGGGCCGTGGTGACGATCCGCGAGATCAACCGCAAGCCGACCTCGTGCCCGGTGCTGATGACCTGGGACGGCGAGAAGTGGGTCTACGTCACGGACTTCCTGGGCGGCGGGGCGCTCGGCGAATCGGGGGCTGACGGGTCGGCCCGCCCGCCGCGGCCGGAAGAGTCGGTCAAGATCGAGGCACACCAACTCGGCCTGAAGAACGGCAGGTACGTCCTGCGAATCGCGGAGCCGATGGACGAGGTCATGTACCTCGACCACGTCCGCCTGTCGGTCGTCGATCACCCGGCCGACGCCGTCGTCTTCCCGGACGAGCGGTTCGCCGTCGCCGACCCGCAACCGACGCAGAAGTTGCTCGCCTTTCGCACGCGGATCGCGCCGGTTCAAGCCCGCGACCACCGGGGCAACGACGTGACGCGAACGGTCCTCGACCGCGACGGCAAGACCGTCGGCGACTTCGCCCGCCGCTCGTGGCTCGGCTTCGCCGAGGACCACTGGGTCGAACTCGACTTCGGCGACCGCCTGAAAGCCCTGCCGACGGACGCCCCGTTGTTCCTGGTCCTGGCCGGGTGGACGGACTACCCGTACCCCGAGTCGATCCTCGCGGCCGAGCAGGCCGGGGTGGCGATGTTGCCGCCGGTGCTGGAGCGGCAATCGCCCGACGGCACGTGGGAAAAACTCGCCGACATCGGCTTCCCCGCCGGGCTGCCGAAGGTCATGACCGTGCCCGTCGGCCGATGGATCAAGCCGACATCAACCGGCAAGTACCGCGTCCGCACCAACCTGCAAGTCCACTGGGACCAGGTCTTCCTCGGCGTGGCCGAAGACCTCGCCACGACGACCGACCTGCGCCCGGCCCGGGTCGCGTTGACGCACCCGGGGTGCGTGCAGGAAATCTCGACCAACGGCCGACCGCCGCAGGCCTACGACCCGGTCCGCTTCGAGGCCGTGGCCGTGACGAACTGGAAGGGCCGGCTGACCAGGCTCGGCGACGTGACGGAGTTACTGGCCGGAGTCGATGACCGCTTCGCGCTGTGCGGCCCCGGCGACGAACTCGTCGCCGAGTTCGACCCCGCAACCCTGCCGTCGCTGAAGACCGGCTGGGTCCGCTCGTTCGTACTGCGGACGCACGGCTACTGCAAGGACACGGCCCCGACGACCCAATCCGGCGGCGACGTGAACCCCCTCCCGTTCCGCGCGATGACAGCTTACCCGAGCCGCGAATCCGGCCCGCCGTCCCACGCCGCCGACCTGCTCCACTCGCACACCCGCCCGGCCGGCAGCGGGCGGTAACGGCTTCGCCCGTTCGCTGCCGGGTCGCAAGGACGCTCGATTCGGCGAGTTCTCTGCACCGCTGACCAGGCGAGCGTGTTATCCTCGGCGGCTGACTCGAACTGCACTCGGAGGACAGCGATGCGGAACACTCTCCCGTCTTATCTCGCCACAACCCTGATCAGCCTTTTCGGGGGCACGGCGCTCGCGGCCGAACCGCCGATCGTTCCCCTTTGGGACAAAGGCGCGCCGGGGTTTGAAGCCCGGAAGGACGAGAAAGAGGTCCGCAGCCAGCCGAACGCGGCCGGCGAGTACCGGCTGTCGAACGTCCACAACCCGTACGTCACGGTCTACCTGCCGACCAAGGAGAAGGCGACCGGGGCGGCCGTGGTCATCGTCCCCGGCGGCGGGCACCGCGAGTTGTGGCCGAAGCACGAGGGCGAAAACGTGGCCGAGTGGCTGCAAGAGCGGGGGATCGCGTCGGTCGTACTGCGGTACCGGCTGGCACGCGAGCCGGGGTCGCCGTACAAGATCGACGAGCACGCGCTGCAAGACGGCCAACGGGCGTTACGGCTCGTCCGCAGCCGGGCGACGGAGTGGAACGTCAACCCCGCCCGCGTCGGCATGATGGGGTTCTCGGCCGGCGGCGAGGTGACCGCGCTCGTGTGCAACAAGGCCGAGAAGGGCGTGGCCGATGCCGCCGACCCGGTGGACCGTCAGAGCGCGACGCCCGACTTCCAGGTGCTGATTTACTCCGGGCCGCAGGGCATCCGCGGGCAGGCGGTGACGAAGGAGATGCCGCCGACGTTCATCGTCGTCGGGGACATCGACGGGGCCGCGGCCTGGCTCGTGGACCACTTCGCGGCCTTGCGGAAAGCCGGCGTGTCGTCCGAGTTGCACGTCTACGCCAAGGCCCCGCACGGCTTCGGCTACCGGCCGGCCAAGGCGACCCGGCCCGCGGACGCCTGGCCGCAACGGTTCGCGGAGTTCCTGGCCGTCCAGGCTATGTCGAAGCGCGACTGACGCTTCCGACTCGCGGCCCGAGTCACCCGAATCGCAAATGCGGTCGCCTGCCGATTCGGGCATGGTGCCGCGGCTCTGTAGTCCGGGGAGGGTGTCATCGTGCGCTGGCTGGTGTGCTGTCTCGTCGGGGCGTCGGCCGGGTGTCAGGTGAGTCCGGACTTTCGCAACCCGAAGTCGCCCGCGGCCGACGGGCTGAACACCCGCGACCTGATGGACCCGCCGGCCCAACGGCAGTCCGACACGCTCCTGGACACGCAAGAAGTCTTCGCCGTGGCCGAGCGGGTCAAGGCGACCGTGCAGGCGGCCAAGCCCGGGAAGCGGGTGGACAACGTCCTGTGCCTGTCCGGCGGCGGGAACTACGGGGCCTACGCCGCTGGGGTCTTGTGCGGGTGGACGGCCCGCGGCGACCGCCCCGAATTCGCCGTCGTCACCGGCATCAGCACCGGGGCCTTGATCGCGCCGTTCGCCTTCCTCGGGGCGGAGTGCGACGCGCAGATGAAGACCTTCTACACGACCCTCAAGACGAACGACCTGTACAAGTTGCACGCCGTCACCGGGCTGGTGTCCGAGTCCCTGGCCGACACGTCCAAGCTGGCCCGGATGATGGAGGACGTGCTCACCCCGGCGATGGTCGAGCGGATCGCGGAAGAGCACGAGAAGGGCCGCCGGCTGTACATCGGCACGACCGAACTCGACGGCAAGCGGTTCGTCGTCTGGGACCTCGGGGCGATGGCCACGGAGGGCACGGCCGCGTCGGTCGAGTTGATGCGCAAAGTGCTCCTCGGGTCGAGCGCCATCCCCGGCTTCTTCCCGCCGTCGCGCATCTGGGTCACGGTCAACGGCAAGCCTTACCTGGAGCGGCACGTGGACGGCGGGGTCAGCAACGCCCTGTGCTTCCGCCCGCCGTTCGTGCCCGAAGAGAAGCGCGGCGACCCGGCCGAACTCGCCCTGAGCGGCAACAACGTGTACTGCATCGTCGCCGGGAAACTGTACGCCGACCCGGGCGTGCAGAAGGCCCGGTCGCTGTCGATCGCCGGCAACTCGGTGAGCACGATCATCTACGCCCAGACCCGCGGCGACCTGCAGCGCATCTGGACGCTGAGCGCGTTGCACGGCATGAACTTCCACCTGGCGAGCATCCCGGCCGAGTACCCCGCGCCGAAGTCGAGTACCGACTTCGACCCCGTCAAGATGACCGGCATGTTCGACGAGGGCTACCGCCAAGCGTGCGCCCGGACCGTCTGGCGGACCACGCCGCCGGGCGTCGGCCCGGGCGAATCGGGGCTGATGCGCCGCGGCGTCAACCTGACGTACTCGCCGCGCGGCGGGCCGACCGTCGCCGGCCCGGACGCGCCGGCCGGCGTCATCCCACTGACGCCGCAAGGCGTCCCCCTGCCGCCCGGGCCGGTCCAAAAATGACGGGCGGACTGTCCGGTTCGTGTCGCATCCTTTAGAACGACGCGCAGGACACGACCGCCGCGCTACCGAGGAAACGACAATGGCCGCGAAGGGTGACGACTTCGATTCCGTGGACGACGGACCCGACCCGTCGCGCGGCGACTCGGACGCGCCCGACCGGCCCAAGAAGCGGAAGAAAAAGAAGAAGCCGCGGAAGAGCCTGGGGGAGAAACTGGTCCGCCCGATCGTCGGCGTCGTCGGGGCGATTTTCGGGTTCCTCGTCTGCTCGGGGCTGGGCTACTCGCTGGTCAGTTCGTTCTTCGCCGGGCCGCCGCTGATCCCCGAGGAATATTGGGTCGAGCAGATGCTGGGGGACCGGTTCAAAGCCGCCTTGCCCGGCACGCCGACGACCACCACGCAGAACATCACGGCCGGAATGTCGATGCAGATGCGAATCGTTTCGCCGGACAAATCGACCTTCTACGCGGTCGCCTATTCGGAAGGCAAACTGCCGGCGGAGCGGGCGGCGCTGCCCGTCGAAACCCTCCTCGACGACTCGTGCGACGGGTCGCGCGAGACGCTCAAATTGCAAGACCCCGGCGTGCGTGAACTGAGCCGAACGCCGGTGTCGTTCGAAGGGCACCCGGGCAAGGAACTGGTGCTCAAAGTCCCGGCCGGCAGCGGCCGGGTGGTGTCGCGCATCTTCCTGGTGGACGGCCAACTGTTCATCCTTTCGGCCGGGGCCAAAGGCATCACGGCCGACAATGCCAATGTGAAGCGGCTCTTCGACTCGCTGAAGTCGGTGCCCGCGAGCGACCGGAAGCCGGAGCCGAAAGTCGCGGCCGTGGTGCCGCCGCCGCGACCCGAACCGGTTAAACCGGTCCCGCCCCCGCCCCCGGTCGTGGACCCGACGCTGCCGACGTTCGCGTTCAAGATCGCACTCCCGGCCGGGCAAATGGACGCCGTGGTCGTGGCGATGGGCTACAGCCCGGACGGCAAAACCCTCGCCCTGGGAACGTCCGACGAGCGGACCAGTTGGTACGACGCGGACGCGGGCAAACTCCTGGAGGCGCGGTCGATCGGGTCGATCACCGGGGGGGCGACGGCCGTCGTTTCGCCCCAGGCGGACCGGGTCGCGTACTACCGGCACGGCGGGCAGCTCTACTACTGGGAGCGGGGCGAGAAGACCGAAACGGTCTTGAACCCCGGCGCAGCCAGTGGGATTTCGCAGTGGAAGGCCGCGTTCGCGCCGGACGGCCGGACCCTGTGCACGACCCACGGCGACGCCGTCGCCCGGTTGTGGGACTTCGCGCTCGGCCGGGTGCGCGCGGAGGTCAAACCGTTCACCGGTCAAGTCACCTCCGCGGCGTACTCGCCCGACGGCAAGCTGCTGGCCTGTGCGGACAGCCAGGTCGCCGTCTGGGACGCCAAAACACTCCAGAAGCTCGGCACCCTGGACGAGGCGGCCCTCACCCCGTGTTCGGAACTGCGGTTCTCGCCCGACGGCTCGACCCTCGCGGGCGTCCGCGGTCAGACGATTTCCGTCTGGGAGTTCGACCACGACCTCGAGGCCGAAACGGTCGTCGCCTCCGTCCGCGTCGTCAAGAGCGTCGAATCCGTGCGCGGCCTGGCGTTCACGCCCGACGGCAAGTGGTTCGTCGCGACGACCGACGCCCGGCGAGTCCGCGTCTGGGACGCCAAGACGTTGAAGCGGCGCGGCGACCTGAATTTCAACGGCCTCGGCAACCCGTCCGCCCTCGCCTTTCGGGCCAGAGACTCCCGACTCGCCGTGGCCTGCGGGGGGGCGATCCACTTCGTCGATCTCGACGCGCAAAAGTGGGAGTAACGGCGGAAGTCCGAACCCGCTGGGCGGTCGCACTGTCAGTCCGATGTCGCGTCGGCGAGTCCTCAAACGACAGCCTGGAATGCGTGGAAAGATGGCAAAAACAAGCGAAGTGGTCGAGATCGTCCAGAAACTCTACCGCGACTACTGGTTAACAATTTCGAACATGTACCATCAGGCCGAGTTCAACGGCACGCTGGCGGATGTCGAGAACTTGAGTTACCTGGAGTACGAGGGGATCGAGCACGACCTCCGCACCGACGACCTGGACGCCACGGAGGTGTTGGCCATCTTGCTCGGGCAAGTCCTGGTCACGGAGGCCGGTTTCGTCTGGGAAGTCGCCGACGGGCGTTGGATACTCTCCTACGACGAAGGCTGGCCGGTCGTGGCCATTTGGCCTTACGGCCGACTTGTCGAAATGACGTTTCGCAACTCCCCGCAATACGGCAAGTATCGCCGGGTGTTGGCGTACATGATGCACGATTGCGGTAACAACGACGTGAACACCGCTACGGCCGAGAAATGGAACGCGGTTCTCGATCAGCTCGGCTACGATCACCTGCGGATCGAACTGTAGCGATCGTCAATCGCGTCCGGGGGACTACGGGTGAGCGGCGTCGGCGTAAGCCCGCCGGTCCTGCCAATCGTGGGAGTGACTGCCCCGTGCGAGCGCCGGTAACTCCCCGCGTGCTGTTACCACCGCAATGGGCTGGACCGGCGGGCTTACACCCCGCCGCTCGCCTGGAAAAGTCGCCCCTTGCGAGCCTACCAATGGAACCGTCGGGTGAACTCGCGCCCGGCGTGGACTGTTCCTTTCTCCCGTCGGATGTGCCGGATGCCGTTGACCCCGATCGCGCGGGCCGCCTGGCCGCAGTTGATGGCGCGCTTGCACGCCCTGGCCCCCGAAGCGTTCACCGCCGACGGCCAGGTGCTCAACCTGATCGGCGGGAGTTGGGGCCACCCCGGCCGCGGCAAGCCGTTCCTGTCGGCCGTGGACGGGTCGGCCCTCGGGTCGTACCCGATGATCGACCTCGACGCGGCCGTTCAGGCCGTCCGCTTCGCCGCCCTGGAAGCCGGCGTCTGGGCCGAAACCCCGCTCGCCGAACGGCAACTCAAGGTGACGGAGTGCGTCACCCGACTCCGGCAGGAGCGCGAACTCATCGCGCTGCTCCTGGTGTGGGAGATCGGCAAGCCGTACCAACTCGCGCTCGTGGACGTGGACCGGTGCCTCGAAGGGGTCGAGTGGTACGTCGAGAAAATCCCCGAACTCCTCGCCGGCCGGAAGCCGCTCGGCGTCGTGTCGAACGTGGCGTCGTGGAACTACCCCATGTCGGTGCTGATGCACTCCGTGCTGGTCCAAGTCCTGTGCGGGAACGCGGCCGTGTCGAAGACGCCGTCCGACGGCGGGTTGTACACGCTCACCGCGGCCCACGCCATCGCCCGGAAGTGCGGCCTCCCGGTGACGCTGGTCAGCGGCTCGGGCAGTCGACTCAGCGAGGCGTTGGTGCTCAACGACGCGGTCGATTGCCTGGCGTTCGTCGGGGGCAAGAGCAACGGCCGCGAGATCGCCGCGCGGCTGACGAGCCGGACCAAGCGGTACATGCTCGAGATGGAGGGCGTGAACGCCTACGGCGTCTGGAACTTCTCCGACTGGCCGGGGCTGGCGAAACAAATCAAGAAGGGGTTCGAGTACGGCAAGCAGCGGTGTACGGCTTACGTCCGCTGGGTCGTCCAGCGGTCGCTGTTGCCGCGGTTCCTGGAGACTTACCTGGGCGTCCTCGGGTCAATCCGCGTCGGCCACCCGCTGCTGGCCGAGACGGCCGACGGGAATCCGCCCGTGCTCGACATCGGGCCGCTCATCAACGCGGGCAAGGTGGAGCTGCTGTCGGGCATGGTCGGCGAGGCGGTCGGCCTGGGCGGGCTGCCGATCTATGAGGGCCGGCTCGACCCGGCGGCGTTCTTGCCGGGGCAGGACACGTCCGCTTACTTCGCCCCGGCCGCACTGCTGAACGTGCCGCGGAACAGCCGACTGTACCACGAGGAGCCGTTCGGCCCGGTCGATACGATCGTCGTCGTGGACCGGCTGGACGAAATGGTCGCCGAGATGAACGTGTCGAACGGCTCCCTGGTCGCGTCGATCGCGTGCGACGACCCGGCGACCGCCGCCCGCGTGAAGGGCGACCTGCGGGCGTTCAAAGTCGGCGTCAACGTCGTCCGCTCGCGGGGCGACCGGGAGGAAGTGTTCGGCGGGATCGGCCTGTCGTGGAAGGGCCACTTCGTCGGGGGCAAGTACCTCGTCGCGGCCGTCACCCAAGGCCCGACCGGGGAGCGCGATTACGGCAACTTTCCCGACTACACGCTCGTGCCGGAGGTGAGGTAGCCGGCGGCGGTCAGTACACTGGCGGCGTACTACTTTTCCCGGGAGCCTCACAGTGAGATGTCGCACATTCTGTTGGGCCGTTCTGGCCCTAATCGCGGTCGCCTCAGTCGCGGACGCCTGCACCCGCGCCGTCTACTTCGGGAAGGACGGGCAGACCGTCACCGGGCGGTCGATGGACTGGCTCGAAGACATGCAGAGCAACCTGTGGGCCTTTCCGCGCGGCATGCCGCGCGACGGCGGGTTGGGCGCGGGGTCGCTGACCTGGACCAGCAAGTACGGCAGCCTGATCACGTCCGTCTACGAAGCCGGGACGGCCGACGGCATGAACGAGAAGGGGCCGGTCGCCAACCTGCTCTACCTGGCCGAGTCCGAGTACGCGCCGCCCGACGACAAGCGGCCGGCGGTCGTCATCGCGGCCTGGACGCAGTACGTCTTGGACAACTTCGCCACCGTGACCGAGGCCGTCGCCGAGTTGAAAAAGGAGGCGTTCCGCGTCGTCCCGACCGAAGCCCCGAACGGTGCCAAGGGGACGGTCCACCTGTCGATTTCGGACGCCTCCGGGGACTCGGCCGTCTTCGAGTATGTCAAAGGCAAGCTCGTCGTCCACCACGGCCGCGAGCACCAGGTGATGACCAACTCGCCGGTGTACGACAAGCAACTCGCGTTGAACGAGTACTGGAAGCAGATCGGCGGGACGGTCATGCTGCCCGGGACCAACCGCGCCGCCGACCGCTTCGCGCGGGCGTCGTTCTCCGTCAACGCCTGCAAGCAGTCGGGCGACGCCCGCGAGGCGGTGGCGAGTGTGTTTAGCGTGATGCGGAACGTCACTGTGCCCCGCGGCATCGGCACGGCGGACCAGCCGAACATCTCCTCGACGATCTGGCGGACGGTGGCCGACCACAAGAACCGCGTCTACTACTTCGAGGACACGGCCAGCCCCAGCCTCGTCTGGGTCAAGCTCGACAAGCTCGACTTCGCGGTCGGCTCGGGGACGCGCAAGCTCACGCTAGCCGGCAGGCCCGACCTCGGCGGCGACCAGACGGCGAACTTCGAGAAGGCCACACCCTTCAAGTTCCTCGCGCCGGCGAAGTAGCATCTCACTGGTTTTGACCCCTTCTTACGGAGCGACCCATGTCCCGCGCGCTGATGGTCATCGACGTGCAGAACGAGTACTTCACCGGGGCGTTGCCGATCTCGCACCCGGTCGGCCACCTCGACGCGGTCCTCCGGGTGATGGACGCGGCGGCCGCGGCCCGGGTGCCGACGATCGTCGTCCGGCACGCCCAACCCGACCCCGAATCGCCGGTGTTCCGCCTCGGCAGCCCGGCGTGGGAGCTGCACCCGGCGCTGGCCGACCGGCCGCACGACCTGCTGCTCGACAAGCAACTGCCCGGCTGCTTTACGAACACCAACCTCGACGAATGGCTCAAGGCCGCCGGCATCGATACGGTGACAATCGCCGGGTACATGACGCAAGTCTGCTGCGACACGACCGCCCGGCAGGCGATGCACCTCGGGTACAAGGTCGAGTTCTTGAACGACGCGACGGGGACGCTGGCCGTCACGAACGCCGCCGGCAGCGTGACCGCCGAGGAGTTGCACCGGTCGGTCCTGGTCGCCCAGCAAATGTTCTTCAGCGAAGTCCTCGACTCCACCGCGTGGGTCGAGCGGTTGTCGCCGTGACGACGGCTCGGGCGCTCTTTCCAGAAATCGCCGCGGCGCGTGAATCCGCCGCGGCGGGGCCGGCGAATAGTCTTCGGCATCGCCCGTTTCGGACGATCCGCCCGGAGCATTCCTTGGAGGTTCCCGCCATGACTCGCCGACTCTTGCTCGCCGCGACCGCACTGACCAGTTTGGCCGCGCCGACGTTCGCGGACGACTGTCCGAAAGCCAAACCCGCGAAGGTGGCCACGAAGGCCGGGCACACTTCGCCCAACGACATCGTTCAGACCGCGGCGGCGGCCGGGAGCTTTCGCACGCTGGTGACCTGCCTGGT
>JANYHV010000326.1 GCA_025362195.1 Fimbriiglobus sp. | reverse complement strand
CCGACGGACACCCCGCCGGTGCCCCCCGCGTCGAGGGCGAGCAGTTCGGGCGGGGGGCCGGCGAGCGACTTCCCGGCGAAGGCGGTGACGCGGCCGCCGGCGGCCCCCGACCCGGCCACCAGGTCGGCCCGGCCGTCGCCGGTCACGTCGGCCGCCGCGGCCCGCGCGCCGCCGCGGAAGGCGGGGTCCTCGGTGCCCAAGAACCGGAGCGTTTGGGCCGCCGCGCCGTCGGCCAGCCGAGTGCCGTCGTAGGCGACGACGACCGGGCCGCCCCCCTCGTCGGGGGTCACGATCAGGTCGGCCCGGCCGTCCCCGCTCAGGTCGCCGACGGCCACGAACACGCCGCCGGTGAAGGACGCCTCGAACGGCGACACGTCGAACACGGTCGCCCCGGACGCGCCGTCGATCACCTGGACGCGCGGGGTGACGCCCGGCCCGGTGCCGACGACCAGGTCGTCCACGCCGTCGCCGGTGAGGTCGGCCGTCGCCACCCGGACGCCGCCCGTGAAGCCCCCGAACGGGGCCAGGGTCAGCCTCGGCGTCCCGTCGGCGTTGAAGGTCCGGGCGGCGGCCGGCGGGCCGGCCTCCGACCCGGCGGCGAAGGTCCGCGGCAGGCCCGGGCGGCGCGCGGGCGGCGACGGCGTCGGGTCGCCCGGCTGGCGCTCGACCGCCCCGGCGTCGATGGCCGCGCCGGCGACCCGCGGCCGGCCCCGCTGGTCGGTCGCGGGGGCACCCGCGGGCACGCCGCGATCGACGCCCGGGCCGAAGGCGGCCGGCAGGAAGGTCAGCGTGCCGCCGCCGTTGTCCGCGAGCGGGCCGAGGCCGGCGTCGAGCGGCGCGGCGGCCGTGCCGACTTGGTTGCTCGCGCCGAAGCCGGTCGCGCCGTCGCCGACGCCGACCACGTTGCCGCCGAGGGCGGCGACGGTCCCCGCCGCGTCCGCCGCGACCGGGGCCGCGTTGCCGGCGACGACGGAGCTGCGCGCCGCCAGCGCCCCGGCCGGGCCGACCGCCGCCCCGCCGCCGGCGTCGGCCGCGACGTTCCCGGCCACGGTGCTGTTGTTGAGTGCGACCGTCCCGCCGTCGGCCGCGAGGCCGCCGCCGCGGGCGGCGCGGTTGCCGCCGGCGGTGGCGGCGGTGAGAGTCACCGCCCCGCCGGTCACGGCCAGGCCGCCCCCGCCCGCGGTCGCGGTGTTGGCGCTCGCCGTCAGGCGGGTGAGGGCGAGCGTCCCCCCGCCGGCGGCGGCCCCCGCGCCGCTGGTCGCGCGGTTGCCGGCGAGGCGGCCGCCGGTCGCGGTCACGGTCGCCGCCGCGTACAGTCCGCCGCCGGCCCCACGCGGCACCGGCGGCGTGGTGACGCCGGGGAGGCTGTAGGCGAGGCTGCCGGTCTGCCCTTGGGCCGCCGCGTTGGCGTCGAAGGTCGTGTCGGCGAACGCGACCGTGGGGGAGCCGGCCGACGACCCGAACGCGGCCGCCCCGCCCCCGCTGACCGCGGAGTTGCCGGTGACGCTGACCCCCGTCACGCTCAGGTCGCCGAGCACGACGCCGAGCCCGCCGCCGGCCGTGGCGGTGTTGCCCGCCAGCGTGCCGCCGGTGACTGTCACCACCCCGCCGGCCACCGCCAGCCCGCCGCCCACCCCGCGCGGCACCGCCAGGGTCCGCTCCGCCACGCCGGTCACCGCGCCGAGGGTGATGAAGTCGGTCGCGTCGGCGTCGGCCGCGTTGTTAGTGAGGGTGCAGTTCGCCAGCGTGACGGTCGGGAAGACGGTGCTGTCGAAGGCCGCGACCGCGACGCCGCCGCCACTGCCGGCCGTATTGCCGTCGATCGTGACGCCGGTGAGCGTGACCGTCGGCACCCGCACCGTCGTGCCGTTGGGCGGCAGGCCGAGCGCGACCAGGCCGCCGCCGAGCTTCGCCGTGTTGCCGGTCATCCGCGTGCCGCCGCCCGCGGTGAACACGCCGCCGGACACGAAGACGCCGCCGCCGACGGCCGCCGCGTTGCCGCTGACGGTGACGTTGGTCAAATCGACCCGCCCGCCGACGGCCGCAAGCCCGCCGCCGGCCCCCACGTCCGCGTTGGTGGCTCGGTTGGCGGTGATCTGGGTGTCGCGGACGGTGAGCGTGCCGGCCGCGGCGTTGGTCAGGCCGCCGCCCTCGAAGATGGTCGCCGTCGAATTGCCGGTGAACACCGAGTTGGTCACCGTCGCGGTGCCGGCGTTGAGGAACCCGCTGCCGCCCGTGACCCCGGAGACCGTCACGCGGTCCAGCGCCAGCGTGCCGAGGTTCAGCACGCCGTGGCCGTTCGGCGTGGTGTTGCTGAAGCGCACGCCCGACACGCTCGCCGTCGCGCCGGCCTGGACGGCCAGCACGTCCGGCGCGGCGGCCCCCCCGGCGAACCCGCCGGCGACGGCCACCGGGTCGGCCGGGAAGCCGGCGATCGTCACGTCCCCCGTCGCGGACAGGCCGCGGGTGGTGAGCGCGATCGTGCCGCCGGCCAGGTCGGGGGCGAACGCGATCGTGTCCGGCCCCGGCGAGGCGTTGGCCGCGAGCAGGGCCTCGCGGAGCGTCGTCCGGCCGTCCGCCGCGGTCACGTCGATCAACGTGTCCACGGTGAACGCCGCCGGGGTGGCGCGGTCTTCGAGCGGCGTGAGGGCGAGTCGGTGTCGCATGGGGGCACCCGAGGGGGAGGGGTCGGAGGGGGCGGTGGCTAGAGGCCGGCGAGGACGAACACGGAGCCGTTCGTGCTCAGGACGGCCACGTCGGGGACGTTGTCGTTGTTGAAGTCGCGGCTGACGACGTGCCTCAGTCCGGTCGGGAAGATGCCGAAGAAGCCGAAGCTCTGGCCGATTCCGAACCGCCGGACGCCGACGAAGGACCGTCTCCGGTCCGCGCCGTCGTGCAGCAGCACGCCGAGGCTGCCCTCGCCGCCGCCGGCGACGAGCAGGTCGGGCAGGCCGTCGTGGTTCACGTCCGCGATGGTCACGGCCGTCGCCCCGTTGACGGCCCCGTAGACCTGCGCGAGCGTGAAGCCGCCGAACCCGTCGCCGTAGTAGATCGCCACGAAGCCCTTGCCCTGGGCGTCGGTCGCGGCGACGGCCAAGTCCTGCTTGCCGTCCCCGTCGAGGTCGCCGGCGGCGAGCTTGTGCGGCACGAGCCGATTGGGCAGCGTCAGCGGCGTCAGTGCCGTGAACGTACCGAAGCCCAGGTTGGTCAGGATCAGCACGCGGTTCGTCGCCGAGTCCACGACGGCCAGGTCATCGACGAATGTCGCGGGGTCGCTGGTGGCGGTGAACGGCGCGGCGACGACCGCGGTCAGCAGTCCGCCGACCTCTAAGGCATCAGCGGTGATTTAATCTCCCGGCACTTCGGGCCGGATGGTGACGCCCCATTTGGGCAGAGTTTCGGAGCGGATCAGTCGCGCGGCGACCGGGCGGAACGCCGCCGCCGTCAGCCGCACGCCCCGCTCGTACG
>JANYHV010000226.1 GCA_025362195.1 Fimbriiglobus sp. | reverse complement strand
GTAGTACGCGGAGCGGGTTTCCCGGGGCCGGCAGTTCCAGCACGCGACCTGGAAGACGTTGTCCCAGCCGGCCTGGGCCGGTGCCCCGCACAGGGTGAGCAGGGCGGCGAGCGGGGTGGCGTAGCGAAGCAGTTTCATGGTGGGTCTCCGAGCGCGGAATACGGTCAACCGGCCTACCGGGAACTTTAGGCTAACCCGCGGTCCCGGGGGCGCGAATGACGATTTTCCCCCGAATTTCCCGCACCGAACGCCCCCGCCGTCCCAGCCGGCAAAGTCGCGCCAAAGCGGCAAGTTTCCCAGGCTTGCCAGGCCTACGGGGGCGGGGAAGTGCGATTGACCGCATCCGGCGAAACGCGACCTTGCTCTTGCGGCACTGTACGGAAGTTCATAAACTAGAGACATACTTGAGTGAAGTGATGTTGTCGGGCGAATCCTCAGCGTTCCCGTGGCCTTGGTTGTGCTGAGTCGTCGATGAAATCCTTCTCGCGGCATATCGCTCGCCGAGATCAAGCAGGAAAGTCAGATGACCCGCTACCAGCTCGCTAAGATCGTGTCCTGGGCGGGCGACCTCCAAGCTCGCAAGCGCCTTCAGAAAGTCGTCTACCTGCTTCAGTCGGCCGGTTGCCCTTTGCGTGCCGAGTTCAGCCTGCACCACTACGGACCGTACTCGGAAGAACTCGCCCGGTTGACGGACGAAATGGTCCGCCAGTCGTTACTCGTAGAGCAATCGTCCGACCACTCTCAAGGAAAGCAGTATTCGTACCGGCTGTCCGTCGCGGCCGCGAGAGAGATCACAGACTTGGAGGCGACGGAGTCGGGGAAGGTGTGGGCACTTGAGATTGCGGAGTTTGAGGCTAAGGCGAAACAGCTTTTGGCGGAAGACCTCAAACAATTAGAATACGCGTCAACGATCGTCTACTTCCGAAACCAGGACAACGACTGGGACGCGGCGGTTGCCAAGGCTGAGACTTTCAAGCTGACCTCTGCCGTGAAGACGGCCCTCCCCTTGGCCAAAAAATCGTTCTCGTAAGGCCCAACCCCTTCCCCTGCCCGGAGGGGCCATGTCCGCCAAAATCTTCCGCGATCCGCTTTACAACTACATCGGCATTGATCGGACGCGGGACCGGTGGCTGCTAGAACTCCTCGACACCCCAGCGGTCCAACGCCTACGCCGAGTCCACCAACTCGGCGTCAGTAATTTGACGTACCCTGGGGCCGACCACAACCGACTCGCGCACAGCTTGGGCGTCGTCCACCTGATGCAGCAGGCCCTCCAGCACATCGACGGCAGTTACGCGGGCGAAGACATCAACCAAGCCCGCGCCCCGCTTTTAGCTGCGGCCCTGATTCACGACGTGGGGCACGGGCCGTTCTCTCACCTGTTCGAACTCTGTGAGGGTGCTGATCACGAAGTGTGGTCGAAAAAGATCATTCTTTGCGAGGACGCGGACATCTACCGTGTCCTCAAAAAAGTCGCCCCGTCGCTCCCCAAAACAGTGGCGGAGCTTATCGACAAGAAGAACGTCGAGCAGCCCGCGTGGATGAGGTATCTGCTCTCCAGTCAACTCGACGTTGATCGGCTGGACTACCTGCGTCGCGACAGCCTGTTCACGGGCGCAGGTTACGGGCACTTCGACTACTTTCGCCTCTTGAACACGTTCGAATTCCACGACAACCCGGACGGCGAGAGGGAAATCGTCTGGCCCGAGAAGTCCATGCTGGCTGTGGAAGAGTACATTTTCGCGCGGTACTATATGTATCAAAATGTTTATTTGCACAAGACGACCAGGGGTTTCGAGCAGATGCTCATTGCCACCTGGAAACGCGCTCGGGATCTGTACCGAGAGGGGCAAGACATGCACCTGGTACCGTCGGTCCGAGATTTCTGGTCCGCTGGCTCGCCGGACGTTCAACAGTACCTTCGGTTGGAGGAGTTCACAGTTCTCCAGCAAGTACAGAACTGGACGACCCACGGGGATAAATCGGTCAGCGACCTTTCCCGCCGGTTCTTGGCGAGACGACACTTCGTTCCGATCGACCCCCCGGAAATGAAGGCCGGTCTTGCCCCAAGCGACGGCAGGTTCGAGGTTGCTCTGCATAATCTTGTTCAAAGCAAGATCGAGTACAACCCCCTGGAGATGTATTGCCTCAAGGGAGCGGTGAGTGCCAAATACAGTCAGCCATACTTTCCCGAAAAAGAACCCGACGAGCAAAGCGTGAAAAACGCCATCCGCATTATGGTCGGAGGAAAACCTGTCGAGATTTCCTCGCGACTTGAGCGGCTGAAGCCCTTGACGGAGGTGCCAGTTGATCGGGTACGCTATTACATCCCCAGGGAACTGCACGCGCAGGCGATCGCACTGCGGAACGCCTGGGTTTGAAGAAGCGAGGGGTCGGACCGGGAGCGTTCTCGGGGGACTGCCGTCCCCCGCTCGCCGCGCCTGGGCCTGACTCTTACGCCGCCGCCTTCAGCGCCGCGAGGGCGGCGTCGTAGTCGGGGTGGCTGGTCACTTCGCTCACGTACTCGGCGTAGGCGATCTTGCCGGCCTTATCGACGACGAACACGCTGCGGGCGAGCAGCGGCAGGGGCAGGCCCTCGATCAGGACGCCGTAGGACTTGCCGAAGCTGTGGTTGTGGACGTCCGACAGGGTCTGCATGTTCTGCACGTTCTCCGCGCCGCAGAACCGCTTCTGGGCGAACGGCAGGTCGAGGCTGATCGTGTACGCCGCGACCGTGTCGCCCAGCGCCGCCAGGCTCTCG
>JANYHV010000272.1 GCA_025362195.1 Fimbriiglobus sp. | reverse complement strand
AACTGCGTCAGGTTGGCCTGCGGCGGGTTGACGTAGTTGTTCATGCCGGTGAAGCTGGCCTGGAGCTTCAGGCTGGCCGTCGCGGTCGGCGTGGTCGGCTGGCCGAGGACGTAGTTGCGGTTGGCCGTCGAGCCGACTTCGAGGTTCACGGCGAGGGCGTTGTCGTACACCTGGACGCGGTACGACGAGAAGGCCGGGAACGTGCCGGTCGCGGGGAACTGCAGCGGGGCGTTGCCGCCGCTGCGGGCGCTCTGATCGACCGTCACGCCCGCCGTCGTCGTCCCTTCGAGGTTGTTCGGGTTGAGCAGTTCGATGAAGAAGCGGATGGTGAACTTGTCGGTGCTGGTGAGCTTGTTCTTCGAGTAGTCGGCCTGCTTGTTGGCGACCTCGGCGTAGGCCTCGTTGACGAGCAGCTTCGGCTTCTCGACGCCGAACACGACGCAGTCGCCCAGGCCGCCGGGGGCGTCCGGGGTGAACGCGGTGACCGGCCCGCCGGCGGGCGGGCTGTTCCACTGGAACACCGTCGAAACGTCGTCCGGGTCGATGCTATCGACGACGTTCGCGCTCAACTGGGCGATCCACCGCAGGGCGTCGTACTCGGCCTGCGACGCGGTCCACGTCTTGGCCACGAAGCCCGGAGGCGGCGAGGCCGGGGCGTCGGTCAGCGCGTACGCCGTGCCGTTCCATTGCGGCAGTTTCAAGCCGGTGCTCGGGCTGTAGTACACCCGGGCGTTCAGGGCCACGCACAGCCGGACGAAGATGTCCGACGCCAGCGCCTGCCGTTCGGCGGACGCCTTCTGGTAGCTGGCCACCGTGATCGTCGCCGGGCTGAGCGGCCAGTTCTGGTTCGGGTCGATGGCCCCGGCCATCGACTTCGGCTGCGTCGCCAGGTCGCGGTAGTCGGCCAGCGGGCGGTTCAAATCGACGCCCTGAAAGAGCGCCCGCAGGTTGGCGGCGTTCGAGTTCGGGCCACCAATGATGTCCCCGCCCACGGCCGCAGTGGTCCCGACCACCCCCGCGAACGGCTGCCCGGTCGTCAGGTCGAACTTCTGCCCGGCGAGCGGCGTGCCCGGGGCGGACGTGACCGCCAGGTACGGGGCGAAGTCCGTTTGCAACGGGGGGACGGCGGCCGCGGCCGAAGAGTTCAGCGCCAAAGCCGGGGCGTTCGCGTTGGTCACGTCGTTGGGGATGTTGCCGATCGCCATCGGGGCGAGGCCGGGGCGCGCCAGGCGGTTGCTCTGCGGCGTCAACAGGGCGCGGGCGCGGTTCATCGGGTGCAGCGGGCTGTTCGCCGAGAAGCCGAAGGGGACCGGCGGGTTGGTCGTGTCGAAGTTGCCGAGGTTGGTCATCGCCTGGGTGTACTTCACCTTCTCCGAGTAGCGGGCACTCAGGTACCGGGCGTCGGCGATCGGGAACTGCGTGCCGGTCGTGGCGACTGCGCGGCCGGTCGTCGCCAGCGGGTTCCACTGGTACGGGTTGAAGAACACTGCCGGCTGAGTCGCCTCGGTCGTGGCCGAGTTGCCGTAGGTGACCGGCGGGTAGACGTAGGAAGTGCGGAAGTCCGTCGGGGTCGTCGGCGGGTTGACGCCGTTGCCGTCGTAGTCCACGCGGGAGTAGCTCGGCGGGTAGGTGGCGCGGTTCACGTCGGTCGGCAACACCGGGTCGCCGTGGAAGTAGTCGATGGTGCGCGTCGAGCCGGACGGCGACGGGGCGAACGTGCCGGTGCCGTAGCGCTGCTTGAGCATGTCCACCGGGACGGTCGCCGGGGCGGCGTTCAACAGGATGCGGGCGAGGCTCACTTCGGCCGGGCCGAACCCGTGGTTCGAGCTTTGGGCCGTCAGGTTGGCCAGGTTCCCGGCCACGTCGTAGTTGACGCGGCCGTCGAGCGGCAGGACGGTCGCGGCGATGAGCGGTTGGAGGAGGCGGCCGCGGTGGCGGACGCGCGGCAGGCCGGCGTCGATCCACAGGCTGTCGGCCGTCTGCTGGCCCTCGCCGTACTTGACGTTCTGCACGTCCCCGGTCAAGCTGCCGTCCGGGTTCGGGGCGATGAACGGGAACCCACGCTTGAAGGAATCGGACGTTGCAAGATTGGCGGCCGTGTCGTTGCCGGAGAGAATCGTGTACAGCGTTGAGGCCTGAGCCAGGTTGAGATTCGTCGGGACCGGCCAAAGGGGCGTTGCCAATCCGGCTAGGTAATTCATCTCGGCCGTCGTGAGGTTGTTGATCGTTCGCGGTCGGAGCAACTGGAAGTAGCCTTGCGGGGTGTACCAGTTGAGGTTGTTCGCGGCGAGCGGGCCGAACAGGCTCGGGGCGTGGTACGACGGCTTGACGACGCGGCCGGTCGCGGGGTCTTGCACGGCGATGGAGATGTTGTTGCGGTCCGGGTATGTGTACGGCGCGTTCCGGCCGACGTACTTCAACTTCGTGTTGTCCGTCGCGTTGCTGTAGTTCCAGGTCGGGTCGGCATAAGTCTGGTCGGGCAACACGGTCACGAAACTGTTGACGAGGGGGTTCGAGAAGTACTGGCCGTAGCGAACGACCTGCGTCCGGTGAAGGCTGAACGGCGACGCGTTCAACGTCATGGCCAGCGGTTCCGAGTAGATGCCGACGCCGTTGTACGCCGACGTTCGGTCGGGCGCGAACTGGGCGTTGCCGTACATCAGGCGGGAGAGTTCGTGGCCGTACAGGGCGGAGTTGGTGTTGCCCTGCTGGAAGATCATCTGGCCGAGGAAGCCGTTGACGGCGTCGGTCGGGTCGATCGGCTTGGTGTTCGCGCTCGCCCCCTCCTTGTACAGGCGGGCGGCGTTGGCCTCGCTCTCGGCGTACAGGACGAAGCTCAGGCCGATGACCGCGAACAGCGCGAGCATCGTCAGGACCACGAGCAGGATCGCGCCCCGGCGACGGCCCGCGGGGCCGTGCGGTCGGTGGGGGGGTCGGCGGAACATGGGTCACTCTCCCGAGTGCGGGGGGCCGGCG
>JANYHV010000239.1 GCA_025362195.1 Fimbriiglobus sp. | reverse complement strand
GCCGGACCCGCTTCCCCACACGGGAACCTCCGACCCAGGGAGCGAGTCCGGCCTCACAGAGGCCAGCTACAGAAGAGCCGAGCTACCGCTACGCCGTCATGAAACCCGCTTTAGTTTTCTTGATGCCTTTCTCCGCGCCCTCATGTGCCCTCTGCGGTGAGTCGTTTTAGACCAACGCCGCCCGCAGTACCTTCACCAACGCGTCGAAATCGCGATCGAAGACCGCGCGCGGGTCGAGCAGCACTTCGCCCGCCTGCACGCGCGCCAGCACAGCCGGGTCGCCGGTCCGCAGCGCGGTCGCCAACTCGCCTTCGCTCATCGCGTGTGGCTTGACCGCGACGACGACCGTCGGCAGCGCGATGTCGGGCAGCGAGCCGCCGCCGACGTAGGCGGTGTCGTCGCGCACGGTGACTTCGGCGGCGACGCCGTGGAGGGCGTCGCGGAGGAGTTCGGCGCGGCCGCGGAGTTCGGCGAGGGGCGTCGTCAGCATGCGCAAGACGGGGAGTTCGCGGCGGGCCTGGGCCGGGTCGCGGTAGAGTCTCAGGGTCGCTTCGAGGGCGGCGAGGGTCATCTTGTCGCAGCGGAAGGCGCGCATCAGCGGGTCGCGTTCGAGCCGCTCGACGAGGTCGCGGCGGCCGGCGACGAGGCCGCACTGCGGGCCGCCGAGCAGCTTGTCGCCGCTGAAGATCACCAGGTCGGCCCCGGCCGAGAGGCCCTCGCGGACCGACGGCTCACCGGGCAGGCCGAACGGCGCGAGGTCGAGCGCCATGCCACTGCCGACGTCGTCGATCACCGGGATTTCGTGGGCCTTGCCGAGGGCGACGAGTTCCGCGAGGCTGGCACTTTTCGTGAAGCCGCGGATGCGGAAGTTGCTGGCGTGGACGCGCATCAGCAAGGCCGTCGCCGGGGTGATCGCGGCGGCGTAGTCGGCGACCCGCGTGATGTTCGTCGTGCCGACTTCGCGCAGGGTCGCGCCGCTCACGGCCAGGATGTCCGGGATGCGGAAGCCGCCGCCGATCTCGACGAGCTGGCCGCGCGAGACGATCACCTCTCGGCCCGCGGCGAGGGTGCGCAAGACCAGGATCGTCGCCGCGGCGCAGTTGTTGACGACCGTCGCCGCGGCCGCCCCGGTGACGTGACAGACGCCGGCGCGGATGGCGTCCTGCCGGCTGGAGCGCTTGCCGGTGCTCAGGTCGAGTTCAAGGTTCAGGTAGCCGAGTGCCGCCGCCCGGGCCGCGTCCGCCGCCGACTCCGCGAGCGGGGCGCGGCCGAGGTTGGTGTGCAGCACGATGCCGGTCGCGTTGATGACCGGCCGCAAGCTCGGCCGCGCTTTCGCTACGAGGCGCGCGGCGACTTCGTGGGCCAGGGCGTCGAACGTCGGCGGTTCGGGAGCGCGGCCGGACAGCAACCGTTCGCGCCAGCCGGCGAGGACGTCGCGGACTTCGTGCGTCACTATTTCGCACGCGGTAAAGTCGGCGAGCGCGGGGTGGTCGAGGAGTTTGGGCACGGCCGGGAGGTCGCGCAGCGGGGACGGCGTCATGACGCGGGCACGAAGCGGCGGAGGAACTTGACGCCGGCCAGCACGTCCGGCCAGCGGTCGGTGCCGTGGTCCCGATCGACGACGACGAAGTCGCGGTACTCGACCGATTCGAGCGTGGCCAACATCACCAGCCAGTCGATGTCGCCGTCGCCGACGGCGACTTCTTTCGCACCCCCGGACGCCGTGCGGGCCTGGGCGTCGCGGGCGTTGACGTGGCGGATGCGGCCGGCGAAGGCGACGGCACTTTTCACCGGGTCGTGGCCGTTGATGAGGAAGTTCGCCGGGTCGAAGTTGACCCCCAAACTGCCGGTGTCGAAGGTGTCGAGGTAGTCCCGCGTCGCGGCCGCGGAGTCGAGGCCGGGTTCCAGCGCGACCGACACGCCGAGGCGGTCCGCGGCGACGGCCAGGAACGACAGCGACTCGCGCAGGGTCAGGCCACGCGTCGTCGTCAACTCGTCGTCCGCGGGCAGGCGCGGCATCGGCATGAGCACGACGCGCGGGCCGAGGTCGGCGGCGAGTTGCAGCACTTTGGCCAGGTGTTCGAGCCGGACTTGCAACTGCTCGGGGCTGTCGAGACCGCGGCGGAGCGGGCAGTTGAGTGCGGTGAATTCGAGGTCGGTACCGCGGAGGAGCGTGCGGAGTTCGCGGCGGCCGGTCTCGCTGAGCCGCGTCGGGTCGAGGTCGCCGACGGCGTCGGCCTGCACCCCGGAGACGCCGGCCCGGGCCGCCGCCTCGAAGGCTTGGCGCACCGGCAGGCCGGCGGTTTCGAGGACGACGCCAAGGCGGATACGGTTCATGCGGCTCGCGGGCTTAGAGTTCGGACGGGAGTTCGTAGTCTACCGCGCCGACGGCCTCGTGCGGCTCCAGCATTTCGGTGAACGGCCGGACGAGGTCGCGGAAGTCGGCCGTGGCCAGGTGGACGGTCCCCCAGCGCGGGCTCCGCCGCCTCATGCGTTCGCGGTAGTCCAGCGCGGGGATGGCCCGCATGAGGTAGCGGCGGCCGCGGAAGACGAACTGGTCGGGCGTGTCGTCCGGCAGGGTGAACGGCGGGACGATCTGGTAGACGAACGCCAGCACGCCGCGGAAGTCCGGGCCGAAGTGCGTCGCCCACTTGACCAGCCCCGACACGTCCGCCGCGTCGGCCCAGTTCTGCCAGACCTTACGCGGCTCGCCTGCCGACCCGCCGGGGAACTTGCGGCCCTTGACATCGACGACCAGCCGCGCCGTGTCCGGGCCGACGATGATGAAGTCGAGCGACTTGACGACCTCGTCGCCGAGCGTCGAGCGCTTGGCTTCATCGACGGCGACGAAGCCGACCTCGCGGTCCCGCAAGAACGCCTCGAACGCCGCCTCGTAGTGGTTGGAGCGGATCACGGCTTGGCCCGCGCGAGTTCGGCGGTGACCGTCGCCACGAGTTCGCCGCGGGGCACACCGACCTCGGTGCGGGCGGCGAGGTTCTTGACTTTGACGACCCCGGCGGACAACTCCTCCGGGCCGGCAAAGACGGCGAGCGTGTGGCCCCGTTTCTCGGCGTACTGAAACTGCTTGCCCAGTTTGGCCCCGTCCGGGTACAGTTCGCAGCCGACGTTAGCCCGCCGTAACTCGGTCGCCAGGGTGACGCACTCGACCAGGCTCGCGCCGGGGAACTGCAACACCAGCACCGGGGCCGTCGTCGTGAGGCCGGCGAGCCACGGGTGCTTCAACTCCTCCATCGCCGTCAGCAGGCGATCGACGCCGAGCGATGCGCCGACGCCGGGCAGCACCTGCTTCGTGTACAGCCCGGCGAGGTTGTCGTAGCGGCCGCCGCTGCACACGCTGCCGATGCCGGGGAGTGCGGTCAGGAAGGTCTCGTAGATGGTGCCGGTGTAGTAGTCGAGGCCGCGGGCGATGCTCAAGTCGAGCCGCACCCGGCCGTCGGGCACGCCGCCGGCCGCCGCCACGGCCAGCAGTTCGCGCAAGCGGGCCACGCCCTCCGCGGCCTTGGGGTTGCCGCCGCAAAGGCTCTCGACGCGGGTCAGCTTGTCGGCGTTCGACCCCTCGGCTTCGGCCAGCGTCAGCACCCGGGCTGCTTGCTCCGCCGTGACGCCGGCCTCGCGCTGCATCTCCTCGACGACCTTGTCGCGGCCCATCTTGAGGAGCTTGTCCAGCGCCCGCAGCAGCGGCACCGGCTTGTCGAGAACCCCGAGGCTTTCGAGCAGGCCGTTGAGCACGAGGCGGTTGTTGACGCGGATCGTGAAGTCACCGAGTTCGAGGGCTTCAAACAGGGCGTTGACGACGAGCACGACCTCGGCGTCGGCGGCGTTCGCGGTCGTGCCGATGGTGTCGAAGTCGCACTGCGCGAACTCGCGGTAGCGGCCGGCGGCGGTGTTCTCGCCCCGCCACACTGGCCCCATCGCGTACCGCTTGAACGGCGTCCCCAACTGCGGCACGTACTGGGCGGCGAAGCGGGCGAACGGCACCGTCAGGTCGAACCTCAGGGCCACGTCGCGGTCGCCGTGGTCGCGGAAGCGGTAGACGAGTTTGTCCGACTCCTCACCGCCCTTGCCCAACAAAACCTCCGCGTACTCCAGCGCCGGCGTGTCCATCGGGGCGAAGCCGAAGCTGCGGTAAACGGCGCGCGCCGTCTGCAACACCCGCTCGCGCGGGATCATCAGGGCGGGGGCGTAATCGCGGAAGCCCTTGAGGGTCCGCGGTTCGATCAAAGGCATAGGAAAACCGGGTATCGGGTGTCGGGTGTCGGGTGTCGGGTGTCGCAGATTCGGGTGTCGGGGATCGGGTTTTGCAGAGCTGGGGCGTGGCGAGACGGCTCATTCGCGTCTGCGACACCCCAAACCCGACACCCGATACCCGGTTTCGGTTCACCGGTTTTTGTACCGCGTACTCACCCGCTTCATGAAGGCCGTCTCCTCGGGGGTGAGGGCTTCCTTGCGGGCGATCTTTTCGAGGAGTTGGTCGAGGCGGTCTTCGTCGCGTTGCCGCTGCTCGTTCTCGCGCTGCATCCGGCGGGCGCTGCGGGCCGTCGTCCAGCGCTTGACCAGGCTCTGCCGCTTGGCCGGGCGGGGCGGCGGGTCGTCGCCGTCGTCGAGGCTGCTGTACCCGGCGGAGAAGTCGCCGTAGGCGGAGTCTTCGAGGACCTGCGGGTTCATCTTCAGCCAGCAGGCGACGGCGATGAACAGGCCGAGCGCCATCGGCCAGACCTCGTTCGCCGCGAAGCTGCCGATGAGGAAGACCACGGCGATCACGTACCCGGCGTAGGCGGCCGTCTGAATCCCCTGCTCGCGGTCGGTCTTCGACCAGACCAGCCCCTGCAGGATTTGCCCGCCGTCGAGTGGGTACCCGGGCAACAGGTTAATCAGCAGCAGCACCCAACTGACCCAGAAGATGCGATCGACCCAGACGAGGCCGCGCGGGGCGATGGCCCGGTCGAGGCCGGACTTCGTGACCGCCTCGTGCAGTTCGGTCTCCTTGCGCAGTTTCGAGACCATGTCGGGGGTCGGCTCGACCGCCTCGGCCGTCCCCGGCTGGTACAGCCGCAGGCCGAGTTCGCTGGTGTGGATACGGCCGTCGCGGTAGTTGCGCATCTCGGCCGCGTAGGGGTCGGCGAACGGGTTGACGGTCGGCAGGAACCCGGCCCCGGCGAGGATGACGAACGCCCCGAAGCAGACGACGGCGTTCACCAGGGGGCCGCCGAGGGCGGTGACGGTGTGCGGCTTCCAGTGCTGCGGCACGTCCACGACGGCCAGCCCGCCGAACGGCCAGAGGATGATCTCCTTGGCCTCGCCGTCCATGAGCCGGCCGGCGAAGCAGTGGCCGAACTCGTGCAGGAGGATCAGCCCGAACAGGATCGGCCCGGTGAGCAGGAAGATCTCGAAGACGCGCTCGGACCCGCCCGGGGCCATGACCTGGCGGAGGAACATGCCGAAGGTGAAGATGAGCATGAAGACGTGAATTTTGACCGGGATGCCGAAGGCCCGGAACATCGGGAAGGCCCAGGTCAAGGGATCGCGCATCGGGCAGGCCCACCAGCGGACGGGGGACGACGGTCAGCACGCATCATACCGGCGGGGCGGACGGGTCGCAACAGAGCGGGCCGCGGCGCGGGTTTGGTCTTGTCTTGGACTGAGTCCGGCTCGATGATGGATTACGATTCCTTGACGTGTGTTCGCTGGCCGCGAGTCCAGTCGTCTGTGGGGGCTAGAAAATGGTAGGCGTGACGACGAGCAAGCCGCTCCGGGTCTCGGCCGACGGGACCGCCGGACCGTACCTGATGCTACCGCTCGACGATGTGGTTCGAGTCAAAGTCTTGCTGGACGCGCACGGTATTTACCACTCCGTCGAGGAGGACGCGATTTCGATCGACGGCTCCCCGTACATCACTGTCATCGATTTCGGCCTGGAAGCGGATGCCGATCGCATCCAATCAATTTTCGACTCCGCACAGTAACACGGAGGCGTGAATTGTGCGCAAGCCCGATAACATGCTGGCGTTGCGAGATCGTGCGTTGCGAGATTTGGCCGACGCGCACGACTACTATATCGACACGCGTGCCGCTTGGCGAATAGTCCGTAGCACCATTCAAGCCGGGGGAGTGGTTAAGGTCAAGAATGCCGCAACGGATCGTGAAACCACCGGAATCAATCTTGCGGCAAAATCGCGTGGCTACGTGGCCCGCGAATTAGCGGAAGCGACTTTTCAGCAGTTCCATTCAATTTTTGAAAACTTTATCCTGCAATTTTTTCGGAGCTGGCTGGCATCGAATCCACAGAGCCTTGCAAAAAAGGAAATCAGTGTCGAAACACTTCTAGAACTTTCCGATCTCGAATCGGCAATCCTTCACGTGTCTGAAAAAGAAGCCGACCGCGTACTCCGACTCGGACCGGCCGATTGGTTCGCGTCCCTCGAGAAACTTGTCAAACTCGGCTGTCCGACACTGGCCGAGGTGAACCAGTTCATCGAAGCCAGGGCGTCGCGCGACGTGTTGGTCCACAACGGTGGGGTCGTCGGGAAGGTTTACACGGCGAAGGCCGGCCTCCTCGCTCGTTTCGGACTCGGTAAACGGATTCAAATCGGCGAGACCTACCACCGGGCGACGTGGGAACTGCTCCGCAAGGTCGTCGCGGACATCTCCAACGCTGCGGCCGCGAAAGCGGCCTGATCCGCCGACCGTCACGCACCGGAGGTATCTTTGCCGTCCGGACGGCGGAGGGCGGGAAAGTTGTCCCGGCGTTCTGGGAATGCGGGCCGGGATCGGGTAGACTCGTCTTCCTCTTCCTCCCGCAGTCGAACCGATGACCCGCTTCGCCCTCTTGCTCCTGCTCTACGCCGCCCCGGCCGCGGCCGCCGACCCCATCGAGGGGACCGTCGTGCCGTTCCCGGCCCCGGACGGGTGGGTCGTTCACCCGGACGGCGTCACGCTGATTACGTCCGCCGCGGCCACGGGCGAACTCGTGTTCGTGGACACGGTCGCGGAGCAGGAACGGCGGGTCGCGGTCGATTTCAAACCGGGGGCCCTCGCCCTCCAGGGGACCACCCTGTTCGCCGCCGCCAAGGGCGGGGCCGTGGTCTACGCGCTGGACGCGAAGTCCGGGGCGGTGAAGAAGGCCGTCGCGCTCGCCGGGGCGGACGCCGTCGCGCACCTGGCCTGCCACCCGGCGAAGGGCCTGGTGTACGCGTCCACGACTTCGCTCGCGGTTTACGCCATCGACCCGGCCGCGGGGGCGGCGACGAAGACGTCCGCGACCGGGAGCTTCCTGGCCGTGGACCCGGTCGCCGCGGCGTTCCTGATTACCGGCGTCCAGCCGCCCCGGGACCAGGAAGAACTCGTCATCAAAGACCTGCCCGGCGGCCGGTACAAGATTTTCTGGGACCGCTGGGGCACCCGGGCGGTCCTGCTCAAGTACGCGATCGCCGGGAAGGACTTGAAGCTCGTTTCCAGCCAGAAGAACGCGGCCGTGAACGCGTAC
>JANYHV010000220.1 GCA_025362195.1 Fimbriiglobus sp. | reverse complement strand
GCCGGACCGCGGCGCGAGCCGAGGCCCCTTCAATCATGGGTAGCGGGTCCGGCCTCACAGAGGCCAGCTCCCGAAGGCCTGCGGCTGGACGGAGAGAAAACCGTGAGCAAAGTGACGGCCGACCCCGGCCGGCCGCTTGAGCACTCGGCCCCGGCGGTCTTCGGCTCCGCCGCAGGCGACTCTTGTTAGCCCGACGCGCGAGCGAGGGACGCAAAGGTCCTCGACAGTGTTGACGGGGGTTGGCGGTCCGGTCCCTCCCCACCAACGTCGTCAACGACCTTTGCTCCCCTCGCTCGCGCGTCGGGCTAACAAGAGTCGCCTGCGGCGGAGCCGAAAGCACCGCCGGTCTCTGGCATCGCCGGGGTTTGACCATACCCCATACCCCACACCCGATACCCGATCCCCCGGTGCCCCCATGACTGCCACTGAAGCGACGAACAAGTACTTCCACCGGGCCGCCGACTTGCTCAAGTTGGACGAGCACCAGCGGCACTTTTTGATCACGCCGTACCGCGAGATCAAGGTCGAGTGCAGCTTCATCAAGGACGACGGCACGCTCGCCACTTACGTCGGGTTCCGCATCCAGCACGACAACTCGCGCGGGCCGATGAAGGGCGGGATTCGCTTCCACCCGCAGGTCGATTTGGACGAAGTCGTCGCGCTCGCCTCGCTCATGACCTGGAAGACGGCCGTGGTCGATTTGCCTTACGGCGGGGCCAAGGGCGGCATCGCCGTGGACCCGAAGGCGCTCACCCCCGGCGAGTTGCAGCGGCTCACCCGCACCTTCGTGCAGAAGATTCACGACGTGATCGGGCCGAACACCGACGTGCCGGCCCCGGACATGGGCACCAACGCGCAGGTCATGGCCTGGATCCTCGACGAGTACGCGAAGTTCCACGGGTACACGACCGGCGTCGTCACCGGCAAGCCGATCGAGTTGGGCGGTTCGCTCGGCCGCGACTCGGCCACCGGTCGCGGCTTACTGTACGCCGCCGAGTGCCTGTTCGCCGACGGCGGGCGCAAGGTCTCGGACTTCACTTATGCCATTCAGGGCTTCGGCAACGTCGGCTCGTGGGCGGCGAAGCTCATCCACGAAGCCGGGGGCAAGGTCGTCGCCGTGTCGGACGTGACCGGGGCGACGCGGAACCCGGCCGGCCTCGACGTGCCCGCGCTCGCCGAGTACCAGGCGCAAAGTAAGAGCGTGTCCGGGTTCCCCGGCGGCACGCCCTTCCCGGCCGAGGAACTCCTCTTCCAGAGCGTTGATGTGCTCGTGCCCGCGGCCCTGGGCGGCGTGTTGACCGAGGCCAACGCCGGCCGGGTGCGGGCGAAGTACGTGCTCGAAGGGGCCAACCACCCGACCGACTTCGAGGCCGACGCGATCCTGACCGCGATGGGCGTGGTCATGCTCCCGGACATCTACGCCAACGCCGGCGGGGTCACGGTCAGCTACTTCGAATGGGTGCAGAACGTCCAGGCCTACCGGTGGGACGAGGAGCACGTGAACCGCGAGTTGAAGAAGACGATGGCCAAGGCGTTCGCGGACATCAAGGCGGTCAAGGTCCAGCACGGGTGCGACTGGCGGACGGCGGCGTTCACCCTGGCCGTGGCCCGGGTCGGCAAGGCGGCGATGATGCGGGGGCTGTAATTTCGCCGGCGGCGAGAGACGGAAGTGTCGGGGAGCTGGGCACTGTCCGAAACCCCGGCAAAGGGTAACGATTCGGCAGTATTCGCCCGGCCTGAATCGACAACGGCCCGAGAACGCGCACTATCAGAAGTGGACAGGCTCTCCCGCACGGGACGCGGCCTGGACACACGACAGGTGCAGTATGGCGACTCCCAAGACGACCGACGAAGTCCTCGATGTCCTGCGCAAGAGTGGCCTGCTCGAACCGGCGCGGCTGAACGCCTTCCTCGCCGTCCACGCGGCCGGGTTCGACGGCCCGCAGGCGCTGTGCGACCGGCTCCGCGCCGAGGGCCACCTGACGAGCTTCCACGTCGAGCAATTGTTGCGCGGCAAGCACCGCGGCTTCTTCCTGGGCAAGTACAAGATTCTCGACCGCATCGGCCTGGGCGGCATGGGCCAGGTGTTCCTCGCCGAGCACGCGACGATGCGCCGCCGGGTGGCGATCAAGGTGCTCCCGCCGGACCGCGCCGACAGCACGTACTCGCGCGAGCGGTTCCTCCGCGAGGCCCGCGCCGCCGGGCAACTCGACCACCCGAACATCGTCCGCGCCTTCGACTTCGACGGCGAGGGGGAAGTCATTTTCCTCGTCATGGAGTACGTGGACGGGGTGACCTTCCAGGACCTCGTCGAGCGGTCCGGGCCGTTGGACGCCGAGCGGGCCGCGCACTACCTGCTGCAAGTCGCGCACGGCCTGGCCTACCTGCACACGTTCGGCCTCGTCCACCGGGACATCAAGCCGGCCAACCTGCTCGTGGACCGGCAGGGGGTGGTCAAAATTCTCGACCTCGGGCTGGTCCGGTCGGAAGCGGACGAGGACAACCTGACCCGCGGCGAGGGCGTCCACATCCTCGGCACGGCCGACTACCTGGCCCCCGAGCAGGCCATCGACTGCACCCGCGTGGACGCCCGGGCGGACATCTACAGCCTGGGCGCGACGGCGTACTTCCTGCTCACCGGGCGGCCGCCGTTCGAGGCCGACAAGGTCTCCCAGAAACTGCTCGCCCACCAGATCCGGCCGGTCAAACCGGTCCACGAACTGCGGCCCGACGTGCCGGTCGAACTGTCGGCCGTCGTCACCAAAATGCTCGCCAAGAAGCCGGCCGACCGGCACGCCACGCCGGACGAGTTGATCCAGGCCCTCGAGCCGTTCGTCACCGGGCTGACGGCCGTGCCGACGGAGGACGAAATCCCCGCGACCGCCGGCCGACTCGGGTCCGCGCCCGGGACCGTCAACCTGGGCGGCCCGCGGTCCGCCGCGAGCGGCGGGTCGTCGCTCAACATGGCGCAGAACGGCAACGGCCCGAGCGGGTCGGCGTTGCGGTACCACTTCGACAGCAAGCTCCGCACGGAGACGGCGCGGGCCGAGGTGCTGCACGCCATCACGCCGGCCCCGGCCAACTCGCCGTTCGCCGCCCCGGCCGCCGAACGGGCCAACCCGTTCCAGCCGCCGGCGCTGTCGGCGTCCGCGACGCACGGCCAGACCGCCCCGCCGGCGGCGGCCCAACCGCTCGACCTGCCGGGCATGTACGGCCGGCCGGCGGCCGCGAGTTCCGCGCCCCCGGCCCCGGTCCGCCGCCCGCGGGCACCGGTCGCGCTCGTCCTCGCCTTCGTGGTCATGTTCGCGGCCGGGTTGGTGATCGTGACCAACCTGAGCGCCCGGCCGACGAGCGCCGCCCCGCCGGCCGCGAAGCCCGCCGCCCCGTAACCGGCCCGCGCCCGCCCGGCCGCTCCTATCATGGATGCGTACCGCGCGCCGCCGGGGTTTCGACGAGCATGACCGAACACGATCTCGACTTCCGCCCCGCCCTCCGCGCCGGCGTTGAGGCCTACGCCACCGACGACCCCGGCCGCGTCGTGCTGATCGACACGTCCCGCGTCGTCCCCGGCGGCGTCGTCATGCCCGAGGCCGACGCCCGCTTGCGGGAACTGTTCACCGGCATGTTCACCCTCGGCGAACTGATCGCCGCGTTCGCCGAGACCCCCGACGGCGTCCCCGAAGCGGTCCTGCGCCGGGCCGTCGCCGCGTTCGACCGCGGCCTGCTGCTTGAGAGCGACGCCTTTTTCGAATACGTCGAGGGCCGCGACCGCCGGCCGTCGTGCGTCGGCGCGTACCCCGGCGACCCGGCCCTGATCCCCGCCGCCCTCGACGGCCTGTTTACGCTCCCGGACGGACCCGGACGGCCCGGCCCGTCCCGCGACGCCGGCCGACTGCGGGCGCTGCTCGTCCCGCACATGGACTACGCCCGCGGCAACGTGACCTACGCGCACGGGTACAAGGAACTCGCCGAGCGGTGCCGGGCCAAGGTGTTCGTGATCGTCGCCACGTCCCACTACTCGGGCCACCGGTTCACCCTCACCCGCAAGGACTTCACGACCCCGCTGGGCACGGTCCCGACCGACCAGGCGGCCGTCGACCGGCTCGCCGCGGACTACGGCCCCGGCCTGTTCGACGACCCGACGGCCCACCTGCCCGAGCACTCGATCGAACTCGAAGTGTTGTGGCTCCAGCACCTGTTCGGCGACCGCGGGTTCACGATCGTGCCGCTGCTCGTCGGGTCCTTCCACGACGCGACGCGGGACGGCGTCTCCCCCGCGGACAAGCCCGACATCGCCCGCATGGTCGCCGCGCTGAAGAAGCTCGACGGGTGGCTGGGCGACGACGGCTGCGTTATCATCAGCGGCGACCTGGCGCACATCGGCCCCAAGTTCCGCGACCCCGACCCGGTGTCCCCGGGGCAACTCGCCGCGTGCAAGGCCCAGGACGAGCGGCTGTTGGCGACCTTCGCCACGCCCGACCCGGACGCCTACGCCGCGATCATCCGCGGCGAGCAGAACGCCCGCCGCGTGTGCGGCTTCCCGCCGACCTGGCTGACCCTGACGGCCCTCCGGCCGACGCGCGGCCGGACGTTGCACTACCAGCAGTACGCCGAGCCGGGCGGGCACGAGAGCGTCAGTTTCGCCGCGGCCGTTTTCGAGGATTGACGATGCCCACTGCCCCCGTTTCGCCGACGCCGACCACCGTCGAAGACCTGCGCGACGGCCAGCGCCGCTATGCCGCCGAGGCCAAGCTGGCCTCGTTCGCCACGCCCCGGTACCGGCTCGACTCCGCCGACTGGGGCGACCCGGCCCGCCCCGCCGTCGTCTTCGTCCACGGCATGGCCGACCAGATGAAGTCGTTCTGCATGGTCCAGGCGCGGCTCGTCGGTGCCGGCTTCCGGTGCGTGAGTTACGAACTCGCCGACGGCTACCACGACGGCGCGGCCCTGGGGCACTACGCCCACCCCGAGTTCGTCGCCGACCTGTTCGCGCTGCTCGACCACCTCGACTTGAAGACCGTCCACCTGCTCGGCGCGTCGTTCGGCTCGACGGTCGCGCTCAAGGCCGCGGCGGCGCAGCCCGGGCGGTTCCCCCGCGTCGTGCTGCAAGGCGGCTTCGCCCGGCGGCCGCTGAACGGCATGGAGTTGGCCCTGGCGACGCTCGGCGGGTGGCTGCCGGGGCGGATGGAGCAGTTGCCGATGCGGCGGAAGATGATGAGCGTCGCCGACGCCCCGCAGTTCGTCGGCACCCCGCCCGAGGCCCTCGACTTCCTGGACGCGATGGGCGGCCGCACCCCGGTCAAGGCGGCGGCCCACCGCGGCATGATCCTCAAAGACCTCGACTTACGGCCCGACCTGGCCAGCGTGTCGCAACCGGTGCTGATGATCGGCGGCGACCGCGACACGATCGTCCCCCGGTCCTGCGAAGCCGAAGTCGAAGCCGGCGTGAAGGACGTCCGCCGCGTCGAGATCGCCGAGTGCGGCCACTACCCGCAGTACACCTGCCCGGCAACAATGGCCGAACAGATCGTGGCATTCCTGACGAAGACCACGTAAGGTTTTCGGCTCCGCCGCAGGCGACTCTTGTTAGCCCGACGCGCTAGCGAGGGTCGATGGATCATTGACAATGTCGTGTGTCGTCGGCCGTGCGGTCATCGACTGTGACCTTGCCCTCGACCGCTCGACCCTCGCTAGCGCGTCGGGCTAACAAGAGTCGCCTGCGGCGGAGCCGAAAACCTCACCGAAACCCGGAGTACGACAGGATCAACGACACGCTACTCGAATTCCGCTCTAATCCCGGCAGTCCTTGTCGCGGTAGCGGCTGTCGTTGTCGCGGCACATGTGCCGGTGGCAGGCGGTGGCCGTCGTCAGGAACGCGGCGAACAGGACCAGCAGGCCGAGGCGTCGGAAGGTCGTCATGGGTGTGGGCCTCTCAAGGGTGACCGGAAGTCCGCAATGCTCGAGGGTAGGTTTTCGGGGGCGAACTTGCGGGCAAACTTGAGAGAAACTACCCCTCCGGCAGGGGACTTCTGGCAAACTGGTGCGGTCGTGCCGGTTCAGTCGTCCCCGCCGCCGGAGGTGGGCAGTTCCACGGCCGGGACTTCGGGCAGGCCGATGTGCGCCCGCGCCGCCAGCACCTGGTTCATCAGGTAGAAGCGGGTCTGGATGTGGTCGGCCAGCAACTCCTTCGGGACGACGACGGGCACTGACACGCCGACGCGCACCGGCCGGCGGAAGTCGCGCGGCTTGTTCGTCGTCGGCGGGCCGTTGAAGTGCGAGAAGTAGCTGCCCCACGTCCCCTCGATCCACAGGGCGACGACCGGCGTCGCCGGCCGCGCGGCCAGGACTTGCCAGACGCCGCGGCCGAACCGGCGGATCACCTGCTCCTCGGTGCGGCGGAGGAAGCCCTCGGGGAAGATGACGACCATCTTGCCGTGGTCGAGGGCGTCGATGGCCTCTTGAATCTCGGGGGCCGCCCGCCGCGCGCCGACCTCGGGCACGCGGATGACGTGGAACACCCGCCGCATCAGGAAGCGGATGCCCGGCTTGTCGTAGACGTTGGCCGTCATCATCGGGGTGATGGCCCGCGGCAGCACCTCGGCGACGAAGAACGGGTCGAAGAAGGCCGCGTGGTTGGCGATGACGAGCAGCGGCCCGTGCATCGGCAGGGCCTTCAACCCCGGCCCGGCCGCGTCCACGTTGTACCCGAGTTGCATCATCGGCTCGGCGAACAGCTCGACCAGCGGCCGCGCGAACAGCACGACGGACAGCACGGTCAAGAAGCCGGTGACGACGGGCAACAGCCGGGCGATGTTGGCCCGCGCCTCGTCGGACCGCTCGCCCAGGGACTCGAAGCCCCAGACCGCGACGGCCACGGCGACGAAGGCCGAGACCCCCGCGAGGTTGTACCCGAGCCGGCCGTGCGAGACGCGGTCCCGGTAGCGCAAGACCGACCCGAGGACGAAGCCTTCCAGGAACGCGAAGGCCGCCAGCACCCACACCGTCCAGCCGTCCAGGACCACGGCCAGCGTGGCCGTCAGCCAGCCGAAGAACCCGGCCACCGGCACCCACCCGAGGACGCGGAAGCGGTGGTGGTAAAGGCGCGGCGCGACCAGGCCGAAGAACCACCCGCCGAACACGGCCGGGGCCAGCGGCAGCCCGGTCAGCCCCGCGCCCCAGACGAACGCCGCAAGCGTCAGTCCGAGGACGAGACCCGAAGCGGGCAGCATCAGGTCGGCGTAGCGGTGGGTCCGGTCCGGCCGCTGCGGCACGGCGGGGACGGCGTCGTACTTCTTCATGGCGACGTTATAGAGCCGCGGCGCGGAAGTCCGACGCTTTGGGGGAATTCCCGGCGTCGAGGAGTTGGCTGTTGCCCACCCGGCCGGCAGGGGGTAACCTGCTGGCGTGAGTAGCGTGGTCTCGGCCCCGGCGACGGTACACCTTTCTGCCCCGCATACGGCCTCCGATCAACGCCAACCCCACTCACACCCAACTCCGTCGGCCAATCGCCCCCGCACTCACGCCGAAGCTGACGCAGCCTGTTCAAAATCCTGGCCGAGTTGGACGCCACGCCCGACGAGGCGTCGCTGTTCGTGGTCATCCAGTACGGCATCGGGGCGGAACCCGAGGACTTGCCTCGACACGCCGCAGCAGACGTGTGCCGCCTGAGCGATTCTGTCTCGGAAGAGAGGTGCCAGTCCGCGCTCGCGGCCTGCCTGTCGAAGGGCTGGCTGCAAGTCATCGACGAGGCGGCCCTCGCCGAGATCGCCTCGCAGCTCCACGCAGGCGGCGTCGTCGGGCCCGTCTACGGGCTTCCCAAGATCGGCCAGGTGGACTTCACACAAACCGGCGCGGACCTCTGGGTTCGCATCCGCGACCGCGACGGCCCCGCGAAGCCGTTCGCCTCGACCGACGTGGTCCGCGAGACGACGGCCCGCTTCTTCACGACCCGCGCGGCTGCCGTCGCCGAAGCAGAGTCGGCACGGGGCGAAGACGACGCGGTCGGGGTGAGTGACCCGTGCCCGACGGGGCCGTGGCGGGCGCAGTGGTGGCGGCAGTTCCCGCAGGGTTACCGCATCGACATCGAAGAGCGTCGGCAGTGGCAAGGTCGGTGTTCCCGAGGGGGCGAAGTGTGCAGCTTCCCCGGCAGCCTCGACCGGGCCGACCCGGTGCCGCTGCGGCGCGCGCTCGACTGCCGCAACGTCGCGCTCGCCGAGTTCGTGGTGCTGGCCGCGATGGAGAGGGGGCCGCGCCAGCTCGACGATGACGACTTCCCGTCCCTGGTCCGGTACGCCGACCGGGACTTCGGCGGCCCCCTGACGGAAGCCGAGTGCCGTGTCGGTCTGGACGCCTGCTTGCGGTACGGCTGGCTCCGGGTTCTCGACGAGGCGGTCATCGACGAAGTCCGCGCCCTCGTGCGGGACGAATCAGTCACGCTGGCGCTGCCGCGGACGGCCGAACTGCAGCCGGACGGCCACGGGCTTGAGTTCCTCCCCGCTTCTTACGAGACAGTACCGGTGCCGGCCCGCGAGCGGTGGGGTCAGACCGTCTTCACCGCCGTCGGGGCCGCCCTGTACCGGGCGATCTCGGCGGAGTGGCTCGGCGACGACTGGGAAGACAGCCTGCGCGTGTCGAACGGCTACTTCCGCGAGGAACACCGCTACTGTGTGGCCAAGCGCGGGTTCCGAAACATCGTGGCCGAGTACGAAGCCGAGGGCCGAGTCGTCCGGTCCGCACGGGTCCTCCCAATCGGCCCGTGGTGCGTTTTCTGGTGGGAGCAATTCCCCGCAGGCTTTCGCCTGGAGCTTGAAATCAGCGGGACAGGCGGCGCTTAACCCGCCCCGTCGGGCGGCTTGTTCTGCGTCCGGCGGACGGTCGAGTACGCGGCGACGGTCGCCGGGAAGCCGATCGTGCCGGCGGCCAGGGCCAGGATTTGGTCGATCTCGGCCGGCGTCACGCCGCTCGCCAGCCCCTTGCGGACGGCCGAACTGATCGCCCCGTCCCGCCCGGTGCCGACGGCGATGGCGAGCTTCACGAGCCGTTGCGCCTTGGCGTCGAGCGGCCCCTGCTCGCCGGCCCGCTGGACGAGCTGCCACGCCTCGGCGACGCCCGGGAACTCGCGGGAGAACTCGACGAACGTGTCCGGCGGCTTCGGCAGCGACATGACAACGCCTCCAGGGAAAAATCGACCGGCACCGGAGAGACCGGTGTCATTTTTACCCGCCGGTCGCGGGCGAATCGGTAAGAACTGCCGAAATCGTGCCATTTCCGACCCGGCACGCGGGGTGCGTACCGTCCCGTCGCCTCGCCCGGCGGGTCCGGGAACAGAGAACTTGCCCCGTCGGGCGGGGCACCCCCTTCTCAGAAATTGCCGATCGGCAATTGCCGATTCAAGATTGTTTCTCCCCATCGGCGTCCGTGCTGGACGCGGCTCCTGCTCCGCTGCTTAGCATGTGTGAATTGTCGTCACGCGGCTCGGTGGGGCTCGTTCATGGTGCAGCAACAACTCGTCGCCTCGCTCTTTGCTCTCGCACTCGTGTCGCTCGGGGCGGCCGTCGTCGGGCTGTACGCCGGGCCGCGCGAGTCGTTCCGCGGGTTCTGGTTCATGACCGGTATCTGGGGCGTCATCGACGGGGCCGTCGCCTGGTCGTCGTTCGTCCAGGAGCCGATGCCGCTGGACGAACTGCGCGGCGTCCTGGCGATCAACCTGGGTTTGCAAGCGGTCTACCTGCCGCTGGGTCTGGTGATGGCGACCCGGTCGAAGCCGGCGTTGAAGGGCCTCGGGTACGGGATCCTGGTGCAGGCCGTCGCCCTGGGCGTCATCGACGCGATCTTCTTCGTCAAGTGCGGCGGCCTCTGAGCAACCGCCCGAAGTCATTTTTAAATCGGCCCGCGGGTTCGTGACCGTGCGAGCCGTGAACGGGGGCGTGCCGCGTTCGGACCGTTCCGACCCGCTCGCCAACGCGGCGGCCGCTCGCCGGTTGCACGCGACTTTGTTTCCGGGTACGCTGGGGGTCTGCCCGCCGCTCCCTTTTCGTGGTGCCCCCCATGCGTTTACTCGTCTTGCTCGCCGTGTCGTTGGCCGTGTTGCCGTCCGCGGGGCGGGCTGCGGACAAGCCGATCAGCTTCATCAACGAGGTCGCGCCGATCCTCAAGGAGAACTGCCTGGCGTGCCACGACGCCAAGAAGCGGAACGGCAAGTACGACATGACCACGTTCGAGAAGCTCCTGCTCGGCGGCGTCAACGGCGAGGCCATCGTCCCCGGCAAGCCGGACGAGAGCGACTTCCACGACCTGATCGTCACGGCCGAGGACCGCCGCATGCCGCCGCGGGACAAGGGCGAGGCGGTGCCGGCCGACAAGGCCAAGGTCGTTAGTGAGTGGATTAAGCAGGGGGCCAAGCTCGACGCCGGCCTCGACCCGAAGGCCGACCTGGTCCGCGAACTCCGGCTCCGCTGGACCCCGCCCGTCCCCCCGGTCGCGTACAAGTACCCGGCCATCGTCAACGCGCTCGCCTTCACGCCGGACGGCAAGGGCCTCGTCGTCGGCGGGCACCACGAGTTGACCGTCTGGAGCGTGCCGGAGGGCGTGCTGACGAAGCGCGTGCGGACGCGGGCCGAGCGCGCCTACGCGCTGGCCTTCCTGCCCGGCGGCACCCTCGCCGTCGCCGGCGGGCGGCCGGGCCAGGAGGGCGACGTGCGACTCTACGACCTGACCGCGGCGGGCCAAACGGTCGGCGGCGTGGCCTTGCTCGACGGCGTCGGCGACCCCAAGGTGATGGTCAAGCAACTCCTCGATTCCGACGACTCGGTCCTGTGCCTGGCCGTATCGCCCGACGGCAAGACGCTCGCCGCCGGCGGGTGCGACCGGGCGGTGCGCCTGTGGGACATCGGGGCCGGGCCGGCGGCGGCCAAGTTGACCCAGACGATCGAGAACCACGCCGACTGGGTGCTGGGCGTGGCGATCTCCGCGGACGGCAAGTTCCTGGCCACCGCCGCGCGCGACAAGACGGCGAAGGTCTGGGACTTGAAGGCGAAGGAGTCCGTGCTGACGTACCCGGAGCACCAGCAGATCGTCTACGCGGTCGCCTTCAACAAGGACGCGTCGCTCGGGTACTCGGTCGGCGGCGACTCGCAGTTGCGGACCTGGAAGCTGGCCGGGGAGGGCAAGGGGGAGAAGGCGCTGGGCGGGCACGGCGGGGACGTGTTCAAGGTCGTCGCGCACCCGACCAAGCCGGTCGTGGCGACGGCCTCGGCGGACAAGACGGTCCGCCTCTGGGACATGGACAAGGCGGCCGCGGTGCAGACGCTGACCGGCCCGACCGACTTCGTCTACGCGGTCGCCTTTAGCCCGGACGGCGGCCTCGTCGCCGGCGGCGCGTACAACGGCGAAGTCACGCTCTGGAAGCAGCCCGGCGACGGCAAGCCGCTCAAAACCTTCAACGCGACCCCGGGCCTGCCGGCGAAGTAGACACGGCGGGGACGTGGGTCTTCAAGTTTGTGTCGTTGGACACCCGCGGTACGGGTGGACGAGGTTTCCGGCTCCGCCGCAGGCGACTCGGGTTAGCCCGACGCGCTAGCGAGGGTGGACCGGTCGTGGGCAAGGTTCGGGGTCGTCGGCCGTACCGTCAACGTCTGCTCACATTCCCCTCGACCGCTCGACCCTCGCTAGCGCGCCGGGCTAACCCGAGTCGCCTGCGGCGGAGCCGGAAACCTCGTCCAAGC
>JANYHV010000049.1 GCA_025362195.1 Fimbriiglobus sp. | reverse complement strand
AATCTCGCGGTAGCTGAACGACTGGAGGAAGCGCAACCGCACCGCCTCCTGTTGGCTCGCCGGCAGGTCGGCCAGGCGGGCGAGGACGGCGGCGGCCGCGTCCCGGGTCTCGTAACTCTCGGCCGGCCCGGCAGTCTTGCCGGGCGGTTCGACGGTGAGGGAGGTCATCCGTTGCTCCTTGCGTAAGGTGTCCAGCACGCGGCGGCGGCAGACCGTGAACAGCCACGGGGCCAGCTTCGGCTCGACTTCGGCGCGGGACGCCCGGCACAGTTCCAGAAACGCTTCCTGGACCACGTCGCGGCCGCGGTGCCGGTCGTTGAGCAAGCCGCGGACGTAAGCGAGCAACGGCCGCTCGAAGCGCCCGACTGCCGCCGCCACCCACGCCCGGTCGTCCACGCGAAACCTCCGTGTGCATCCCGATAACGCACGGGTTCGGGATTCCTTAAAAACAAAACCGACCTCCCGCAACGGCGCAAAGGCGCTAAGGAAAACCAAACCCGTGTTTTTGCCTTCCCTTTCGCCTTTGCGGGAGATCGGTTTTCACTCCGACTGAGATTGCACCCCGCCCGCGCCACGGGGGATGATACTTTGACACCCCACGAGACCAACGATGGCACGCGAAAAGACCCTGGGCGCTTCCCCGCCGCCCGACGACAAGAACCGCGACGCGGCCTTGCGCCCCAAGCTGTTGAAGGAAGTCATCGGCCAGCGCAACGTCGCCGAGCGGCTGGAGATCGCCGTGCGGGCGTCGAAGATTCTCAACGAGCCGCTGGGGCACATCCTCTTCGACGGCCCGCCCGGCCTCGGCAAGACGACCTTTGCCACGGTGCTGCCGAACGAACTCGGCACGTCGATCCAGATGACCTCCGGCCCCGCCCTGTCGAAGCCGGCCGACTTGCTGCCGTTTTTGACGAACCTGGAAGAGTCGAGCATCCTGTTCATTGACGAGATCCACCGGATGCCGCGGGTGGTGGAGGAGTTCATCTACCCGGCGATGGAAGACTTCCGCATCGACATCGTGCTGGGCGACGGGGTCAACGCCCGCACCATCAGCATGCACCTGAAGCGCTTCACGCTCATCGGGGCGACGACCCGCGGCGGAATGCTGTCCGGGCCGATGCGCGACCGCTTCAAGATGCGCGAACACCTCGACTACTACAGCGTCGAAGAGCTGGCGACCATCGTGAAGGTGAACGCGGCCAAGCTGAACACGACGATCGCCGACGCCGCCTGCGTCGAGATCGCCCGCCGCAGTCGCGGGACGCCGCGGGTCGCCAACGCCCGCCTGCACTGGTGCCGCATCTACGCCGTGGGCACGGCCGACGGCGTCATTTCGTTGGACCTGGCGGAACGGGCGCTGTTGCAACAAGAAGTGGACCCGACGGGCCTCGACAAGAACGACCGCCGGTATCTGGAAGTGCTCGTGGACGTGTTCGGCGGCGGGCCGACGGGGGCGGACGCGATGGCGGCGACGATGAACATCGCCGTCGATACCCTGACCGACGAGATCGAGCCGTACCTGCTCCGCGAGCAGTTCCTGATCCGCACCCCGCGCGGCCGGACGGCCACAGCGAAGGCGTTCCAACTCCTCGGCAAGCTGCACCCCGAAGAGTCGAAGTCCGACAAGCCGTCGCTGTTCGACCCGGACTGACCGACTCCGCCGCGAGCCGGAGCCGGAGCCGGAGCCGGGACTAAACCCGGCGTTCCGGGCCGGCGGAAACGCGGGACAGCAGGCCGTTGACGAGGTTCGGCACGCCGGCCGACACGGTCTGCTTCGCCTGGTCGGCGGCGAGCGTCATCACGTCGCCGGCGACGCGCTTGACCTCACTGGCGACCTGGTCGAGCAGGCCGTCGATCCACGACGGCGGCGCTACGGTGCCGCCGAACGAGTTCGGGGCCGTCGAGAACGACTGGTGCGAACCCGTCGAGTGCGGCCCCGACCGGCGAGTCACGAGCAACCCGGCGACCAGCCCGGCCGCGATGGACGCGCCGACGCAGGCGAGCGGGTTGGCCCGGATCTGCGGCCGCACGTCGATGGCGTCCGTCGTCGTGCCGACGACCGACCGGATCGTGTCGTTGACGCCGCCGTTGAGCGTGGCGAACGTGTCGGTCACGCCGCTCTGGAGCGAGTTCATGGTGCTGCGGACGGTGGCCGTCGTCTCGTGGACGGAGTCGGACACTTCGCGGCCCAGGTCGGCGACCTTGGCGGTCAAATTGCGGCGCGAGTCGCGCAGCCGCTGCTCGATTAGCTCCGGAGATTCACTAGGCATTGCACACTCTCCTTCAGGGAGTTCAGGGTCCGTTCGGGGACGACGTTCAGGCTCGTCATGCGGCGAACGCCGAAGAACAAAGCGATGCCGCCGATGAGGAAGAAGACGCCGCCGTTGATGAAGAAGCAGGCCCACAACGGCAGGCGGGTTAGGGTTTCGAGCAAGTAGACGGAGCCGATGAGCAACAGCAGGACGCCGATGGCGGTCGTGACCGCGCCGACGGCGACCGCAGCCCCGGCGGCCCCGGCCATCGTCGCTTCCCGCTTCATTTCGCTCTTGAGCAGCGCCCCGTGGTCGAGGAACAGGTTGCGGGCGTCGCCCATCACGTCGCCGATGAGGCCGAGGAAGGGAAGACTCGACTTGCCGTTGGCCCGGTATTCGGTCGGCGGGGTCAGTCCCTGCCGTTCGTCGCGTGGCATGGCGTTTCTCCAGGCAGGGGCGGTGGTTTGACGCGACGAGTTAAGCACATCGCGTGCCGCCGGGGTCAGCCCTGGACTTCCGGTTCCGGGGCCGGCATGCCGCCGTACCGCTGCGAGAAGACCTTCGTGAACTCCGCCCCGAGCAGCAGGATTTGCGTCGAGTAGTAGATCCAGACCAGCAGGACGACGACCGACCCGGCCGCGCCGAAGGTCGAACCGGGGGCCGTCGTGCCGAGGTACAGGCCGATCAGCACCTTGCCGGCGTTAAACAGGATCGCCGTCACGAACGCGCCGAGCATCACCCGCCGCCAGGCGATCTGCCGGGCCGGCAGAATCTTGAAGATCATGGCGAACAGGAGCGTGGCCAGGCCGACGGACACGAACAAATCCACGGCCCGCATCAGCACGGCCGAGTTCCCCAAGTACCCGGCCATCCAGCCCTGCAAGCCGCTGATGACGGCGTTCACGGCCAGCGACACGAGCAGCAACAGGGCCAGGCCGCACAGCACCGAGAAGGACAGCAGGCGGTTGCGGACGTACCCCCAGACCTTGGCGAGTTTCGACCCGTTGGACTTCACGACGGGGGCGGGATCGACGCGCCAGATGATGTTCAACGCCTCCTGGAGTTGCGCGAACACGCCGGTCGCGCCGATCAGGACGCTGACCAGTCCGACGACCGTCGAGATGACGCCGCTCTTTTGAGATTTGCTGTTTGAGAGGGTGGTTTCCACCGCTTGCGCACCTTCTTGCCCGACGAACTCCGAGGTCTTGGCCACGACTTCCCCGCGGGCCGCCTCGTCCCCGAACGCCAGCCCGGCCAGGCCGATGACGACGAGGAGCATCGGCGCGAGCGACAGCGTGATGTAAAAGGCCAGGGCCGCCCCCAGCCGCGGGCAGTTGTCGTCGAGGAACCCGTCCACGGTGTCGCGGAGGAGTTCGTAAATCGTTCGCAAACGGTCCATGATTGGCCTGGGGCGCGAGGTCGGAATCGGCGGCGGGGGGCACCGCTGCACACCCCGCGCCGCGGCCGCGTCGGGGTGGCATTGCGCTTGCTTGATCCGCGTCGTCTTGCCGACCCCGACCCCCACCTTCGGACCCGCCATGATTAACGGCCAACACGTTCCGCCGAGCAAGTTACCCTGGCAGCGCGCCCTCATCACCCTCTCGACGGTGGTCACGGCGGCGTTCGTCCTCGGGATGCTGTACTGGGCCCAGACGGTGTTCATCCCGCTGGCCATGGCTGTCTTCTTCGCCTTCGTTTTGAACCCGCTCGTGACGATTGTGGAGCGCCGGCGGCTCGGCCGGACGGCGTCGGTGTTGATCGTCGTCGCCGTCGCCCTGCTGGCCTTCCTGGGCACCGGTGCGGTCATTACCCAGCAACTCTCGTCGCTGAGCAAGACGATGGTCGAGAAGTCGGACACGGTCAAAGAGAAGATCGAGAGGCTGAAGGCCACGTTCTCCGGCGGCGGGGAAGAAGCGGGCCTGGGCAAGATGGTCAAGGACATCCAGGACGCCGTCCTCGGCGGGCAGCCCGAGAAGGCAGCCGGTGCCCCGGGCGAGGTCGTGCTCGCCCCGTCCCGGCCGTCGTGGTTCAACCGCCTGAACTTCATCGTCGGCCCGGCCACCGAGGCGTTCGGCCTGGCCGCCTTCTCGTTCGTCCTAGTCGTGTTCATCCTGCTCGCCAAGGACGACCTCCGGGACCGCGTCCTGCGGCTCATCGGGGACGGGCAGATGACGACCGCCACCCGCGCCGCCGACGACGCCTCGCAGCGCATCAGCCACTACCTGCTCATGCAGTTCCTGGTCAACGCCGCGTTCGGCCTGATCGTCTCGGCCGGGCTCTTCGCGGCCGGCATCCAGTACTCGCTGCTGTGGGGGTTCATCGGCTTCATCATGCGGTACGTGCCGTACATCGGCACCTGGATCGGCATCCTGCCGCCCCTGTTCTTCACGACCGTCGTGTCGGACGGGTGGACGCAACCGCTGATCGTCCTCGGCCTGTTCGGCGGCCTCGAACTGTTCTCGAATAACGCCGTCGAGCCGAAGTTGTACGGCAAGAGCCTCGGGGCGAGCGAGGTCGCGCTGCTGGTTTCGGCGGCGTTCTGGTCGTTCCTGTGGGGGCCGATCGGCCTGATTCTGTCCGGGCCGATCACGACCTGCCTGCTCGTGGTGGGCAAGTACAGCCCGTCGATGAGCTTCTTCCACGTCATCCTGGGCACCGAGCCGCCACTATCGCCGGGGATGCTCATGTACCAGCGGCTCATCGCCGGGAACGAGGACGACGCGACCCGGCTCGTCGAGGCGGCGATCAAGACCGACCCGCCGCTGAAGCACTTCGACGAGGCACTGCTGCCGGCGCTCGTCGCCGTGCGCGAGGCCAAGGAGGCCGGGGAACTCGACGCCGAGACGGAAGCCCGCGTGCTCAAGACGGCCCGCGCCGCCCTGGACAACAACCTCGAAGAGGCCCCGCCCTCGGACGCCCCCAACCGCGTCCGCCTCCTGACGTGCGCCGCCCGGGACGAACTCGACGCCCTGACGGTGGCGGCCCTGGCCCGGACGCTGCCCCCGGAAAAGTGGGACGTGAAGGCGCTCGCCGCCAGCGCCCTCGCGTCCGAGATCGCCGACGCGGTGAGCGAGTTCGACCCCCACGTGGTCCTCATCGGGTCGCTCCCGCCCGGCGGCGTATCGCACACCCGGTACACCAGCAAGCGACTGCGCGGCCGCTTCCCCGGGTTGAAAATCCTCATCGGCCGGTGGACGGATACGGCCGAGGGCCAGACGGAAGAGTTGATCAAGAGCGGGGCGGACGCCGTCGATTTGACCCTGCAAGCCGCCCACAACGAGTTGATGGGCTGGCAGTCGGTCGTCCTCGCAGGCGTGGCCACGACCCCGGCCGTCGGCACTGCCGTCGCCGACAAGTCCGCGGCGGCCAGTCCGGTTGGCACGGCAAGTGCATAGCAGTCTCCCGCACAACCATCGTCGTCGGGTCAATCGCCTGGCGGACTGGAACTCAGCCCCCAGCAATGGGAATCCCTTTCCGAGGAATTGCGATGAACAATCCGAACATGCCCACCCTGCCGACCAAGGGCGACGTGAAGTCCGGGATCGACAAGGCCGCCGACGCGGCCAAGGGCGCAGTCGAACACGGCCACGACGCGGCCAACAAGGTCCAGCACGCGGCGGGTAACGCCGCCGACAAGGTCGGCGACAAGGCCAAGGCCGCGGCCGACCAGGCCGGCTCGACCCTCGGCACCATCGCCGACAAGGCCAGCGACTACGCCGACCAGGGCAAGCAGGCCATCAAACACCTGGCCGACGAAGCCGGCGAAGTGGGCGAGAAGGCCCAGAAGTGGGCCGGCGAGGCCTACGACGCCAGCGCCGAGCGGCTCGACCACTACACGCAAGACCTGTCGAACATGGTCCGCAAGTACCCGGTTCAATCGGTCCTCGTCGGCTTCCTCGCCGGCATGTTGCTGAGCCGCACCCTCCGCTCGTAACCCATTGCCAACTCAACCGCGGCCGCCCCGGACTTCAACGAGTCCGGGGCGGCCGCGTTTTCGCGCGCCGAAGACAGTGGCGACGCCGGCCGCGCCCGGGTATTTTGAGTGCAGGAATAGCGGCCGACCGGTCGCCGAAAATTCCGTGAAGCATTTCGCCCGACGCGGGAACGTACTGGCATGACCACTCGATGGATGGCCGGCGTGGCGCGGCGGCTCGCCCCGCCCCCGGCCGGCAGCGACTCCGACTTGCTCGCCCGGTTCGTGGACGGCCGCGACCCCGGCGCGTTCGCGGCCATCGTCGCCCGGCACGGGGCGGCGGTGTACGGCGTCTGCCGGGCGCGGCTGGGCCACTCGGCCGACGCGGACGACGCCTTCCAGGTCGTCTTCTACGTCCTCGCCCGGGACGCCCGCCGCATCCGCGACCGCGAGTCGGTCGCCGGCTGGCTGATGCGCGTCGCCCACCTGACCGCGCTGAAAGTCCGCCGGCACCACGCCCGGCACCCGGCGGGGGAGCTGCCGGCCGACGTGGCGACGGCGCACCAACCGGACGGTGCGGCGGCGGCCGAGGAGCGGGCGATCGTCGCGGAGGAACTCGCGGCGTTGCCGGACAAGTTCCGCGCCGTGCTCGTGCTGTGTACCGTCGAGGGCCGCTCGAACACGGAGGCGGCGGAAGCCCTCGGCTGCCCGCGCGGCACGGTCGATTCCCGGCTGGCGGCGGCCAAGGCGACGTTGCGCCAACGCCTCCTCCGCCGCGGCGTCGGCCTGGCGGCGGTGGCCGGCTTCGAGGCGGCGCTCCCGCGGCTCGGGGCGGACGCCGGCGGGTGGCCGGCCCTGGC
>JANYHV010000048.1 GCA_025362195.1 Fimbriiglobus sp. | reverse complement strand
GGCAAGGCCGACTTGCAGGTGTGACGCGGTCAGAGCGGAGTTCAGAATCGCGTAGCGACGGGCAGGCGGACCTCCGTGAGGTCGGTCGGGTCTTCTGTAGCTGGCCTCTGTGAGGCCGGATCCGCTCCCCCACACGGGAATCACCCGACCCGGGGAGCGAGTCCGGCCTCACAGAGGCCAGCTACAGAAGACCCGACCGACCTCACGGAGGTCCGCCTGCCCGTCGCTACGCGATTCTGAACTCCGCTCTGACCGCGTCACACCTGCAAGTCGGCCTTGCCCGTCAGCCGGGCGGCGTACCTCGCGCGGATCGGGGCGACGTGCTCGGCGAGGAACTCGACGACCTGCTCGGGGGCGCGGCCGACGAACTTCTCCGGGGCCGTCGCGCCGGCGAAGTCCACGGCCGCGAACAGCGCCTCGGCCTTCAACCGGTCGAAGATTTCGGTCGCGCGGCCCTCGCCGGCCTTGATGCGGGCGGTCACGGCGTGGCTGTGGTCGCGGACGAGCTTGTGCGCCTCCTGCCGGTCCCCGCCGGCGGCCACGGCGGCCATCATCAGGTTCTCGGTCGCCATGTACGGCAGGTACTCGCGGACGTTCTTGGCGATGATCGCCCGGTTGACGACCAGGCCCCCGGCGACGTTCCGCGCGACCCGCAAAATGGCGTCGGCGGCCAGGAAGGCTTGCGGGAGGTACAGCCGGCGGGCGGCCGAGTCGTCCAGGGTCCGCTCGAACCACTGCGTCGCGGCCGTCGCCGCGGCCATCGCCGGCAGGCCCATGACGAACCGGCTCAGGCTCGTCATCCGCTCCGCCCGCATCGGGTTCCGCTTGTACGCCATCGCACTGGACCCGACCTGGTCGGCCTCGAACGGCTCGTCGATCTCCTGCTTGTGGGCGAGCAGCCGGAGGTCGCAACTCCACTTCGACGCCGACTGCGCGACCCCGCTGACCGCGTCCAGGACCATGCTGTCGAGCTTGCGCGAGTACGTCTGCCCGGTCACCGGGAAGACGGTGGCGAAGCCCATCTTGCGCGCGACGAGTTGGTCGAGCGCCCGGACCTTGGCGTGGTCGCCGTGGAACAGGGCGAGGAAACTCGCCTGCGTGCCGGTCGTGCCCTTGGCCCCGCGGAACGGCAGTTCGTCCCGGCGGCGTTCGAGTTCGTGCAGGTCGAGGGCGAAATCGAACGCCCACAGAACGGCGCGCTTGCCGACGGTCGTGAGTTGGGCCGGCTGGAAGTGCGTGAACCCGAGCGTCGGCTCGTGCCGCCAGGCCTCCGCGAACGTCGCCAACTGGTCGATGACCGTGGCCAACCCGACGCACAGGGCGTCGAGCGACTCGCGCATCAAGATCAGGTCGGCGTTGTCGGTCACGTAGCACGAGGTCGCGCCGAGGTGGACGATCGGCTTGGCCCCCGGGGCGACTTCGCCGAGGGTCTCGATGTGCGCCATCACGTCGTGCCGCAGGCGGCGCTCGTGGTGCGCGGCGCGGCCGAAGTCGATGTCGTCCAGGTGCGCGCGGAGTTCGGCCAAATCGCCCGGCGCGATCCGCGGGGTGACCCCGTCGTCGGCGGGGAGGCCGAGTTCGTGCTGGGCCTCGGCGAGGGCGAGCCACAGCCGCCGCCAGGTGCGGAACTTGCGGTGCGGCCCCCAGCGCTCGGCCATTTCCGCCCCGGCGTACCGGGCGATCAGGGGGTTGTCGTAGGCCAGGTTGGGGTCGGTCATGGGAGTCGGGTCGCGGGACTTGAGGGAAGCCGGCCGGAATCGGCGCGGCCGGGGCGGGTCGCGCCGCCCAAACAGCGGGAGCGGGGCGTCCGGCACGACGGTTACAACGCGGGGGTGTTCTAGCCTTTCCCCCGCCCGGTGGCCTTTCGCCGCTCAGCCGGGCGGCCGGTTCGGCGGATAATACTCGTGGAACCGATTCACGCAGGAGGTGTGTTCGAGATGCGTACTCTGACGATTCGCGCGCTGGCCATGACGGCCCTGTTCGCCCTCGGTGGCACGACCCTACAAGCCGGCGACCCGCCGCTGCCGCAGATGTTTTACTACCCGTACAACTACTTCCCGCACAGCTACTGGCCGGCCCAGTCGCCGAAGTACCCCGAGACGAAGGGCCAGCCCTACGTCCGCCCGCCGGCGTACATGGCCTACCCCCCGTTCCTGGAGCCGGGCTGGCGGTACGAACTCTGGACGCCGATGAAGTACCACCGCGGCAACCACTTCTGGCTCGACAGCTTCTAACGCGGAGTTCGCGGGTCGGTAGCTCCGCCGCAGGCGACTCGTGTTAGCCCGACGCGCGAGCGAGGGACGCGGGAAGACAGCGCCGGTGGGGGAGTCCAGTCCGGCACCCCCTGGGAGTCTCCGCGCGTCACTCGCTCGCGCGTCGGGCTAACACGAGTCGCCTGCGGCGGAGCCGAAAACTTTGCCCGTGCCCGTGCCCGTGGCGTGCGACGCGATGAACGATCCGCGATTTCGAAGTTCGCTTTCGCCCGGCCCGCGGCGGTGGCTCCGGGTCTGCGTGTTCTGGGTGACGCGACGTGCTGCACTTCACTTCTTCGGCGGGCCGTCCTTGCGGTCGCGTCGGCGGTAGGTCTCGGTGGTCTCCTTGCCGGCCGCGTCGGTCGAGACGAAGGCGTAGGTGCCGTCCGGGCGGATCGTGTACCGGATGGACAGCGGCTGGCCCCGGATTTCGTACTTGAGGGTGTACGCCTTCTTGTCGTCGTCCCGAGTGAAGTCGGTGATCGTCGCGCCGCGGAGTGGTCGGCCCGCCGGCCGCACCGGAGCGTCGCGGGGTTGCGGCTCGATCCCGTCGCCGCGGACGGTCACGACGCCGCGCATCCCGCCGTTGATGTACGGGTACGCCTTCGTCGAGTAGTACCGGTAGCGGCCGTTCTCCGTGCGGCCGTTGAACTCGTCGAGGTCGGTCGGCTCCTTGCCGGCGGCGTCCGTGTACCCGTACAGGGGGTACCCGTCGAGGGCGTAGGCGATGGGGTTGCCCTTGCCGACGGTCTTTTCGAGGTGGACCGGGGCGACGTGGTAGTGGTAGTCGTCGCCCCGGCCGCAGTGCCCGCCGTACTCGTCGAGTTCGCCGGCCAGGTACGCGTCCTCGCCGCGGTTGTTCAGCGCGTTGAAGATCGGCACGCCGTTCACCGCGAGCGCGATCGCCCCGCGGTACAGGCTCGTCTTGCCCGAGATCGGCTTGTCCGCGAGCCGCGGCTTGAGCGGGATCTGCCAGGCGTTCTTGCCGGTGTACGGCTGCGGCAACGGCACCTGCTGTTGCCACGCCTTGATGCCGATCATCATCGGGTGGTCCGGGAACCCGTTCGACCCGACGAACAGGGTGTCGCCGTCGGCGCGCAACTCGAGCGTGCCCCGGAACGGCTCGAAGTGCGCTTGGGCCGCCGGCACCTTCTGGTCGTCCGCGGCGGCGAGCGCGGTCAACGACGCGGCGCCGGCGACGACCCCGACCGGTACGACGAACCCCTTCCGCCGGGAGACCAGCACCCCGCCCGCGAGGACCGCCAGCCCGCCGGCCGCGAAAGCGCCCGGCCCGGCGAACGTCGGCGCGACGACCGGGTTCGGCGTGCGGACCGGGTCGGGGGAATCGTGGTCGTGACCGGGGTGGGCGTGGGCCGCAAACCCGCCGAGCAGGGTCGCGGCCAGTGACAGGACGACGGCGTAGCGCATCGGGGACTCGCAGCGGACGTGGGCATACCCACAGAGTGTCACGGCCGCGACGGCGATGCCGCCGGACTTTCTCGCCGATGGTGATTTAACGTGCGGTGTCTACGAGGTGCGGAGGCGGCTCTTCGTCGCCATGTGCTTGAAGTGATCGACGTGATTCCAGGCCGGGCGAATGACCGGACTGACAGATTCGAGCGGAATCGTGCTTCGGGACGGACGACACGTCGGTCGCCCGCCCCACGAAAAAGGACCGCCGGTCGGCGGTCGAACGCGAGATTCTTCGGGTCGGCCTATTTGCGGTGGCGGATTTTGGCGCGCATGCGGCGCTTCTTGCGGCCCACTTTTCGTCGTCCTGCACCGCGGCGTCGGCCGGCCATGTGTTCGCTCCCGTTGGAATGCCCCAGATCGCTCCGCAAAACGCCCATCATAACCGTTGCCGGGCCGGGAACAAGTGCGCACCCCCGGACTTCGGTTACGCGGAAGTTCTCCGGCACTTTTGCGCGGGACCGGCGATCGTGGGGCTTTCCCCTTCACCAGGACGCCCATAATCACCCCCGCTACCGGGGCCGCCCCCAGACGTACACCGGACAGTTGCCCGATTATCGGCTCACCGCCCGACCGCCCGAATCGTTTGCCGCATTCTGATCGCGTTGTCGTTCACGCCACTGCGCCCTAGATGAAACTGTCTGCTGATTCGCACATATTTATCGTCGGAAAGTCGTCCCGGAGGTGTTCCATCTTCGACATCACATTCGACCCGCGTCAGGCTTCTCGCCGCGATTGCCTCCGACTCGGAGGACTGGCCGTCGGCGGCCTGACCCTCTCGAACCTGTTACGATCCTCGGCGTGCGCGGCGACCCCGGCGGTCACTCCGCCCAACTCCGTCATCATGGTCTACCTGCCCGGTGGCCCGTCTCACATCGACATGTACGACTTGAAGCCGGACGCCCCGTCGGAATACCGGGGCGAGTTCAAGCCGATTCGCACGAACGTGCGCGGGCTGGACATCTGCGAGTTGATGCCCCGCCAGGCCGAGTTGGCTCACTTGTTCTCGATCGTTCGCGGCCTTCGGACGCACGGTAACCACGACCCGACGGAACTCCTGACGGGCACCCCTGCCGAGGCGAGCGGGAAGATCGGTTCGGTCCGCCGACCGGCGTTCGGTAGCGTGGTGAGTAAACTCCGCGACGCTGGCGGGCCGATCCCGCCTTACATCAGTACGTCCAACCACAAACTGTTGACCAGCTACGACGACCCGGAAGAGCCGGCGTACCTCGGACCGGCCCACCGCCCGTTTAGCGCGATCGGGGAGGTGGTCAAGGACGCCGCCCTGATGCCGGGGATTTCGGCGCAGCGGTTCGACGACCGGAGGAAACTCCTGACCGCGTTCGACCGGCTGCCCCAGGAGTTGGAACGCGCCGGGGCCTTCGCCGGGAGCGACGCCTACGCCGCGCGGGCCCTCGAGATGATCACCTCGACCAAGATCCGCGACGCCCTCGACCTCGACCGGGAGACGCCACAGGCGAAGGACCGGTACGGCCCGCAAGGCCTAGACTTCCTCCGCGCTCGCCGGCTGGTCGAAGCCGGAGTCTCGGTGGTGTCGGTGGCCGCACGCTTCTCCGTGAAAGTTCCGGGCGTCAACGATCCGGGCGGCTGGGACACGCACGCGCACAATTTTAAGCTGCTCCGTGCGAAATTGCCGATCTACGATCGGGCGGTCGCCGCGCTGCTCTCGGACCTGGACGACCGCGGTTTGCTGGGTCGCACCGCCGTCGTCATTTGGGGCGAGTTCGGCCGTCAGCCCAAGATCGGCGACGTAACGCCGGACGGCCGCGGGCACTGGAATGAAGCCGGGTTTGCGTTGATGGCCGGGGGCGGACTGAAGGGCGGGCGGGTGGTCGGAGAGACCGACTCGCGGGGCGAGAAGGCGCGGTTCAAGCCGCTCCACACCCCGCAGGTGCTCGCCACGCTGTACCACACTCTTGGCATCGCGCCCGGCAAGGTGACGTTCCCGGACTTTTCTGGCCGCCCGCAGTTCCTCCTCGACCGGCCGGAACCGATCCGCGAACTCCTCGGCTGAACTCCCGCCGCCACCTCCGGCAACCCGCCCACTCGCCTGTGTCGATGGGGGGTCGATTCCGGACTTCCGCCCGGGGTTGCCGGACCGCCCGGACGCCTTATAGTCACGGCACCCGAACGTCCCCGGCCCGGTGCCCGATGCGCTTCCAACTCCTCGACCGGATCGACGCCCACCAGCCGGGCAAGTTCTTGCGCGGCTGCAAGTTCCTGTCGCTCGGCGAAGAATACCTGGCCGACCACTTCCCGCGGTTCCCCGTCATGCCCGGCGTCCTCATGCTGCAAAGCCTGACCGAGGCCGCGTCGTGGCTGTGGCGCGCGACCACCGGGTACCGGCACACGGTCGTCGTACTGCGTGAGGTCAAGAACGTGAAGTACGGCGGGTTCATGCTGCCCGGCCGGCGGATGGACGTGGCCGTCGATTGGCACAAGGACTCGCCGGCGGACGCGGACACGGTCACCTTCAGGGGCAAGGGGGCCGACGACTCCGGCCAGCCGACGATCTCGGCGACGTTCACGCTCCACGGCTACTCGCTGTGCGACCGCGGCCCGGCCGGGATCGCCGCCGACGACCGCCTCCGCACCCACCTGAAAGAGCGCTGGGCCTTGCTCACCGGCGAACTCCGCACCCCCCTCGGGACTCCGTCATGACGCTCGAAAATCAGGTCGCCCTCGTCACCGGCGGGAGCCGCGGCATCGGCAAGGCGATCGTGTTGAAGCTCGCCGGGGCGGGCGCGAAAGTCGCCTTCGTCTACCGCAGCAAGGCCGCCGAAGCGGACGCCCTCGTGGCCGAGGTCGCCGCGCTGGGCGGCACCGCGAAGGCGTACCAGGGCGACGTGGCCGACCCCGAAACCGCCGGCCGGGTCGGGGCCGCCGTGCTCGCCGAGTTCGGCCGCATCGACATCCTCGTCAACAACGCCGGGGTCATCCGCGACGGCCTGTTCGTCCGCATGGAGCCGTCGGCCTGGCGCGAAGTGCTGGCCACGAACCTCGACGGCACCTTCTACTTCTGCAAGGCGGTCGCCGAGCAGATGGTGTTCAAGCAGCGGTCCGGGCGGATCGTCAACATTTCGAGCGTCGCCGGCAGCCACGTCAACGCCGGGCAGGCGAACTACTCGGCCAGCAAGGGGGCGGTGAACGCCTTGACGAAGGTGCTGGCGATGGAAATGGGCAAGCGCGGCATCACGGTCAACGCGGTCGCCCCGGGGTTCATCGAGACGGACATGAGCGAGGCCGTGCGGAACAAGGCGGGGGAGATCATCAAGAAGGCGATCCCGCTCAACCGGCTGGGCATCCCGGACGACATTGCCAACGTCGTCTTGTTTCTTTGCGGCCCGGCCGCATCATACATCACAGGGCAGGTGATCACCGTGGACGGGGGCTTGAGCCTCGGCGCGGCCATCGGCTAACGACTCCTCCGCACGGCCCGATTGCAGGATGGCTACGATGACGAACGACGAGATCCTGGCCAAAGTCCGCACGCTCCTCGTGGACGCGCTCAGCGTGGACGACGACGAGGTGACGCCGGCCGCCCGCCTGAACGCCGACCTGGGGGCCGAGTCGATCGACATGCTCGACATCGTCTTCCGCCTGGAGCGCGAGTTCCACCTGGGCAAGATCGACCGCAACGAGCTGTTCCCCGAGTCGATCTTCGCCGGCGACCCCGAGTTCGTCGAGGACGGCGTGGTCACCCCGAAGGGCCTCGACTACCTGCGCGAGAAGTTGCCCTACGCCGACCAGTCGAAGATCAACGCCTTCGCCAAAAGCCCGAAGCTCGAATCGATCGGCGACCTGTTCACGGTCGACCTAATCGTCCGCTTCGTCGCCAAGAAACTCGCGGTCTAGGCCTCGTCGGCCGTGCTGCTGACCGTGGGCGGCGGTTGGAGATCTTCGACGGCGACGAGGTGGACCAGGGCGACGCGAACAGTTTTGTGAAACACGCCGCTGTCAGTCTGCGGCATCCCAATGATGATGTCCCGTTCCAGCACGATTACGCTGTCCGGGTGGTAGATGTCGTAGCGCAGCCCTTCGCTCGCCACCAACCGGACCGGTCGGAACGGTCGCAAGCGGAACTGCTCGATCAAACTTTCGGCCCGGATCATCGCCGTCTCCTCGGTGAAGAGTCCTCGCCGAATCATTCTAGCGGACTTCCCCCGATGCGCTGGATTTGGATCGACCGCTTCACCGCCTTCGAGCCGGGCAAGTCCGCGACGGCGGTGAAGAACTTGTCGCACGCCGAAGACCACTACGCCGAGCACTTCCCCGGCTTCCCGGTCATGCCCGCGGCGCTCATCCTCGAAGGCCTCGCCCAGACCGGCGGCATCCTCGTCGGCGAGGCGAACCAGTTCCGCGAGAAGGTCGTCCTGGCGAAGATTCCGAACGCCAAGTTCCACGCCGAGGCCCACCCCGGCGAGCAACTCACGTACACCTGCGACCTGATCGACCTGCGGGCCGAGGGCGGGGTCGTGAGCGGCCGCGTGACCTGCGGCGACACGCTGATTTGCGAGGCCGAAATCTTCTTCGCCCACCTCGACAGCAACCGCGCCCGCCAGGCCTTCGGCGACGACAACTTCGTCTTCAGCGGCGAGTTGACGTACCTCCTCGGCCAGGCCAAACTCGCCGCGAAGCAACTCCCCCCGGCGGGGTGACGGCGGAACCGGAACGCCCTCTGTCCGATTCCCAGGTCACCAAGATGGCGGAAGCGTACTCCTCGGACGCCGTGGAGCTGGCGGCGAACGGGTTGTTGGCCAAGCCGTTCGGGAGGTATTTGGGCGAAGTGTTGCGGCGGCACCACGGCGGCAGTACCGGACCGACATCCTGCACCGCGGGTACCCCGCGACTCAAACTCGAAGTCCACTCTAGGCGGGGCTGACCGTGAAAACTTTGACCCTTCTCCTCCCGCCCTTCGCGGTCGAGTCGGAACTGGCCGAACTCCTCGAACGCAAGTTCGGCGCGGCGTGCTTCCCCGACCTGCACCGCTGGACTCTTGAAGGGGAGGACGCGACCGTGTTCGTCGATTTCGACCGGGACTACGCCGGCCACTTGTCGGCGGACGAACTCCGGCACCTGCGCCAGCACCTCGACTTCACTCCCGATTCGGCAGTCCACGTCCACGCGAGCACCGTACCACTCGGATTCGACGCGACGGGCCGAGGAAGTCGTCGCCGCGATTCGCACCCTGATCGACGTTCACTCGACCGCACCGGGTCTCCCGAAATGTGCCGAGACGAGCGTGCGATAACGCGACGCGGTCAAACCTGTTCGCGCACGAAGTCTCCGGTCAAAAACACCGACTGAGGTCGGTGTCGCCTACGGCGGGAACAGGTTCGTCAGGACGGCGTCGGCGGCGGTGCCGTCGGACCGGTCGTGGGTGACGTGCAAGATTGTCAGCGGCCGGCGGGCGCGCTCGTCGGTGAGTAGCGCGATCAGGTCGGCGCGGGTGGCGGCGTCGGCGGCGTTGAACGGCTCGTCGAGCAGCAGCACGCGCGGGCCGAAGGCGAGGGCGCGGCCCAGGGCGACCCGCTGCGCCTCCCCGCCGCTCAGGCCGACGGCCCGGCGGTCGAGCAGGTGCGTCAACTTCAAGCGCTCGGCCAGCGCGGCGACGGTCGGCCCGGAAGGCCGGCCGCGGACCGTCAGGCCGAAGGCGAGGTTGGCGCGGACCGTCATCGTGCGGAAGACGGCGGCTTCTTGCGGGACGTACCCGACGTGCCGGGCGGCCGGGTCGCGGTCGGTCACGTCGTCGCCGTCGAGCAGCACCCGGCCGCGGGTCGGGCGGCGTAAGCCGGCGATCACTTCGAGGAGCGTCGTCTTGCCGCACCCGGTCGGCCCCATGACGACGGCGTGCGCCCCGGCGGCGACGCGGAAGGTCACGCCCGCGAGTGCGAACGCCCCTTGCTGCACGGCGATGTCACGCAGCTCGATCACGCCGGCGTCTCGGGCGCGAGTCGGCGGAGGGCGAGCAGCACCGCGAACGACACGGCGACCATCAGCAGCGACACGGCCATCGCGGTTTCGAGGTCGCCGACGCTGAGTTCGAGGTAGATCGTCGTGGGCAACACTTCCGTCTTGTTCCGGGTCACCCCGGCGAACACGAGGACCGGGCCGAACTCGCCGAAGGCCCGCGCCCAGGTCAGCGTCGCGGCCGCCAGGACGCCCCGCGACGCCTCGGGCAGCGCGACGAGTTTGAACGCCTGCCACGGGGTGCAGCCGAGCGTCCGCGCCACCTGTTCCGTCCGCGGCGAGAGGTGCGTGAAGGTCGTCCGCAGGGTCCGCGTGGCGAACGCCCCGCACACGGCGAACTGCGCCAGCACCACCCCGGCCGGCTCGTAAACCAGCGGGATCACCTCGTGGACGGCCCGGCCGAACGGGCCGCGCATCACCAGCAGCAAGCTCACGCCGACGACCAGCGGCGGCAGCACGAGCGGCACGTCCACGAGCAGTTCGACGAGGCCGCGGCCGGGGAAGCGGGCGCGGGCGAGCAGGTACCCGAGCGGCACCCCGACGGCCAGCGACAGCACCGTCGAGGCGGCCGACGAGGCGAGGCTGAGCGCCAGCGCGGCGCGAATCTCCGGCGTGCGGAAGGCGGCCAACAGGTGCCCCGGGGACGTGGCGGACAGGTCGGCCAGCAGCATCGCCGCGACGAGGACGACGTACCCCCCGCCGATCAGCCCGAGCGCCCAGTGGAAGCCGCGCACTCTCACGGCGACGGCCCGTCGGGCGGGGCGAAGCCGTGGGCGGCGAAAATCCGGCGGCCGTCGGCCCCGGTCAAGTACGCCAGTAGCGCGGCGGCGGCGGGGCGGCGCGACCCGGCCAGCACGGCGACGCGGACCTCGGCGCGGACGCCGGCGAGTTCGGGCAGCGGCGTGCCGACGAGGTCCGGGGCGAATTGCCGGGCCGTCGCGTCCCAGACGATCGCCGCGTCGAGCGTGCCGAGTTTCACCCCGTTGGCCGACTGCGTCACCGTGTCGGTCGTCACGGCCAGCCGGGCGCTCAGCGCGTCCCACCGTGCCCCGTCCAGGTGCCGCTTCGTCAGCTTGCCGACGGCCGCGGTTTGCGGGGAGGCGATGCCGAGTCGCACGCCGGGGGCGGTGAGCGCGGCCCAGTCGGCGGGCACGTAGTCGCGGCGGGTCAGGGCGACGGCGCGCATCGTCGTCAACGGTGGGGAGACGGCGGCGTGCGGGCCGCAGGCGTCGAGGTAGCTCGCGTCCGCCGGCAGGAACAGGTCGGCGGGGGCGAGGTCGGCGGTCAGGCGGATTTGCGCGACGAGTTCCTCGGAGCCGCCGTAGCGCAACTCGACCGGCTCGCCGTATTCCGCGGCCACTTGCTCGGCGACGGGCCGCAGGCTGGCGGCGACGAGGACGACGAGCGGCGGGGCCGGGCGCGATTGCCGATTGACGGCGAACGCGGCCACGCCCCCCCCCAGAACGACCGCCATCAATCCCAGTGGAACCCGCCGCATCCGCCCCGCCCCCGCCCCGGTGACCGTGCGGCTTATGGTAGCGAACCGGCCGCTACTTGCCGGTGACGCGCAGGCTTTGTTCCTCGCGCAGCGGGGCCGGTTCGCCGGCGGCGGTGACGGTTGCCTCGACCCGGGCCGCGCCCGGCTTGACCCCGCGCACGTCCGCGACGAACACCGCCGTCGCGCCCGGCGGCAGGCGGTCGATGCGCCGGAAGGTGACGCTCCCCTCGAGGCTCTCCGCGGCCGTGCGGTCCGCGCCGGTGCCGCCGGTCGCCCGCAGCCCGTCGCCCACCGCCACGACGACCGACACGTCGGTCGCGTCGGCCGCGCCGCGGTTGCGGACGGTGACGCGGACCTGCCCCGTGCCGCCCTCGGCGACCGTCGCGGGGAAGTCGAGCGAGTCGAGCATGAGCACCGCCCGCTTCGCCGGCTCCGGCCGCGCCGCGGGCGTCGGCGGCGGCGTCAACGCCGGGGCTTTCGCCGGCTCGCGGTCCGGGAGGACCGGCAGCGGCACGCCCGGCGACGGCAGGAACGGGCCGGCGGCGGACGCCGGACGCACGTCGATGGTCACCGACTTGCGGTCGGCGATGTCGCCGCTGGCGTTCAAGTTGACGGCCACCGGGTACGCCCCGGGTTGCCGCGCGACGACGACCGCTTCGAGCTTGCGGGTGCCGTTGGCGGGGACCGTGCCGAAGTCGAGTTTGACCTGGCTAGTGCCGCCGGCCGCGGGGGCCAGGCCGTCCGGCAGCGCGACCCAGACGACGGCGTTCTCGGCCGCGGCCGGGCCGGCGTTGTTGAGCGTGACCGCGACCGGGAAGCGCTCCCCGGCGACCGGGGCCTCGGGGCCGTCCGCGTACAGTTGCAGGGTCGCCACGCCGACGGTCACCCCGGCCCGCGCGTCGGCCTGCAAGCCGTCGGTCGTCTCGGCGCTGGCGGCCAGGCTCACGTCCCCCTTGCGCATCGGCCGCAGGGTGACGCGGACGGTCTGCTTGCCGAGCGGGGCGACGCTACCGACGGCCCAGGCGAGTTGCCGGTCGTTGTTCACCGTCGCCGGCGGCTCGCTCCGCAAGAACTCGACGTCGCCGGGCAGGGTCAGGCGGACCGTGACCGGCGTCGTCTCGAACCCGCCGGGGTTGCCCGCGGCGAGGGTCAGGGTCAGTTCCTTGTTGAACGCGGCCGACTTCGGCGCGCCGGCCGCGAGCGTCAACTTGGCCGGCAGGCCGGGCGTGCCCGGGGCGTCCCCGTCGCGGCGGCGGCCGGCCGTGTCCCCGGTGCGGACGACCTGCGGCGGCGGGAACCCGCCGTCGTTACTACTCGACCCGCCGCCCCAGGTGATGCGGGCGGTGGCGGTCCGCTTGTCGTGGTTGTGGACCGCCGGGGCGTAGGCCGTGACGACCGTTTCGCCGGGCTTGGCCGACCGGACGATGCACCACGTCTGCCCGGCCTCGATGCGGAAGTCGTCCCCCGGGTTGCGGGTGCCGCGGTCGAAGGCGTGCGCGCGGAAGCTCGTGTAACTCACGGCCCGCTGGTTGTTGCTCAGGTAGCCGCGGCCGGGCAGGATGCCGGACTCGTCCACTTCGAGAATCTCGCCCGGGCCTTCCAGGATCCACTCGACCCGCCGCTTCCGCCGCGGCTGGCCGTCGGCGTCCGCCACCGTCGCCACCAACACGTGGTCGCTCCCGGTGGCGACATTACACTGGGCCGGCGTGACTTCGATGCTCACGGCCTTGGGGTCGAAGTCGTTGAAGTACCCCTGCCCGGCCGGCTTGGCGTGCGTCTCGATCACGTCGCCGGGCGGCAAGTAGAAGGGGAAGTACGACGGGTTGGCCGTGCCGCCGAAGCAGCCGGTGCCGAAGAGCGCGAGTAGTCCAAACAGTGCGAGCAACCGACGACAGCGCATGGCCCCGGACCTCCCGACGGACGCGAACCGGCGGGCGAATACCGCCCCCCGCCCGGCACCGCAAGACGGAAGCGCGGCACGTCGGGGGTGTCCCGACCGGGCCGGTGGGCTATTCGGGGTCCCTCGTCTGGTAGGGGGTTTGGACGCGGCCCACGGGGTGCGGTTGGAGGTGGTCAAGGCCGCCGAGGCGGAGCGGGGGTTCGTACTCCTGCCGCGGTGGTGGGTGGTCGAGCGGTCGTTCGGGTGGCCGGCCCGGTTCCGCCGGCTGGCGCGGGACTACGAGCGGACGGCCGAGGTGCTGGCCGGGTGGCACGGGGTGGCGTTCGCGGGGTGACTACTCCGCCGCGTCACCGGACTGGCGACCGAAAGTGCATTACACCCCGCTCGCGCGTCGGGCTAACAGTCGCCTGCGGCGGGGCCGAAAGCCGGAGTTCGACGGTCCGCGACGATCGCGCGGACTCTGCTCTACGGGCGGGTCAGTTCCTGGAAGCCGGGGAGGGTGCGGACGGCGGCGAACTCGGGGTCGGTGGCCAGGTAGTCCCGGCCGAACCCGGCCTTCACGGCCAGGCTGACCATGTCGATCGCCCGCGGGCCGTAGCTCGGGTCGGCGACCGCGAGGCGGGCGTAGGTCGCGGCGATCTGGTAGATCACTTGCGGCCCGCCGTCCGCGCCGGCCAGGGCGACCTTGGCGTCGGCCTTGGCCCGGTCCCACCGCGCGGCCCGGGCGTGGGCCAGCCCCCGGCTGGCGTGGGCCAGCGCGCTCGTCGGGTCGGCCGCGACGGCCCGGTCGAGCGTCGCGATCAACTCGTCCGGCTTGCCCAGCGCGGTCAGCGCGAACGCCTGGTGCAACAGGGCGTGCGGCGACTTCGGGTCGAGGTCGAGGGCCCGGCCGAAGTCGGCCAGCGCCCCGGGCAGGTCGCGGGCCAACCGGGCCTGGCCGCGTTCGAGCCACCCCAGGACATCCCGCGGCTCGGTCTTCAGCGCCTCGGTCTCGTCGGCCGTGGCCCCGGCGGCGTCCCCGGCGGCCCGCTTCACCGCGGCGCGGAGGAAGTGCGTCTTGCCCGGCTCCGCGCCGAGTTCGAGCGCGCGGTCGAGGTCCCGGACGGCGGCCGGGTACAGTTTCAACCCGCGCCGCGCGGCCGCCCGGTGCAGGAACAGTTCGGGGAAGTCGGGCAGGCTCTCGGCGGCGGTCGTCAGGTCGTCCTCGGCGGCCGCGAAGTCGCCGAGTTTCGCGTGGATCGTGCCGCGGTTGAAGTGCGCCGGGCCGGAGTCCGGGGCGAGGGCGACGGCCGCGGCGAAGCTGGTCCGGGCGTCGTACAGGCGGCCGACGGCGGCGTGGGCCGCGCCCTCCCCGAGGTGCGCCCAGAAGTTCTGCGGGTCGAGCTTCAAGGCCGCCCGGAAGTGGACCAGGGCGTCGGCGTGCCGGCCCTCGGCCAGCACGTCGGTGCCGGCCAGTTGGTGGTCCTCGGCGGTCCACTCGATGTCGTCGCCGGCGGCCCGCGCGGCGGCCGCGGCCGCGCCGGCGGCGTCCCCCTGGAGGCGTAAGATTTTGACCCGCTGGGCGAACACCGCGCGGGGCGGCACGCCCGGGGCCACGGCCTCGGCCCGCTGGTTCCACCGGCCGGCTTCGGCGTAGGCGTCGGCCCGGTCGCCCGGCCCGGCCTGGGCGGTCACCACGATCCCCCGGGCGACGAGCACGCACAGGTCGGTCAACTGCTTGCGCAGGCGGGTTTGCTCGCCGGCCGGCAGGGCGGCCACGTCCGCCCGGCGGTCCCAGTCCGCGGCGTCCAGCGCGTACCGGTCGAGGGCCGACTTCGCCCGGGTTAGCCCGGCGGCGACGAGGCGCGGGTTGTCCCGGCCGGAGTTCACGAGGAACGGCACGGACCGGGTGTCGGCCTCGAACTGGCGGAGGGTGTTCGCGCTCTCCAGGCCGGCGAGCCGGCTCGACCGGGCGGAGTAGGCGAAGCCGGCGGCGACGAGGACCGCGCCGGCCAGGGCGGCCAGGGTCGCGTTCGACGACAACCGGGGGTGCCGCCGCGCCCACTTCGCCGCCCGCTCGCGCGGGGACGGCTCGGGGGCGACGGCCAGCGGCTCGTCGGCCAGGTAGTGTTCGAGGTCGTCCCGCAGGGCGGCGGCCGTCTGGTACCGGTCGCCCGGGGCGTGTGCCAGGCACGTCCGGACGATCGACTCCAGGCCGGGCGTGACCTCGGGGTTGTGCGGGCGGACGGGCGGCGGGCCGGCCTGCCGCTCGGCCAGCATCCGCGGCACCTCGTCGGCCAGCGTGCCGGTCGGGGCGCGGAACGGGTACCGGCCGGTGAGGAGTTCGTACAGGACGACGCCGAGCGAGTACACGTCGCTCCGGCCGTCCGCCGGCGTGCCCTTGGCCACGACCTCCGCGAGTTGCTCTGGAGCCATGTACGGGAGCGTCCCGCCGACCGGGGCGGACGGCAGCCCGGCCCGCAGCTTGAGGTCTTCCGCGATGCCGAAGTCGAGGAGCATCGGCTGGCCGTCGTCCGTCAACAGCACGTTCGCCGGCTTCACGTCCCGGTGCAGAATGTTCCGGGCGTGGGCGTGCGCCAGGCCGTCCGCGATGCGGGCGGTCAGCCAGCAGACGGCCCGCGGGTAACTGTCCCGGGACAGGTGGTCGAGCAGGGCGTCCGCGGCCGGGCCGTCCGGGTCCGCCGGCGTCGCTCCTTCGGCGGTGACCGGCTGGGCGACCAGGTCGGGCACGGTCCGCGCGGTCAAGTCTTGCAGGGTCTCGACCAACTGGCGGCCGGTCGCCGGCAGGCGGTTCTTCTCGCGGTACCTCAAGAGCAGGTCGGCCAGGGTCACGGCCCCGTAGTACGGCATGCACACGGCCTGGAACCGGCCGTCCCGGTGGGTCGAGTAGACGGGGACGATGTGCGTGTGCTGGAGGCGGGACAGGGTCCGCCCCTCGCCGGCCAGGTCGGGGGAGACCTTCAAGGCGACCAGCCGCCCGCCGAGGTCGGGCTGGGTCGCCAGGAAGACGCGGCCGAACGCCCCGCGGCCGAGTTCCCGGACGAGTTGGAAGCCGAACGCCTCCTCGCCGGCCTGGGGCATCCGCTCCAGCACCTCATCGGTCGCCCGCCGCCGCGGTCCGGTGCCGGGGGCGGGCGTCGGTTCGGGGGCCGTCCCGCCGTTCCCGAACCAGGCCGGCGGGCCGTCGCCCACCCAATTCTGCTGGGTGCCGGGGTCGCCCGACGACGGGGCGTTGAGGTCGAAACTCACAGGGGCGGGGCGGGGCATGACGGCGGCCTCTCGCGGATCGGGGGCAACGGCGCGAATTGCACTCCCTAGCTCACGAACTTCTGACGCACGCGGGATTCGTGGCGAATGCGGCCGAATCGTCCGAAAATTGACACGGGCGTATCCGTTCCGAAACACCGCCCGTGAGGTGACACTTGCTCCCGACACGGGCGAACCGGGCCGGGCGATTCGTTCGGCCGGGACAATAGATTCGGGAATAATCGCCTCGCCGTCCGCACTGCCGATTTTGTGGACTACGGAGGATGTGCCGATTCCGGTGAGTCGGCCGGCCCGCGTGCGCCGCTCGACTCACTTACCCCTTATTTCGGGAACACTATGAACGCTTCGCCCAATCCGTTCCGCCTGACGCTGTCCGTGACCCCGCTCGAAGACCGAACCGTGCCGTCGGGGACCCATGTCATTCCCGGCAACCCGTACATTCCCCCGCTGCCGCCGCCGATCGTCGTCGTCATCGGGCCGATCATCCACCCCGCCCGGCCGTGCCCGCCCCAGGGCGGCGATTCGTCGCTGTAAGGCGCGACCCCGGCCGAACCCGCCGCCGCGCCTCGACCTCGACCGGCGGCGGGTTCGGCCGGGGCAAGAGATGCGGGAATATTCGCGGCTGTCGCCGGAATGCCGATTTTGTGGACTACGTAGACGATATCGATTCCGGCGAGTTAACCGGCCTGCGGGCCGGGCGACTCCTTCACCCAGATTTTTTGGAGGCTCGATGAACGCTTCGCCCAACCCGTTCCGCAAGACGCTGTCGATCACGGTCCTGGAAGACCGCCTCGCCCCCGCGGGGACTGGCGTGTCCGGCAACCCGTACCTGCCCCCGCTGCCCGGACCCGGACCGATCGGGCCGGTCGTCATCGCCCCGCCGTGCCAGCCGGCCAGCGAGTCGCCGACGCGCGTCACGAATTCTTGACCGCGTCGCGGGCCGAAGCGTCGATCCGGGCGACCGGGTCGGCCGCCCCGGCCCGCGCTCCTCCCGCCCCCGGACGTGCCCCGTGGTGACGAACCTGTCGGCCCTGGAACTCGAACAGACGTACCGGGCCGAACCGTTGCCCGCGTCGTCGATCGCCGGGGACGCCAGCCTCGTGTACATCTACCCGACCGGCCCGCTCATCGGCACCCGGTACGTCCTCGACGCCGACCTGGCCGTGATCGGCCGGACCGAGGACTGCAAGGTCCGCAACACCGACGGGTCGGTGTCCCGGTACCACGCCCGCATCGACCGCCGGGACGGCGGGTACGCGGTCACCGACCTGGGCAGCACCAACGGGACGTTCGTCAACAACGTCCTGCACGCCCAGTCCCGGCTGACCGACGGCGACTACCTGCGCATCGGCAACTGCATCTACCGGTTCCTGGCCGGGGGCAACTTCGAGGCCGAGTACCACGAGGAGATTTACCGGCTCACGGTCATCGACGGGCTGACCGGCCTGGCCAACCGCCGGTGCCTGGGCGAATTCTTGGCCCGCGAACTCGTCCGGTCCCAGCGGCACCGCCGGCCCCTGGCCCTGGCCCTGCTCGACATCGACCGGTTCAAGCAGATCAACGACCGGTTCGGGCACCTGGCCGGGGACACGATCCTGCAGCAACTGGCCGCCCTCGCCGTCGCCGAAATCGGGCAGGACGAACTGTTCGCCCGGTACGGCGGGGAGGAGTTCGCCCTCGTCCTGCCCGAGGCCGCCGCGGACGACGCGGTGGCCCGGTGCGACGCCCTCCGGCGGGCCGTCGCCGCCCACCCGTTCGCCCTCGGCGGGCAGCGCGTCGCGGTCACGATCAGTGCCGGCGTGGTGAGCACCGACGGCCACCCGGACGCGACCCCGGCGGGCCTCCTCGCGGCCGCCGACAAGAACATGTACCGGGCCAAGTCGGCCGGCCGGAACCAGGTCGCCCGCTGACCCCGCGACCGATTGCCGGTGCCCGGCCCCGCCCGCCCGGGTATACTGGGATCGTTCCTCAGTCACCGGCGGGGTCCGAAAATGCTGCGGCTCGCCGTCGTCCTTCAGTTGGTCGTGTCGCTCGTCCTCGGGCCGGTGCTCTGCTGTTGCACGGCGGCGCGGCTGTCCCGCGGGCCGACCGCCGACGCCCGACCGACGGCGTCCGGCAAAAGTGGCCCGCGGAAGTCGTGCTGCGGCCCGCCCGCGACGCCGGCCGACGGCGACCCGCGTGCCCCGACCGGGCCGGTTAAGTGCCCGTGCAAGAACGCCTCGGTCGACGCCACCGCCCCGGAAGTCGCGGCCGGCGCGGCCGCCGTTCCCCTCGACGCTCCGATCTGGGCCGTCGCGCTGCCGCCCGAGCGGGCCCCGAACGCCCGCCCCGCGGCTCCCCACTTCGCCTTCCGCTCCTCGTCCATGCCGGCGTCGGACCTGCTCGACGCGCACCACAAGTTGCGCTGCTAGCCCGCGCCTCTCGACCCCCTCGACCACTCACTGACCCACCGATTCCGTGCCGCGCCCCGTCGGCGTGCGGCCGGTCGTTTCCCTTCGCACGCGAGGACTCCCGATGGTGTCGCGGACCGTGACGTTGATGACCGCCGTGGCGTTCGCCGCCGGTCTGGCCCTCCCCGGGTGCGGTCGCCCGGCCCCGCTTCCCCCGCCGGCGACCGACGAGGCCCACGGGCACGCGGCCGGCGCGCACGGCGGCGCGCTCATCTCCGTCGGCCGGGGCAGCTACCACGCCGAGGCCGTGTTCGAGAAGGGCGGCACGCTCCGCCTGTACCTGCTCGGCAAGGACGAGGACCGGTTGCAGGAAGTCGAGGCCGGCGAGTTGACCGCGTTCGTCGCCCCGGACGGCGCGACCGGGGCCGACACGATGACCTTCCGCCCGGAGCCACAACCGGGGGACGCGAAGGGCAAAACCACACAGTTCGTGGCGACCCTGCCGAAAGACTTGGTCGGCAAAAAGGTGCGGGTGACCGTCACCAACGTGGCCGTGAACGGCGAGCGGTTCCGCTTCTCCTTCACGAACGAGGCCGCCGACCCCGCGGGCGAGATGCCGGCGAAGAAGGGGACCGACGAGGAGCGGGCGCTCTTCCTCACCCCCGGCGGGAAGTACACGGCCGCCGACGTGGCCGCCAACGGCGCGACCGTGCCGGGCGTGGCGTACAAGGGCGTCCGCGCCCAGCACGACGACAACCCGAAGCCGGGCGACAAGATTTGCCCGGTCTCGAAGACCAAGGCCAACCCCAAGTTCACCTGGGTCGTCGGCGGCAAAACCTACGAGTTCTGCTGCACCCCGTGCATCGAAGAGTTCGTGGTGACCGCCAAGGAAAAACCGGGCGACATCAAAGACCCGAAGGATTACGTCAAGTAGCGGCCACCGGTTGAAAGAATTCCCCCTATTGAGGACTGCGTCATGGTTCGCGTGAAAGTGTTGAGTCTGTCCGTTGCGGTGTTCGCCCTCGCCGGGTGCGGCGACGGCAAGCCGGTCCCGCCAATCGCGGTCGTGCCCCCGCCGGCCGCGGCCGGCGCGGCCGAGACGGGCGAGGTCGGAGCGGAGCGGGCGAAACTGTCCGCCGAGGACCGCGCGCGCGTGGACGCCCAGGAGTGGTGCGCCGTCTCGACGGACGAGCGGCTCGGCGCGATGGGGCCGCCGCTCAAGCTCGACGTGAACGGCCAGGCCGTGTACGTCTGCTGCAAGGGGTGCCAGCGGAAGGCCCTCGCCGACCCCGACGCGACCCTGGCCAAGGTCGCCGAGTTGAAGGCGAAGAAAGCCGCCGCGCCGAAGTAATGCCGGCGGTCCGCGGCGCAAGACTTGCATGTGACTCGGTCGCGGTCCGCCACACACCGTGTCGGCCGCAACGACCCTTTCCCGGAGAGTTGCGATGCGGAAGTCCTTGTTCGTCGCCCTGATGGCGTTTGCCGGCCTGTCCAGCTTGACCGCGCTGGCGGCCCTGCCGACCCCGCAACCCCCGGCCGCCCCGGCCGCCGCCCCCGACAAGCACCACGCCATGTACGCCGAGTGCGCGAAAGTGTGCGCAGACTGCATGTTGACGTGCGAGACGACGGCCCACCACTGCGCCGAGTTGGCGATGGCCGGCAAGAAAGAGCACGGCAAGGCGATGGGCATCGCGGCCGACTGCGCCGAGTTCTGTGCCCTGTCGGCCAAGCTCACGGCCCGGCACAGCGACCTGGCCGGCACCGCGTGCGAGGCGTGCGCCAAGGCGTGCGACGCGTGCGGCGCGGAGTGCGCCAAGTTCGCCGACGCGCCCGAGATGAAGGCGTGCGTCGAGTCGTGCAAGAAGTGCGCCGCGTCGTGCCGCGAGATGGCCAAGGTGGGCCACCACGAGAAGCACTAACCCACCGCAGTCACAGCGCGTCGAAGAGCGCTAGGAAGCGGCGCTCGATGGCGGCGGTGTCGAAGTGCTCGGCGTACCGGCGGCGGCCGCGGGCGAGTTGGGCCTGCTTGACGGCCGGGTCGGCGATCACCTCGTGCAGCCGGGCGGCGAGCGCCCCGGGCATCGGGTCGGCGTACAGGACGGCGTCCCCGCCGGTCCCGGGGACGGCCGTGTTCGGCACGGCCACGACCGGCGTGAGCAGGCCCATCGCCTCGACCAGCGGCACGCAAAAGCCCTCGTGCAGGCTCGTCACCAGCAGCGCGTCGCTCGTCAGGTACAGGGCCTTCAACTGCGCCGCGGTCACCTTGCCGGTCACGATCACCTGCCCGGCGCTGCCCTCGGCCCGGATGACGGCGTCGATCCCGGCGGCGCACTCGGGCACCGGCCGGTCGCCGACGATGACTAGCCGCGTCCGCGGGTCGTACCGGCGGGCGTACTCGGCCACGGCGCGGACCGCCAGCGGGATGTTCTTGTTCGGCACGAGCCGGCCGACGAGCAGAATGTTCGTCGCCCAGTCGTCCAGCCCGCCGACGGCCTCGCGGTCCGGCTCGACGCCGAGGAGCAGGTCGGTCTGGTGGAACGGGGGGACGACCTCGACCGGCCGGCGGGCACCGGCTTCGACCAGGTCGGCGGCGTTGAACGCGGAGTCGGCCCACAGGGTCGCGTTCGACCGGACGAGCCGCTTGAGTTCGCGCAGGCCCTGCTCGCAGCCGCGGGCGACCCCCGTGTTGAACTCCGCGAAGAAGTGCGGCGGGGTCACATTGTGGTACTTGACGATCTTGCGGCCGGGGAGTGTCTCGACCGCCCGGACGGCCCACTCGCAGCCGATGCTGTGGTGGTAGATGAGCACGTCGTCCGGCCGGGTCAGGCACTGCGGGAGTTCTTCGGGCGTGCGGACCGGCTCGGCCACCTGGCCGTTCCAGGCGAACAGGAGCACGTCCTGGCCGCGGCGGCGGAGGGCGCGGGCCATGCCCAGCACGTCGTTGCCGACGGCGTCCCCGTCGTTCAAAGTCGGGAGCGCGATGCCGATGGTCACGCGGTCGCCTCGCTCAGGAAGCCGTGGGTGCGGAGGGCGGCGGCGAGTCGTCGGCCGGCTTCCTTCCAGGTGAACTGCTTGGCCCGGACGGCGCACGCCTCGCCGAGCCGGGCGGCGGCGGCGGGGTCGGTGTGGACCTCGCGGAGGCGGGCGATCAGGCCGTCCTCGTCGGGTCGTGCCCAGTGGCCTTCGTAAATCTCGTTGCGGGCCTCGACGAGCGTGTAATCGACCGCGTACCCGAGGGCCGGCTCGAAGAAGGCCGTCAACCCGCTGTGGTTCGCCGTGACGAGCGGCCGGCCGCACGCCATCGCTTCGATCAGGTGCAGGCCGAACCCTTCGCCCATGCTGCCGTTCACGTAGGCGGTGAGGGACCGGTACCACTCGGCGAGTTCGGCGTGCGGCAGGACGGCCCGAATCACGTCGATCCGCGGGTCGTCGTAGGTCTCCACGTTCGGCGAGGCGGGGGTGATCTTGACCCGCAGCCGCACGTCGGTCCGCGCCGGAAAGGCCCGCCGGAATAGGTCGATGACCCACTGCGCGTTCTTGCGCAAGCCGCCCGACCCGAGTGCCCCGGCCGTGCCGAAGGTACACACTGTGGGACCGCCGCCGGCGGGGTGGTAGACGAGCGGGTCGAAGCCCAGCGGCGCGACTTCCAGCGGCGTCGTGATGCCGTCGGCCCGGAAGCAGTCGCGCTGCCACGCACTCGGGACGACGATCAGCCCGGCAGCGTTGAGTTGCGGCACCCACCGGGGGTCGAGGCGGTCAGTCTCCCACATCGTGTACACTGCCGCGGTCCGGTCGAGGCCGAAGCGCGGCGCGAGGAACGGCGGCCCGGCGACGAGCAGCGGGTGCCCGGCCGGCCGCGGCGCGACCGGCGGCATCCGGGACGGCGGCACGAGGTCGGGCCGGACGACGGCGGTCGGGTGCAACCGCAGGTCGGCCCCCAGCGACGGCAGGCCCTGCAGGAAGGCGAAGGTCACGTGGTCGTACCCGCCGATGCCGCGCACGTCCCCGCCGATCCACAGGGTCTTGCCGGGCACGACGGGGGCCGCCCCGACGCGGGCGCGTTCGAGCAACGGCCGGTCGTCCACGGGGTACGCGAGGACGCTTTCGAGGACCGTTTCCGGCCCGCCGGCGGACCACCCGCACAGTGCCTCGGGCGTGAACACCGTCGGCGGCGTGGCGTGCAACCGCGCGGGCCGGGTCAGCCGCACCGTCGGCGGTTCCCCGTCGCGCCCGGCGGCCGCGAAGCCGACTACGATCCGGCCGGCAACCGCGTCCCGCGTGGGGTCGGCGACCACTGCCTTGGTCAACTGGAAGAGCGCGTCCTCGGCGAGTTCGAGGCCGGGCGCGAGGACCAGCACGCGGTCGCACGGGCAGGCCGCGGCCCCGGCGGCGAGTGCCCCGGCCCGGCCGGCCGAGCGCGGCACGCGGACCACCGTGACCCGCGGGTCGTCCGGGAGCAGGAGCTTCAAGTGGTGGTCGAGGTCGGCCCCGCCGGCGGCGACGACGACGAGGTGCCAGTGCGGGTACAACTGCCGCCGGACCGAGTGCGCGGACAGCCGGGCCGGGTCGAGTTGGTGCCCGTCCACCGGCAACAGCACGGCCAACGGGGGCGGGTCGCGCAGGGCCTCGACGGCGGCCCGGACGGCGTCCGCCTGGTCGGCCGGCAGGGCGTGCCGCCGCCGCCACGACCCGTTCGCCTCGCCGACCGCGACCTGGCCGAGTTGCATCCCCCGGCTGTCCGTCAGGCCCTTCATCAGCTTGCCGGCGAACTCGCGGAACCGCCCGGCGGCGAGCAGCTTGCCGCCGCGCTTGAGCGCCCCGCCGAAGCACCGGTAGGCGAGCGTCAGCCGCACCTTCTCGCGGACCGCCCGGGCGACCACCCGCCGCGGGGTCAGCGGGGTGACGGCGAACTCGCTCAGGCTGAACGGCCCCTCGGCGTGCCGCACGTCCAGGCGCACGCCGGCCGCCGGCCGCGTCAGTTTCAGCACGAACCGCTCGGCGAACGACTGATTCCAGGCGAACGCCTCGCGGGCCGGCGGGCGGTCGGCCGCGTCGAGGGCGTCGAAGGTCAGTTCGAGCCGCTTGCGGACGGCGAACTTGTCGTGCGACGCCGCCGCCACGCGGACCTCGTACCACCCGGCCGGCAAGTCGGCCCGGGTGGCGAAGCGGACGTGCGGGCCGCCGACGTGCCAGCCGTCGGCCGTGAGCGTCAGGCCGTCGCCGGGCGTGAGGTCGGGCAGGCCGAGGGCGTCGAATCGGGTTCGGGCGAAGTCGGGCATGGGTCGCGGCTCTCCTTGCCGCCCGTCCGGCGGGGTCGAGGTGTCCAATGCCCGCCAGTGTCTCGCACCACCGCCCATGCCGTCAACCCCAAGTCAGGGCGGGGTGTCCCCGTAGATTTTGGCACAGCGGTTGTTTACGCTGTCGCCTCACGGCTGCGCACACGGGAGGCACGGATGCCCACTCTCACGATCGAATACCACACCGACGCCGAACGCCTCGACCTCGAGCGCGTCATCGCC
>JANYHV010000046.1 GCA_025362195.1 Fimbriiglobus sp. | reverse complement strand
CGGTTCAAGAAGACGGGGGCGCGTTGGGCGGTGGCCAACGTCGGCCCGCTGGTGGAGTTGATCGCGCTGTGCGACACCCCCGACTGGCGTGACCTTTGGGTCGCCGCTTGACCGAGTGCCAAAATCAACGGGCACACCCTCAGGGCGGCGGGCGATCTGACCGCGGCGCATACTTTGAAACGCGCGGTTGAGTACCGAGCATGAATAATTGGCGCAATGCGAACTTCGCTGTTGAAACTCGCCGGCCGGTCGCTACGATTAGGGTCAGAAATTAGGTGGATCGCTTCCTCGTACCGGAGTTTCCGATGACCTCCACACTGACACGTCTCATCGCCCTTGGGTTGGGTGCGTTGGCGCTCGGCGGCACCGCGCGGGCCGACTTCTTCGTGGGCGACCCCGTGGCCGACGGTTGGACCGCCGCCGGCAATTCGCAGCTCTTGGGCGGGTACATCCGCGGCACTGCCGACTTCAACTTCGACATGTACCGGAGGAACTACACGGTGCTGAGTGGCGATGCGTTATCGTCGCTGTGGTCGGTGGGCGACACGGTTTACGGCATGGGCGGGGTGATCGCCAATCCGGGGAGCAATGCCAACCTGACGGGGAGCGTTCGGATCGTCTCGAAGTACGCCGCCGCCGTGGCCCCCGGGTTCATGGCGAGCACCACGCTCACACCCCCTGGGAACGGCCTGGGCAACTTCTCGGCGGGGGACGGCGGGGTCGGGTCGGTGTTGATTTCGACCGCCATCGGCGCGATCACCCAGGGCGGGGCGGGGGCACTCACGACCCCCCAGTTCCGCTTCCAACAAGTCAGCCCGTTCGGCACGGACGGGACCGCCCTCGCGGCGACCGTCGCGCGGTTCGCGTACACGGTCGAACTGGTCGGAGCCAATTACCTGCTGAAGAGTTGGGAGGTGCTCCTGAACGTGAGCTTGTTGCCCAACGTCGGCGGGTCGCCGAGTTACGCCGACGACTGGGATCAGGCCCTGCAACGGGGGACGAAGAAGTTCACTGACGGCCTGAACGCCGGCCCGGTGCCGCCGCCGGCCGCACGGTTCCGCCGGTCCGCGCTCCCGGGCGACGGGGACGGCGACGGCGGGCCGGACGCGGTGGCCACGCCGCTGCCGCCGACGGTGCTGGCGTTCGCCGCCGGGGCCGCCGTCCTGGGGTTCGGCCGCGCCCTGCGCCGCCGCGTCGGGGGGTAAATTGCCGCCGCCGTTCTCCGCCCGCCCGCCGGTCGCCCCGGCGGGCGGTTTCGTCGGCCACCTGCTATAACTCCACTCGGTGACCACCCCCCGGAGTTTGCGGCCATGGGCGACGCGCGGAAGTTTGTCGGGCTGGACGTCGGCGGGACCACGATGAAGGCCGCCGTCGTCACCGGCGACGGCCGCGCCGCCCCGGACGTCAGCCTGGACACGCACCCCGAGCGCGGCCAGGTCGTCGGCCTCGAAACGATGGCCGAGGCGGTCCGCCGGGCCGTCGCCGCCGCCGGCCTGACGCTCGCCGACATCGCCGCGGTCGGCGTCGCCACGCCGGGGCTGATGGACATCAAGCTCGGGCTGATCTTCGACCCGCCGAACCTCAAGCCGTGGCGGAACGTCGAAGTCCCGCGGGCCATTTCCGCCAAGTTGGGGGGCAAGCCGGTCGCCTTCCAGAACGACGCCAACGCGGCCGCCCTGGGCGAGTTCTGGGTCGGGGCCGGCCGCGAGTTCTCGAGCATGGTCCTGTTCACCCTGGGCACCGGCATCGGCGGCGGCATCATCCTCGACGGCAAGGTGCTCGAAGGGGCGCACAGCCACGGCGGCGAGATCGGCCACCTCCGCATCGACCTGCCCGACCGGGGCCGCCTGTGCGGGTGCGGGCGCCGCGGCTGCCTCGAAGCCTACGCCAGCGCCACCGCCGTCGTCGCCCGCACCCGCGAAGCCCTCGACGCCACCGCCCAACCGTCCGCGTTGCGGCAACCCGGCGACGGCAAGCCCCTGACCGCCGAGGCGATCTTCGACGCGGCCGCGGCCGGGGACGGCGTCGCCCAACAGGTCGTGGCCGACACCGCGTTCTACCTGGGCCTGGGGGCCGCGGCGATCATGGCCACGGTGGACCCGCAGGCGGTCGTGTTCGCCGGCGGCATGGTCGCGGCCGGCCAGCCGTTTTTGGCGCAGATCCGCGCGAACGTCCGCGAGTACGCCCTGAGTTACCCGGCCGAGAAGGTGCAAATCCGCTACGCCACCCTGGGCAGCGACGCCGGGTTCATCGGCGCGGCCGCGTGCGCCAAAGCCCTCGCCGACGAGGCGTGAGCCGCTACAGGACGCCGGTCAACAGGCCGACGGCGACCAGCACGAGCAGGACCGCGACGACCCGTTGGACGCCCCGCAGCGTCAACTTCTTGAGGACGCGGTTGCCCAGCCAGGCCCCGGCGAACGCGGCCGCGACCGCCACCCCGAGTAGCCCGTAATCCAGCCCCGCGCCCTCGGCCAGGAGTGCCCGCGAGTAGACGCCGAGGCGGGACGCGTCGATCAGGCAGGCGACGACGACGCCGGTCGCCACGAACGCCTCCTTCGACAGCCCGGCCCGGGACAGGAACGCCGACCGCAGTGCGCCCTGCATGCCCGACAGGCCGCCGAAGAAGCCGCTCAGCAGCCCGCCCAGGGGCAGGAACTCCGGGCCGAACGTCCGGTCCCGCAACTGCGGCACCAGTTCGACGAGTCCGAACGCCAACAGCAGCGTGCCGACGACGAGTTTCACGGCCGTGACGCCGACCTCCCGGCCGGCCAGCGAGTACGTCAGCACCGGCTCGACGGCCGACAGCCGGAGCAGGACGGCCGCGCCGGTGACCGCGGCGAGGACGGCCGGCAGCCCGAAGCGGACGACGACCCGCCGGTCCGCGTGCCGGCCGACGAGGGCGAGCTTGAACAGGCCGTTCAAGAAGTGGACGACGGCCGTCATGGCCACCGCCTGCTCGACGGGGAAGAACAGCGCGAACGCCGGCAAGAGGAGCGTCCCCAAGCCGAACCCCGAGAAGAAGGTCAGCCCGGAGGCCAGGAACGCGACCGTGCCGATGACGAGGTAACTCATGCAGTCCCCTTCGCAACGGTCGTTACAGGCGGCCCCAGGCGAGACCGAGGGCGACCAGGAGCGCGGCGAGGAGCAGCAGGTAGCCGCCGCCGGATTCGGGCGGTTCGACCCTCGCCGGCGGGGCGTCGTCGAGGACGGCGACGCGGAGCAGCTTGAGGTAGTAGCCGGCGCTCAGGACCTGGTTCACCACGCCGACGGCGAGCAAGACCAGGTACGCCGTGCCGAGCGCGGGCTGCGCTTCCAGGAACGATTGGCCGGCGGCGTAGGTGTCGCGGTAGACGAGGAACTTGCCCGCGAACCCGGCGAACGGCGGCAGGCCGAGCAGGCTGGCGACGCACGCCGCGAACCCGACGGCGACCAGCGGGGCGCGCTCGCCGAGGCCCCGCAGTGCCGCCACCTCTTCGGACCCGGTCGCGTTGCGGACCAGCGCCACGGTGGCGAACGCGCCGAGGTTCATCAGCGCGTAAGCGGCGAGGTACAGCACCAGCGAGTCGGTGGCCTGCCGCGTGCTCAGGGCCATCATCACCGTGCCGGCGTGGGCGATGGTCGAGTACGCGAACAGCCGCTTCAGGTTCGTCTGGCGGAAGGCGAGCAGGTTGCCGAAGGTCATCGTGACGGCCGCGACGACGATCATGCCCCAGCGCACGCCGTCGTCGGCCGGGGCGGTGTGCAGCAGCCGCGCGGCCAGGCCGACGGCCCCGATCTTCGACGCGGTCGAGAGCAGTGCGGCGACCTCGGCGGCCGACCCTTCGAGCACGTCCGGCAGCCAGACGTGCAGCGGCACGACGCCGAGTTTGAACATCACCCCGACGGCCACGAACAGCCAGCCGACCAGCGGCACGAACCCGGTCCCGGCCATCGTCGCACCGCCGGACACGGCAAGCAGGCTGATGCCGTAGAGCAGGACGCCGGACGCGGCCGCGCCGTACAGGACGTACTTCATCGCCGCCTCCCCGGCCGTCCGCCGGCCCTTCAAGAAGCCGGCCAGCGCGTACCCCGGCAGGCTGGCCATTTCGACGGCCAGGAAGACCGTCAGGAAGTGGTTCGCCGTCGTCATGACCATCATGCCGAGGACCGCGCCGAACACCAGGACGTGGAAATCGGCCGCGTCGGCGGCGTCGGGCAGCCCCGTGATCCGCGTCAGCACCACGAGCAGCAGCAGGAAGCCGACGAGGATCGCGCGGAGTTGGAAGGCGAACGGGTCGAGGTGCAAAAGCCCCGAAAACGCCGGGCCGTCGTCGAACCGCGGCCACAGCCCGAGCCACGGCCCGGCCAGGGCGGCGCACGCGGCCAGGGCGGCGGCCAGCGCGACCGTGCCGGGGTGGAGTTTCGGCGCGACCATGCGGAGCACGAGCAGGCCGACGACCGCCCCGACCAGGACGACCTCCGGGGCGAACCGGTGCAAGTCTTCGAGCAGCCGCAGTTGGAGCGCGGCGACCGACGCGGGCGTGAACAGCATGGGGGGCCGACCTGGGCAGCGCGGGGAGACGTTGCGAGCGTTTTACCAACCCGAGGCGGACTTGACGCCGGGCGCGGCTTCCGGTGTCATGCGGCCATGCCGGACCCCGCCCCCCCCGACGACCCCGCCGACGCTCTCGTGCAAAGCCAGGCGCTGGCCGCGGCGCTGGGCGCGCTGACCTGGGAAGTGGACGGCGACCCGGGCCTGGACGCCGAGCCGGAGCCGCCGCCCGCGGTCGTCCCGAAGCCGGTCGCCGTGCCGAAACCGCCGGTCAAGGCCGCGCCCGTTGAACCGGCGGCGACGCTCGAACCGGAGCAGATTCTCGAAGCGATGCTGTTCGTCGGCGGCCCGCCGTTGACCCCGGACGCGGTCGCCCAGGTCATCCGCGGGTACACGCCGGACCGCGTCCGGGACGCCATCGACGCGCTCAACCGCCGGTACGCCGCGCAGAACCGGCCCTACGCCGTGGTGCCCCGGGACGCCGGGTACGTGCTGGCCGTCGGTCCGGCCTTCCACGGCGTCAGCGAGCGGCTCTTCGGCGGCCCGCGCGAGACCCGCCTGGGCCAGCCGGCACTGGACGTGCTGAGCCTGATCGCGTACCGCCAGCCGGTCGCCCGGGCCGACCTGGACGCCCTGCGCGGCGCGGACTCGACGGCGGCCGTGCGGCAACTCGTCCGCCTCGGCCTGATCGCCGTGACCCGCCGCGGCGACGCCGACCCCGGGTACGGCACGACCCCCCGGTTCCTCGAACTCTTCAACCTCACCGGCCTCGACGACCTGCCCCGGTTGGCCGAGTGAAGGGGGGAGGAGAATTGCGGATTTGGGATTTGGGATTACGGATTGAAGGCCGTATTCTTCACCGCCACCCCTGGGGCGGACACCGCCACCGAGGCCGCCGAGGTTCTCCCCGACCCTCCGGCCCACGACCTCGGGTTGGTCGTCGGGCAGCGGAGGGTGACGCCGTGGCAGCGTGGCAGGAACTGCGGGTCGGGGATCGGCTCCGGCCGGTCGCGGCCCCACCGGAGCGGCAGCAGCCCGGCTACCTCCTGCCCGCCGAAACGGCCGAGCTATGGCGGGTCCTGGTCGCCCGCCGCCGGCCCCTTCGGGTGTACGAGGTGGACGCCTGCGGCGCGCCGCGGGTGAAGTGCCGAATTCGTACCGACACTGGCGGGTGGGAGTACCACTTCCTGGCCATCACGCACGGCGGTTGGGTGCGGGTCGCCGACGACCGACCGCGCGGCGACGCCTCCCCGGGCGGCGTGCCGTCGATCTTCGACCACGAAGGGGTCAGCCGCATCGTCGGCGACCTGGCGGAGCAGCCGAACAGCGACGCTTAAGCAGTTCGGCGGTGCGAGAACGAAATCCGGCCCGCGGCTCGGCGAACACCTCGGTGGGCACACGCCCAGAAAGTAGCATTGTGATGTTCAACAGTGGCTTGGCCGTTCTCCCGCTCGTGGGCCTGTTGGTGCTGGCGTACCGCTGCTCCCAACCTTCTGGGGATTCACCGCCGACCGTTCGCCAGCGGCTCCTCCTGGCCGTCACCGTGTTCGCTTTCGGCTTCACATTCCTCGGTCTGGGTTCGTACAGCCAGGGTCCTAAAGTCGCCTTGGGCGTTCAACTCGAGCAGTTCGCGGTCGTCGGCTCCCTCAGCCTCATCCCGGCGGGGGTGTTCCTGGCCTTCGACCTCCCACTCCGACTCGTCCGGCGGTGGGAGGCCGGGCGAGCCGTGCGCCACGCCAGTCTCGTCACCCGTCCGACTTGATGCGCATGCCGTAGAAGCTGCGGTGGACGAAGAACGCCGAGATGGCCAGGCAGGTCAGGCTCACGGCCAAGGCGAAGCTCGCGCCCTGCTGCTTCGTCAGTTGCACGCCGAGTTCGACGGCGAGCAGGCCGAACAGGGTCGTGAACTTGATGATCGGGTTGAGCGCCACGCTCGACGTGTCCTTGAACGGGTCGCCGACGGTGTCGCCGACGACGGTCGCGTCGTGCAGCGGCGTGCCCTTGGCCTTCAACTCCGTCTCGACGATCTTCTTGGCGTTGTCCCAGGCCCCGCCGGCGTTCGCCATGAAGATCGCCTGGTAGAGGCCGAACAGCGCGATCGACACGAGGTAGCCGATGAAGAAGTACGGCTCCAGGAAGGCGAACCCGAGCGTGGCGAAGAAGACGGTGAAGAAGATGTTCACCATCCCCTTCTGGGCGTACAGGGTGCAAATCTCGACGACCCGCTTGCTGTCCTCGATCGACGCCTTCTTGACTGAGTCGTCCAGCTTGATATTTGCTTTGATGAACTCGACGGCCCGGTACGCGCCCGTCGTCACGGCCTGCATACTGGCCCCGGTGAACCAGTAGATCACCGCCCCGCCGGCGATCAAGCCGAGGAAGAACGGTGGGTACAGGATCGACAGGTTCGATAACAACTTCTCGTCCAACTTGTTCGTCAGTTCCATAATGATGGCGAAAATCATCGTCGTCGCGCCGACGACGGCCGTGCCGATCAGCACCGGCTTCGCGGTCGCCTTGAAGGTGTTGCCCGCGCCGTCGTTCTTTTCGAGGTTCTCCTTGGCCACGGTGAAGTCCGGGCGGAAGCCGAAGTCCTTTTCGAGTTCGTCGCCGATGCCCGGGTGCTCCTCGATCTGCGACAGTTCGTACACGCTCTGGGCGTTGTCGGTCACCGGGCCGTAGCTATCGACGGCGATGGTCACCGGCCCCATGCCGAGGAAGCCGAAGGCCACCAGGCCGAAGGCGAACACGGCCGGGGCGAGCATCAGCCCGCCCGGGAGAATCAGGCTGATCCCGTAGGCCGCGCCCATCAGGACCAGCAGGGTCATGCCGATCCAGTACGCCGAGAAGTTGCCGGCGATCAACCCGGACAGGATGTTCAACGACGCGCCGCCCTCGCGGGACGAGGTGACGACTTCGCGGACGTGCTTGGACTCGGTCGAGGTGAACACCTTGACCAACTCGGGGATGATCGCCCCGGCCAGCGTGCCGCAGGTGATGATCGTCGAGAGCTTCCACCACAGCGACGGGTCGCCGGCCAGGTTGGGGATGAGCACGTAGGACACGGCGTAGGTCGCGGCGACCGACACGAACGACGTGAGCCAAACGAGCTTGGTCAGGGGGGCCTCGTAGTTGAAGTCGCGGGACTCGCCGTACTGGGCCTTGGCCAGCAGTTCATTGAGGAAGTAGCTCGCGGCCGAGGCGATCACCATCATGACGCGCATCATGAAGATCCAAACGAGCAGTTGCACCTGCACGTCCGGCTTCTCGACGGCCAGCATGATGAAGGTGATGAGCGCGACCCCGGTCACGCCGTAGGTCTCGAAGCCGTCGGCGCTGGGGCCGACCGAGTCGCCGGCGTTGTCCCCGGTGCAGTCGGCGATGACGCCGGGGTTGCGGGCGTCGTCTTCTTTGATCTTGAAGACGATCTTCATGAGGTCGGCACCGATGTCGGCGATCTTGGTGAAGATGCCCCCGGCCACCCGCAGTGCGGCCGCGCCCAGGCTCTCGCCGATGGCGAAGCCGATGAAGCAGTTGCCCGCGTAGTCGCCCGGCACGAACATCAGGATGATGAGCATCAGCAGCAGCTCGACGGAAATGAGCAACATGCCGATGGAGATGCCGGCCTTGAGCGGGATGGCGTAGCACGGGTACGCCTTGCCGGTGAGCGCGGCGAACGCCGTGCGGCTGTTGGCGAAGGTGTTGACGCGGATGCCGAACCAGGCGACCCCGTAGCTGCCCAGAATCCCGACGACCGAGAAGCCGAGGATGACGGCGACCTTGTCCGCCGTGAACCCCTCCTTCGGCCCCTTCAAGTAGCCGAAGTAGAAGCCCATGACCGCGGCGATGAACAGCCACAGGACGAACAAGAACTTGCCCTGCGTGAACAGGTACGTCTTGCACGTGGCGTAGATGAGTTCGGACACTTCGAGCATCGACTTGTGGACCGGCAGGGCTTTCAGTTGGGCGTAAATCGCCAGCCCGAAGCCGAGGCCCAGGACGCAGACGACGAGGCCGCCGTAGAGGAGGTCTTTGCCGCCGATCGAGTCGCCGAGGAACTTGACGGAGTTCAGGTCGGGGAGTTTGAGGTTGGCCTCACCGCCGGCCCCGTCCGCGGCGAACCCCGCGGGGGCGACCAGGAGTAAGGCGAGCACGGACGCGACGAATCGCAGGCGCATGGCGGGTTCCTTCCGGGAACGAGGGGAGAGGGACTGCCAAGGGTAACGGACGCCGGCGGGCGACGCAACGGGGTGGCCGTGAGAAGTGTCGGTACGATTGTCGGCACCGCGGGCCGACTTACGGCAGTTCCAGCCCGTGCCGGTCGAGCAGCGCGGCGTTCGTGAACAGCGTGGCCGTCGGGCCGTCGGCGACCAGGTGGCCGGCGTCCAGGATGAGGACCCGTTGGCACGTTTCGGCCGCGAATTTCAGGTCGTGCGTGGCGACCACCATCGTCCCCGGCAGGCCGTTCAACAGGCGGATGAGTTCCCGCCGGCCGCGCGGGTCGAGGTACATCGACGGCTCGTCGAGGAGCACCACCTCGGGCCGCATGGCCAGGACGCCGGCGACCGCCGCGCGGCGCTTCTCGCCGCCGGACAGCGTGTGCGGGGTGCGGTCCCCCGCGCCGGGCAGGCCGACGCGGGCCAGCATCTCCTCGGCCACGGCGACCGCGGCGGCGGCCGTCGCGCCTAGGTTGAGCGGGCCGAAGGCCACGTCCTCGCGGAGGGTCGGGGCGAACAGTTGGTCGTCGGGGTTCTGGAAGACGATGCCGACCTTCGCCGGGAGCGCCGACCGGTGGGCCGCCAGGGCCGGGTCGAGGCCGCACACGGCGAGGTGCCCCGGCTTCCCCGGCAGCACCCCGGCGACGCGCAGGAACAGCGTCGTCTTGCCCGCCCCGTTCGGGCCGACGAGGGCGACCCGCTCGCCGGCCCGGACGGCGAACGTCATCGGGTGGAGCGCGACCCGGCCGTCGGCGTAAGTGTGCGCGAGTTGCCGGGCGGACAGGGCGTCACTCATCGCCGGCCGACCCCCGGTCCCAGGCGACCAGCCCCGCGACGGCCGCGATCGCCGCCGCGAACCCGACCACGTCGGCGGCCGTCGTGCGGAAGGCGGTGGTCGTGTGGAAGGCCCCGCTGAAGCCGCGGACGCGCATCGCCGCGGCGACCGTCTCGGCCCGGTCGGCGCTGCGGACCAGCAGTGCCCCGACGGAGTACCCGACGGTTTGGTAGGTGCGGCGGTCGGACCGCAGGCGGAAGCCGCGGGTGCGCAGGGCGACGCGGGTCCGGCGGGCCTCCCCGGCCAGCACGAAGCTGTACCGGTACGCGGCCTGGGCGACCGCCACCAGCACCCCCGGCACGCGCAAGCCTTGGGCGGCCGCCAGGAGCGTCGGGAAGCCGGTCGTGCGGATCAAGACCAGCGCCGTCAACCCGACGGCGACGAGCCGCGCGGAGACGGCTGCGGCCACGAGTCCGCCGCGGCGGCCGTCGGCGAGCGGCAGGACGACGAGCAGGGGGGCGACGGGCAACGCGAGCAGCAGCGCCCGGCCGACGACGGCGGTGACCGCGATCCGCCCGCCGACGACGGCCAGCGCCGCCGTCAGGGCGAGTAACGCGGCGAGCGGGCCGGGGGTCTCCAGGAGGGACGCGCCGGCGCTCAGGGCGAGCAGGCCGGCGAGTTTCCAGCGGGCGTCCCACCGGGCCAGCGGCGAGTCGGGGGCCGGGGGGTCGCGGAGGGCCAGGGTCATGCCGGTGATTGTAAGGGCCGGCGGCGCGGCCGCGGCCTATGAGTAGAATAATCGCGGCCGCGCGCCCCGCCCCACCCGGCGCGGACCCGACCCGCCCGAGGCGTTGAAGCCCATGACCGAAGCCGACTGGTTGACCGGACGCGACCCGGACGCGATGCTCGCCCTCGTCGGCGACCGCCTGTCCGACCGGCAGTGGCACCTGCTCGCGTGCGCGGTGGCCCGCCGCGTCTGGGAGGCGATTCCCGAGGGCGACCTGCGGGACGCCGTCAAGTGGTGCGAGCAGAACGCCGGGGCGGCCCACGCCCACCGCGGCCGGGCGAAACTCACCGCCGCCCGGGACGCCGCCCGGGACGCCGCCCCGGACCAGGCCCGGGCCGCCCAGCACGCCATCGTCCGCACGGCCGACCCGGACGCCGACCCGGACAGCTTCGTCCACGCCGACGAGCGGAAGGTGAACGCCGCCGTGCCCCTGTTCCAGGCGGCCGCGCGGTACGCCGGGCTGAGCGTCGATCAGGCGGCCGAGGCGGCCGTCCACGCCGCCGGGGTCGTCGCCCTGTTGATGGAAATGCCCCCCGGCGAGGACCAACTCGCGGGCGTCCGCCGGCTCGTCGTCGAGGCGACGCGGATCCGCACGGCCGCGAGTCTGCACGCCGCCGCCGCGCTCAAGTTGAAGGCCGCCGGCGACCTGGCCGCCGACCTCGACACCGGCAAAAACGTCAACGTCCGGTACGCCGCGTCCCTCGAAAAGGTGACCAAGGAAGAGGAGAGCCTGGCCACCAAGGTCGGCGACCTCGAAGAGGCCAAGCAGCGGGCCGACCGCAAGGCCGTCGTCCGCTTCCTGCTGGACATCGCCGGCAACCCGTTCAAGCCGTACCGCCTGCCGGCCGAGTGGCGGACGGACACCGTCGTCGGCCTGGCGACGACCATCGACGAGCTGCGGGCCTACGACCGGATGCCGGTCCTGGCCGACGCGCTGCTCGACGCCGACTGCGACGAGGAGGCCGTGCTGCGGCACTGCCGGGGGACCGAGGCGCACGCCCCGGACGGCGCGGCGCACACCGGCGGGTGCTGGGTCATCGACCTGATCCTGCAGCGCGACCCGGCCTACTTCACGGCCCCGCCGTTGGTCCCGCCGCCCCCCCCGCCGCCGCCGTCGGCCCGCCCGGCCGCCCCGGAGGGCAAACCCGCGAGCGCGAACTGGGACCGCCTGTTGAAAGCCCTGCAAGCCGCCGGCGACGACGAAGACGACGACAAACCGCCCACGCTTTAAGGAGCCACCCCTGCCATGACGGCCCGCCTCAGCTGCCCCTACTGTTCGCACGAATTCGCCCCCGCCAAGCCGGTCGCTCTGGGGGCGCGGACCGTCTGCCCGCGCTGCGGCGAGAGCTTCACCGCGACCGCCTTCGCCGACGGCGAACCGCCGGCGACCGTGACCGACGTGCCCGAGTCGGACTTCCGGCCGTTCGTCGTCCCGGCCGTCCTCGGCGTGACGCTGTTCGTCCTCGTGTTCAGCGTCGGCACGTACTCGATTTTCAACGGCAAGACCAACCGCGGCCCGCGCGACGCGGCCGTCGCCGTCGAAGGGGAGACGCCGGAAGCGGCCGCGGCTCGCCGGCTCGACCGCGACTTCGGCTTCCTGCCGCCGGAGGTGAACGCCGTCGTCGGCCTGCACCCCGGCGACGCCCCGGGCGAACTCGCAACCCTGCTCGAAGCCCTCGGCGTGCCGCCCAAAACCGTGACCGACACGCTCGACAAGATCGGTGTCAAGCCGGAGCAAGTGCGGTCGCTCGTGGCCGGGTTCACCGTGCTCCCGGACAACCCGATCCCCCGCGTCGTCGTCGTGCTGACCCTGCGCGACGTACCGGCCGACACGCGGAAAATCCTGAGCGGGTTCGCCGCCAAGCGCGACCCGAAAGGCCCGGGCGACCAGCGGTACGCGGCGACCGTGAACCAGGTCCCGGTCGCGCTCCGGGTCGTGGACCCGCGGACGTACCTGCTCGCCCTGGACGCCCGGGACATCGACCGCGCGCCGACCCCCGGCCGCGACCACTTCACGGTCGGCTTGCGCGAGTCCCTGGCCCGCTGGCCGGCCGGGGCAAAGGCCGGGCTGGCGACCGGCCCCGAGGACTGGGCGCGGCAACCGCTCGTGACCTTCCTGGCCCTGGCCGTCAAGCAGCCCGACCTGGCCGCCCGCCTGGCCGGCGTCCGCGCCGTCGC
>JANYHV010000020.1 GCA_025362195.1 Fimbriiglobus sp. | reverse complement strand
CGGGCGTCAACGAATACGTCAAGCACCTGGGCAAGTACAACATGGCCGTCGCCAATCACGCCAACGGCGACGACGAGGCTTACTTGGCGATGTACCGCGCCATGCTCGACTACTACAACGCCTTGAGTGCCAAGAAGTAGGCCGTCAAACCCTAGGAGTGCGGGATCGCCGTCGCAGGACGGCCCGCACGGCGAGGCCGACGAACAGCGTCGCGAAGGCTGCTAAAATTCCGGCCGCTTCGAGCAGTTGCGGCTGGAGTTCTTGCCACTTCTGAGCCGCTTTCCTGTCGGCGTCGTCGGCCGTCGGGGTCGCGTCCGGCAAAATGTCCATCGTCTCGGCCGGCATCGCCGCGACCAAATCCCGGACGATCGCGCGGTGCTCCAGCAGCACCCGCCGGTTCGTGAAGTTGCGGCCCCAGGTACACTGGTCGAAGACTTGGTCGGCATCGCGCAACTGCCCGTCGGCGACGTACAACTCGGCGAGTAACCACAACAACCGCGTGTCTTCCGGCGACCACAGCAGCAACTGCTGCACGACGGCCACCGCGTCGGGCGGGAGTTTCGCACGTTGCGCAGCCGCGAGTTTGCCCGGCCCGTAACCGCCGGCCTCGTTGACCCACTTCACCGGCGTCTGCGTGGGGTTATTGGTCGTCGGGCCGAACAGCGGCAGCACCTCTTGCTCGGCCAAGCCCTCGCGCTGCCCGGACTCGCGTTGCCGCAGTTGCAGCCAGCGGGCGTAGTGCGACTTCTCAAGTTCGACGTACCTCGCCGTCAACTCGGGCAAAACCCCCGGCAGTTGGGTCGGCGGCTGGGCGTCGAACGTCGCCAGGCTGTGGCAGCGAATCGCCTCGCCGAAGTCGCCGCGGGCGGCGTAGGCGTGGGCCAGCGTGACCACGGCAACGTAGTCCGGGTCGCGGTCGCGCGTGCGCGGTTCCAGCAAGTTCACGGCGTCGCCGGCCCGGCCGACGCGGATCAGATCGACGGCGTGCGCGACCTGTTGCGGCAGCGGCAGCCGGCGGGCGTTCGCCGACTGCGCCTCGACGCGCGACTTCAGCAGGCCGCGGAAGGTAGCGACACCCCCAACTGCGTCGGGCATCGTCGGGTTGGCCGCGTTCAATCGCTCTTCGAGGAACGATTTGAACGGCGGGACGTACGGCAACTCGACGAGCGTGCCGCCCGGCCCCGCCCGCATCCCCGACGGCTCCGCGGCCGAGTAAACCCCCGCTTGCAGGGTCGGTGCCGCGAGCAGCAAGCAAGTCACGGCGAGCTTACGCATCATCGACTCCCTCGGCCGGCACGCCGGTCAGGTTCGCGGCGAACGCCTGCACGGTGCGGACCGGCCCCCACGGCAAGCCCCACCAGCCGAAGGCGGCATTGAACAGCGAGTAGCGCAGGCCGCGCAACAGCCGCTCGCCTCGACTGTGTGTGTCGTATACGCGCGACGGCCAGTGCAGCGTCACCGCGAGCAGCGACAGCACCAGCACGTATCGCACCGGGCGTGGCACCTCGTCGGTCACGCCGGCCTCTCGTAACGCACGGTCACGTTGGTCGTGATGCCGCCGCGCGGGGTCCACGACGACACGATCGTCACGCGGCGCGGCTGAATCGCGGCGATGAAGTCGTCGAGCAGGCGGTTGGTGACTTGCTCGTAATAGATGCCCTGGTTGCGGAAGCGTTGCAGGTACAGCTTCAGCGACTTCAACTCGACGTTCGTGTCGTGCGGCGTGTAGACGTAGGTGATCGTGCCGAAGTCCGGCTGGCCGGTCAGCGGGCAGACGCTCGTGAATTCCGGGCAGACGATCTCGATGGTGTAGTCGCGGGCCGGGCTAGGGTTCGGGAAGGTGTCGAGTTGGTCGGCCGACGGCGTCGGGGTCAGTTCCATGCGGGCACTCGGTCGCGGGGGCGGGTCAGGGCGGCAGTTACTATCTTAGCTCTGCTCTCAATGTACGGGCAACGGGGGCGGCGTCATGCGGCGGGCGGTGGTGCTACTCAGCGGCGGACTCGACAGCGCGGTGACGCTGGCGTCGGCGCGCTCGTCGGGCTTCGAGACTTACGCCCTGAGCGTTGACTACGGCCAGCGGCACGCGCGGGAGTTGCGTAGCGCCGGCCTCGTGTCGGCGCAACTCGGCGCGGCCGGCCACCGCACGGTGTCGCTCGACTTGCGCGCGATCGGCGGCTCGGCGCTGACGGGCGACGCGGCGGTGCCCAAGGGCCGCACGGCCGCGGGGATGGCGGCGTCGATCCCGCCGACGTACGTGCCGGCGCGGAACACGATCCTGCTGGGCCTGGCCCTCGGCTACGCGGAGACGCTCGGCGCGTTCGACCTGTTCATCGGGGCGAACGCGCTCGACTACGCCGGCTACCCCGACTGCCGGCCGGAGTTCTTGCAGGCGTTCGAGGCGCTGGCGAACGTCGCCACGAAGGCGAGCGTCGAGAACCTGACGCGGCTGCGCGTCCACGCCCCGCTCGTGCAGATGACCAAGGTCCAAGTCATCCGGGAGGGCCTGCGGCTCGGGGTGAACCTCGCGCTGACCTGGAGTTGCTACGACCCCACGCCGGGGGGGCTGGCGTGCGGCCTGTGCGACGCCTGCGTGCTGCGGCGGGCCGGCTTCGCGGACGCCGGCGTGGCGGACCCGGCGTCGGGGGCTTGAATCCGGCCCGACTTGCGCCTTTGATAAGACTGCGTCACGCGAACCCGACGGCCCCCGCGGTGCGACCCATGCCCGACCAGCCGATTACCCGCGCCACCATCGAGGGCTACCTGCACGACGCGCTGCCGCCGGAGCGGGCGGCGGCGGTCGAGAAGGCGATCCGCGAGCGGCCGGCGCTGCTGGCCCTGGTCGCCCAGGTGAGGCAGGAGACTGACCACGGCGAGCACAGCATCGGCGCGGTCTGGTGGCGCGAGCGGCTGTCGTGCCCGACCCGCGAGCAACTGTCGATGGCGCTCGAAGAAATCCTCGACGACGACTTCGCCGCCTACGTGACCGCGCACGTCAAGCTCGTCGGCTGCCACGTCTGCCAGGCGACCCTCGACGACCTGCGGCAGTTGCGGGCCGAGGCCGTGGCACCCCGCACCGAGCGCCGCCGGCGCATCGTCGATTCGAGCGCCGGGGTGTTCCGCGACGTGACGGTGCGGTGAGCCGCATTGCCTGGAGTCGTGGGCGGCCAAGCGTCGATAGGGTGGGGTGGCGTGACCGCGAGCGAGGGAGCCGATGACCGACCCGACCGACCCGACGCCGCACCAGCAGTTCCCCGGCGGCGGCAACACGCGGCCGTACCGCTGGGCGTTCGCCGTCTGGACGGCGCTGTTCCTGGGGCTCGTGCTCGTGGGGTTCTTGAACTTCCTGGGCACGAAGTTCCACCGCTCCTTCTAAATTGCCGCGAGGTCCGAGTATGCCGCCGCCGCCCGGTTCGACGGCACCCCGCCGGGAGTGGGCCCCCCGGCTGTGGGAGGGACTCGACTACTTCGCATTCCTCAAGTTGATGGCCACCAACCGCTTCGCCGTCGAGCCGCCGTACTGGTACATCGCCGGCATCATGTCGGTCGTCACCTTCGCCAACACCGTCGCCCGCTGGGCGCAGGAGGCGCAGTACGGCGACCGGGCCGCGCGGCACCAACTCGCCGCCGACCCCATCTTCGTGCTGGGCCACTGGCGCACCGGCACCACACTGCTGCACGAACTGCTGACGCTCGACGGCCGCTTCTCGACGCCGACGACGCACGACTGCTTCAACCCGTGCCACCACCTGTTGAGTGAGACGCTGTTCAAGAAGCACCTGGCGTTCCTGCTGCCGAAGAAGCGGCCGATGGACGACATGCCGGCCGGCTGGGAGCGCCCCCAAGAAGACGAGTTCGCGCTGGCGCTCTTGGGCGAGCCGAGCACGTACACAGACATCGCCTTCCCCAACAACCCGCCGATGAGTCCGGGGGCGCTCGACCTGTCGGGGCTGACGGCGGCGGGCCGGGCGAAGTGGCAACGCACGCTGTTGCAGTTCGTGAAGCGGCTGGCCCTGCGCGACCCGAGGCCGCTGCTGCTGAAGTCGCCGCCGCACACGGCCCGCATCCCGGAGCTGTTGCAACTCTTCCCGCGGGCGAAGTTCGTCCACATCCGCCGCGACCCGCTGACGTTGTACTCGTCCACGATGAAGCTGTGGACGAGCATGGCGGCGGCGCACGGCCTGCAAACCCCGCGCGGCGGCCCGCCGCTGGAGGCGAAGGTGCTGCGCGAGTTCCGCGTGATGATGACGCGCTACTTCGCCACGCGCGACCTGATCCCGCCGGGGCAACTCGTCGAGGTGCGCTACGAGGAGTTCGTCCCCGACATGCCCGGCGGCATGCGCCGCATCTACGACGGCCTGTCACTCGGCGACTACGACGCCGTGCGGCCGCGCGTCGAGGAGTACGCCGCGCGGAACCGCGACTACGCCGTCAACAAGTTCGAGTTGGGCGCGTCCCAGGCGGCCGTCGTCCGCCAGCAGTGGGGCGACCTGATCGAGAAGCTGGGGTACTGAGGGCCTCGCCGCGCGGCGGCGGTTCGGTCTTCTGTAACTGGCCTCTGTGAGGCCGGTCTTACTGCCTGGGTCGCTAACTCTGGTGCTGGGAAGCGTGTCCGGCGTCACAGAGGCCAGCTACAGAAGACCAAGCCGCGCCGCTCGCCGGGAGTTTCATCCGCCCGACGCGGCCAACCCCTCGCGGTAACTCGGGTACCGCGGCGTGAAGCCCAACACCCGGCGCGCGAGCGCGTTGCTGACGCGGCGGTTCGCTTCGGCGACCGGCGTGCCCGGCGCGGTGAACTTCGCCGGCGGGGCACCCAGTAAGCGCGCCGACTCCGTGTAGAAGTCGCGCCGCCGCACCGGCTCGTCGTCGGCGACGTTGAAGACGCCGCCGGCCGCATGCGACTCGGCGCAGCGCACCGCTTGCACGCCGTCGGCGAGGTGAATGAGGTTCAGCCACTTGTCGGCGTCGGCGGTGTACGGCTCGCCGGCCAAGAGCGCGGCCTTGCGCAGCCAGCGGCCGGGGCCGTAGATGCCGGCGAAGCGTAGCACGGTCGCCCCCGGCCGCGCGGCGAGCAGCGTCCGCTCCGCCTCCAGCACGACGCGGCCGGACTCCTCGCGCGGGTCCGTCGGCGACTCCTCGGTGACGACGGAGCCGTCGGTTTGGCCGTAGACGCCGGTGCTGCTGACGTGGACCCAACACGCGACCGGCGGCAGCGCCGCGAGCACGTTGCGCAAGCCCTCGACGTAGACTTCGCGCATCGAGTGGCCCGCGCGGCGGTCCATGCCGACGGCGTACAGCACCGTCGTCAGCGGCGGCAAGTCGCGCAGGCCGGCGAGGCTCGCGGGGTCGGTCACGTCGCCGGTCACGGGGGTCAGGCCGGCGGCGCGCAACTCGTCGGCGCGGCTCCGGGTGAGGGCGTAAACCGGGCGGCCGTCGTCGCGCCAGGCCTCGGCGACTTGGCGGCCGAGGTAGCCGCAGCCGACGACGAGCGCGGGGCCGGTCGGGGGTGTCATTCGCGGGGCCTTTCGTATCCTGGTTAGGTGCAGCGTCCCCCGGTATCCTACGGCACCGCGTCCATGCCCGCCCCGCCACCCGCCGCCCCGCCCGCAACCTATTGGGCCTTGCGCGAACTCGGGTGGCACCTCGCCGCGGCGCTGATCACCGTCGCCGTCCTCGTCGCCGGCCTGCGGCTCGACAAGGCCGACTTCCACGCCCCGTTCACCTACGACTACGACGCGCTGCTGATCCTGCCGTTCGTCACGGAGGTCGTCGAGGGCGGCACCCACTGGCGCACGCCGCGGCTCGGTGCCCCCGGCGTCCAGGAGCTGTACGACTTCCCCGTCGTCGATCACCTGCACTTCGCGCTGATCTGGTGCCTGGGCTGCGCTTTCCCGTCGCCGGTCATCGTGTTCAACCTCTTCTACGTGCTGACCTACCCGCTCACGGCGGCGACGACGCTCGCGGTCTGCCGGCGCTACGGGCTGTCGGGGCCGGCGTCGGTCGCGGCGGCGCTGCTGTACGCCTTCCAGCCGTACCACTACCTGCGCGGCCAGACGCACTACTTCCTCGCGGCGTACTACATGGTGCCGCCGGCGATGATGCTGATACTCGACATCTGCCGCGGCCGGCTGCCGTTCTACCCCGCCCGCCCCGACGGCAGCCGCCGCCTCTCGCTGCACAACCGCGACGCGGCCGTCGCGGTCACAGTCGCGCTGCTAGTCTCCGCCGCGGGGGCCTACTACGCCTTCTTCACCTGCGCGCTGCTGGCCGTGGCGGGGCTGTACGGCTGGGTGCGGACGCGCAGCGTGCGGGCGCTGCTGTCGGCGGCCGGCGTCGTCGCGGTCGTCGTGGCGGGCGGCGTGGCTAACCACGCCCCGTCGTTCGTCTACCAGGCCCGCGCCGGCCAGAACAGCCGGCCGCACCTACGCTACGCCGAGGAGACCGAACTCTACGGCCTCAAGATGGCGCAACTGCTGCTGCCGGTCGAGCGGCACAACCCCGTCGCGGTCGGCTCGACGGTGCTGCTCGACCCCGCCGCGTTGCGGTCCGCCTACCAGGCCCCGCTGTTCAAGGATCTGAACGAGGCCGACTGGGACCCGCTGGGCCTCGTCGGGGCGTGCGGCTACCTGGCCCTGCTCGCCGCGGGCTTCCTGCCGGTGCGGCGCGGCGACACGCTCGGCCCGCTGTCGGCGCTGGCCGTGGCCGCGACGCTGTTGGGCACGATCGGCGGCTTCGGGGCGGTGTTCAGCCTCGTGGCGTCGCCGCAGGTGCGCTGCTACAACCGCCTGAGTATTTTCATCGCCTTCGCCGCGGTCTTCGTCGTCTGCTACGCCGCCGACCGGCTCTTCGTCACGCGCCGCCGGCTCCGCGCCCCCGCCTTCGCGGCGCTGACTGCGTTCGGACTCTGGGACCAGACCAACGACGCGTGGTTCCCCGACTTGCGCGCCGCGCAGCCCGGCTACCGGAGTGTCGTCGAGGACCGCGCCGAGGCGGCAGCCAAGTACGCGGCCGACGCGGAGTTCTTCGGCCGCGTCGAGGCGAGAATCCCCGGCGGGATGCTCTTCAACTACCCGTTCGTCGAGTACCCGGAGGCGCGGCCGTACCGCGAGCCGGGGGCGGCGGAGGCGACCAAGGCCTACGACGCGGCGATCGGTTACCTGCACACGGCCGGCCTGCGCTTCAGCTTCGGGGCGATGAAGGGCCGCGAGTGGGACGCCTGGGCGCGCACCGTCAGCGGCAAGGAGCCGGTGCCGCGGCTGCTGGAGCGGCTCACGCTCGTCGGCTTCGAGGGCCTGCTGGTGGACGCCAAGGGGATCGCCCCGAAGCGCTGGCGCGAGCTGAGCCGCGAGCTCGACCAGTACCTCGGCGCGGGGGCGCTGCGCGAGGCGTACCCCGCCCGCCGGCTGCACTTCTACGACCTGCGCGGCTACCGCGAGAGCCTGGTGCGCAACTACGGGGCGGGCGGCTTCGAGGCGCGGGCGCAGGCCGAGCGCGAGGGCCTCGCCGTCCTGTGGCTCACCGGCTTCACGAGCTCCGAGCCGCCCGGCTACGAGGACCGCGCCCGCCTCGGCGGCCCCGAGGGGCTGGCCGTGTTCGTCAACCGCTCCGCGTCGCCGGTGACCGTGACGGTGCGCATGAAGTTCCGCACGACGTTCAAAGGCCCAGCGCGGCTGCGCATCGACGGCGCGCTGGCGTCCCCCGCCGGGGAGGCGTGGGTGGACGACCTGACCATCGGCGGCGAGGACAAGCCGGCCGAGTATTGCCGCGACCTCGTGATCCCGCCCGGCCGCCACGCGGTTCGCTTCCGGTGCCGCTCGCTCGTGCCGGTGCTGCCGAGCGACTCGCGCAACGACCTTTACACGCTCCTCGACTTCCGCACCAGGTGACCGCCTATGACCCGCCGCCGTGACCTCCTCCGCGCCGGCCTGCCCCTCGCCGGCCGCCTGATCGCCTACGCGACCTGCGTGGGCATCGCCTGCGCGTTCCTGTTCGTCGGCCACCGCCTGGAGGGGATCGACCTCAAGGTGCCGATCCTCAGCGCGGGCGACTCGCTGCTGATCGTGCCGATGGTCCAGGCCCAGCACGAGGGCGGCACGCACTGGCTCAACGAGCGCATGGGCGCGCCCGGCCGGCAGGAGCTGTACGACTTCCCCGTCATCGACCACTGGCACTTCGCCGCCATCGCGCTGATCGACCGCGTGGTCGATCACCCCATCGTCGCCATGAACGTCTACTACTTGCTGACGTACCCGCTGGCGGCGTTCTGCGCGATGCTGGCCGGCCGGCTACTGGGGCTGTCGCTGTCGGCCGCCGGCTGCCTGGGGCTGCTGTACGCCTTCCTGCCGTACCACCAGATCCGCGGCTACAGCCACTACTTCCTCTCGGCTTACTACCTCGTGCCGTTGGGCCTGGTGGTCGCCGTCAACCTGGCGCTCGGGCGGGTGAGGCTGCGCCGCGTGGGCTGGCCGGTCGTCGCGATGCTCGCCACGTCGTGCGCCGGGGCCTACTACGCCTTCTTCACGTGTACGTTGTTGGCCGCGGCGGGGCTGTACGGGGCGGCGCTGCGGCGGTCGTACAAGCCGCTGGCCTGGGGCGCGTTCCTGGTCGGCGTGGTGTTCGCCGGCGGGGTCGCCAACCACGCGCCGACTTACCTCGCCCACCACGACTCCGGCCGCAACAGCGTGCCGATCGAGCGGCAGCCCGAAGACGCCGAAACCTACGGCATGAAGCTGACCTACCTCGTGCTGCCGATCGTGAACCACCGCGTCACCGCGCTGGCCCGCTGGCGGAGCGCCCACGACTCGCTCAACCGCTCCAAGGACGAGTCGAACACCGCCAGCCTCGGGGCGGTCGGGGTCGCGGGCCTGGCGGTCGGCGCGGTCGCGGTCTTCTGGCCGCGCGGCCGCCGGCGGCGGGTCGCGCGGGCGGTCGCGGCGCTGATGGCGGCGTCGTTCCTGGTGGCCACGATCGGCGGGGTCGGGGCGCTGTTCAGCGACTTGGTCACCGCGGCGATCCGCGCGCAGGCCCGCATGTCGATCTTCCTGGCCTTCTTCGCGCTGTGGCTCACGCTCAACGCGCTCGACCGCAACGTGCCGCGGCGCTGGTACGCGCGCTGGCCGCTCTTCGCCGGCGTCACCGCCCTGGGGCTGCTCGACATGACGCCCGCGGACTGGGGCCGCACGTCGAGGCTCGAGGCCCGCGCCGAGGAGTACCAGCGCTACGCCGAGGACCGCGACTTCTACCAGGGCGTCGAGCGGACCCTGGGCGGCGGGACGGTCTTCCAGCTCCCTTACAACGACTACCCCGAAGGCACGATGCAGCGCGGCAGCGCGATGGGCTGCTACGACCACGCCCGCGGCTACCTCTTCACGGAGCGCACGCGCTGGTCCTTCGGCGCGATCAAGTACCGCGAGGTCGATTGCTGGCAGCGCGAGGTCTCCTCCGCGGAGGCCCCCGAGATGCTGCGCCGCATGGCCCTGCGCGGCTTCGACGGCCTGTGCGTCGATTGGCGGCCCTACTCCCCGGAGGCGGCCGCGGCGCTCGCCAAGGCGGTGCTGGCCGAGCTGCGCGAGGCCACCCCCGCGATCGCGCACGCCCGCGGCGAGCAGTCCTTCTACGACCTGCGGCCCTACCGCGAGCGCCTCAAGTCCGAACTCGGCGGCCGCTTCGGCGAGATGGCCCGCGACGAGGCCGAGGCGGTCCGGGTGCTCTGGTTCCACGGCTTCATCAGCTTCGAGCGGCTGGGCCACGAGGACTCGCACCGCTGGTGCGCCCGCCGCGGCGAGGCCTGGGTCGTCAACCCCTCCGACCGGACGCGGCGCGTGACGATGACGATGGTCGCCCGCACCGAATCGACGCTGCCGTCCACGCTCAGGATCTCGGGGCCGGTCTGGAGCGAGGAGGTGGCGATCGACTCCACCAGCCCGGCCCGCGCCGTGACGATCGACGTGCCGCCGGGCCGCCACGTCGTGCGGTTCGCGTGCGAGCCGACGGCCGACTGGATGCCGCGCGACGCCCGGCGGCACGTCTTCTTCCTCGCGCAGTTCGCCCTGACCGAGGGCCGCTGAACCCGCCTTGATTGCGCCGCCGGGGACGCTATGAGTGGCCGCGCGGCGCGGGCGGAGGGGCGGGCGGAGGGGTCAGTGACAGTGGTGTGTCACTGCAAACCCGCCGGCCGGGTTGGGGTCACGCGGGTGAGGGCGCGGGGAAAGTTGGCGAATCCTTTTCGCGGCCCCTTGCGCAACTTGTCTTTCGCGCACCCTGCGTTAGTATTCGACTTTGAAGCACGGGCCGCAGACCCCTTGAACGGCGTCACCGGCAACGTCCCACCCGTTCGGCGGCGTCGCCGAGGGCCGGGACTCTGGCTTCCCCCGAGGTCACCTTCGTTATGTTCGAGTCCGACGCGCAGGACCCGCTCCCCATCGAACAGGCCGTCTCCGGCCCCGGCGGGTTCGACGACGAAGAGCCTCCGAGTCGCCCCCGCCGCCACGCCCTCTGGAAGGACGTGCCGCAAGAGCAGTGGGACGACTGGCGCTGGCAGACCCAGAACACCATCCGCAGTGTTAGGCAACTGCGCTCGCTGCTGCCGTTCACGTCCGAGGAGTTGGAGGCGATCGGCCGGCTCGAGGCCGACTTCAAGATCGCCATCCCTCCCTACTACTTCTCGCTCATCAACCCCGAAGACCCGGGCGACCCCATCCGCCTCCAGTCCGTCCCGTCGCCCCTCGAGGCCGAGTCCGGGTACGAACTCGAAGACCCGCTTGAAGAGGACAAGGACTCGCCGGTGCCGGGCCTGACGCACCGGTACCCCGACCGCTGCCTGCTCGTCACCACGCCGAACTGCACCATGTACTGCCGGTACTGCACCCGCAAGCGCGCCACCCTCACCCGCGGCGGCTGGGAGGGCGTCAGCGCCGACGACGAGCGCATGATCCAGTACGTCCGCGACACCCCGGCCATCCGGGACGTGATCATCTCCGGCGGCGACCCGCTCACGCTCCCGCTGAACAAGCTCAAGTTCTACCTCAAGAACTTGAAGGAGATCGACCACGTCGACGTCATCCGCATCGGCACCCGCGTGCCGGTCACGCTGCCGCAACGCCTCTACGACCAGGAACTCCTCGACACCCTCGCGGACGCCGAGAAGGTGTACATCCAGACGCACTTCAACCACCCGCGTGAAGTGACCCCCGAAGCCCACCGCGTCTGCAAGTCGCTGATCCGGCACGGCATGGTCATCAACAACCACTCTGTTTTGTTGAAGGGCGTGAACGACAGCCTCGGCACCATTCGCTCGCTGTTGCGCGGCCTGCTCCGCATCAAGGTGCGGCCGTACTACCTGTTCCACTGCGACCCGGTGACCGGCGCGGGCCACTTCCGCACGAGCATCTGGAAGGGCATGGAGATCATGGAGGGCCTGCGCGGGCACATGTCCGGCATCGCCATCCCGACCTACGTCGTCGATAGCCCGCACGGCGGCGGCAAGATCCCGCTCATGCCCAACTACCTCGTCAGCATGTCCGACGACGCCGCGATCCTGCGGAACTACGAGGGGATGCTGGTCCGCTACCAGGCCGAGGACTCGACTCCGGCCGCGGGCAAGACGACCAAGACCCGCGGCGTCAGCGGCCTACTGCAAGGCGACAAGACGGCACTCATCCCGGAGGGGATCGACCGCATGGCCCGCCGCCGCAAGATTCAACTCGCCGAGCAAGCGAGCGGGTGCGGCAGCAGCGCCCCGGACGACGAGCGCCGGTCGGTCATCGCGCTGCCGATGCTGAATCCGAGCGCGAAGGCTCAGTAACACTTCTCGGCGAGCCGGAAGCGTCAGCGCCCGGAGTTCTTCGCGGGAAGACTCCGGGCGCTGACGCTTCCGGCTCGCCGGCACAATTCCACCGGAAGTCCGCCATGAAGTTCGGCATCGCCTTCGACCTCAAGCCCGACGGCCCGCTGCCGCCCGGCGCGCCGGACGACCTGCACGAGGAGTTCGACGCGCCCGGGACCATCCGGGCCATCGCCGACGTGCTCCGCGGTCTGGGCCACGAAGCGGTCGAACTCGGCGACGGCCGGGAGTTCCTGGAAGCGGTGTTGCGCGAGAAGCCGGACTTCGTCTTCAACTTCGCCGAGGGGTCGGGCGTCAGCCGCAGCCGGGAAGCGCGCGTCCCGGCGGCGTGCGAGATGCTCGGCATCCCTTACACCGGGTCCGACCCGCTGGCAATGGCCGTCGCGCTGGAGAAGGACGTGACGCGGCAACTCGTCGCCGGGGCCGGCATCGCGGTGCCGATCGGCCTGACCATCTCGCCGCCGCGGAAGCCCTACGACGGGGACTGCGCGGAGTTCCCGCCGATCCTGACCGACGCGGGCCTCGACTTGCCGGTCATCGCCAAGCCGGTCTTCGAGGGGTCGAGCAAGGGCATCCGCAGCCGCTGCCTGGTGACCCGCGCCGAAGACCTCGGGCCGACGGTGGCGAAGCTCTGGGCCGACTACGGCCAGGCCGTGCTGATCGAAGAGTTCATCGCCGGCGACGAGGTCACCGTCGGCGTTCTCGGGAACGACCCGCCCGAGGTCTTCGGCGTCATGAAAATTTCGCCGAAGACGCCGGCGGAACACTTCGTCTACAGCCTCGAAGTGAAGCGCGACTTCCGCCGGCTGATCGACTACGAGTGCCCGGCCAAGCTCGCGCCGGGGGTGGCGCAGGAGATCGCCGAGGCGGCCCTGACGGTGTTCGACCTGCTCGGCTGCCGGGACGTGGCGCGGCTCGACTTCCGGGTCCGCGACGGGGTGCCGTACTTCATCGAGATCAACCCCCTGCCCGGTCTGAACCCCGAGTCGAGCGACCTCGTCATCATGGCCGGGCTGCTCGGCGTGACGCACGCGGACCTCGTCGGCCGGATCGTCGAAGCCGCCGTCGCGCGGGCGAAGTGAGGGCGCGTTAGTCCGGTGATGACGCGCCCCTCGCGCCCGGTCCGCGCGGCGGCGCGGCCTTTCCGCTTGTGGCACTCCACTCGCGCGGAGTAACTTGAAGACTTGCGGCGTGCGGGCCGCACCGGCCGGTCGATACTCTGTGAGTTCGCCCGAACCCGGAGTGGCCGCCCGCCGCCCGTCGGAGAAGAGTCTATGTCGCCGCGCGTCCTCGTCCTGTTCAACGAACCGACCCTGCCCCCGGACCACCCGGACGCGGACTCCGAGCACGACATCCTGTACACGGCGGACACCGTCGCGCGCATCCTCCAGCAGGCCGGCATCGCCGTCGAGCGGCTCGGCCTCCGGGACGATCCGGCGGCGCTGTTGAAGGGCTTGAAGGCGTCCAACCCGGACGCCGTGTTCAACCTGTACGAGGGCCTCGCGCAGTGGGGCAATACGGAGGCGTACGTCGCCGGCCTACTCGAATTACTTCGCGTCCCGTTCACCGGTTCGCCGACGCAACCGCTGCTGATGTGCCGGTCGAAGCCGCTCACGAAGCAACTGCTCGCCGGGGCCGGGCTGCCGACGGCCCCGTTCTTCGTCGTCGAGGACGGCCCGGTCCCGCGGTGCCGCATCAAGTGGCCGGTCATCGTCAAGCCGGGCCGCGAGGACGCCAGCGTCGGCATCGACCAGGCGAGCGTCGTCACCGGCCAGAAGCAGCTCGAAGACCGCGTCGAGTACATCCGCGCGACCTACGGCCCGTCGGTCCTCGTCGAGCGGTTCGTCCGCGGCCGCGAGTTCAACGTCGCACTGATGGAGCGGGACGGCGAGTTGACGACGCTGCCGTACTCGGAGATTCTGTTCGTCCCGCCCGACGACCGGCCCGACCTGTGGCCGATCGTGTCGTTCGACGCCAAGTGGCGGCCGGGCACGCTGGAGTTCACGGCCACGCCGGCGAAGAACCCGGCCGACGTGACGCCGGAGCTGCACGAGCGGCTGGCCACGCTGTCGAAGAAGGCGTTCGAGTTAGTCGGCTGCCGGGACTACGCGCGGGTCGATTTCCGCCTCGACGAGGAGGGCGAGCCGTTCATCCTCGAAGTGAACCCGAACCCGTGCATCAGTCCGCTCGCCGGCCTCGCGGCGGGCCTGGAGTCGGCGAAGATTCCCTACGCCGAGTTCATCGTCGGGCTGGTCCAACAGGCGCTGCGGCGCGGGCCGACGCCGCACCTGGCCGAGTCGCTGGGTCGTTCCTTCGTCGCGTCGGAAGCCGCACTCGAAGCGACGATCGCGCAGCCGGAGCAGTCCCCGGCGTCGATCTGCCGGGTCCGCTCGGCCCGCCCGTCGGACCTGCCCGGCGTCCTCGACCTGTTGGCGAACGAAGCGTCGGTCGCCGGCGAGCCGACGGCGGCCCTGGTGGCCCGTATCCGCGTCGTCCTGGACCGCAAAGACCCGGTCGCGCGGCGGTGCATCGTCCTGACGCGCCGCGGGTCCATCGTCGGCGTGGCGCTGTCCGCGCTGCTCGACGGGGCGCAGGGCGCGGCCACCCTCGAAGCCCTCTTCGTGCGGCCCGACCAGCGTCTTCAAGGCCACGGCCGGCGGCTGGTGCGCGCCGTCGAGGAGTCCGCCGCGGCCAACGGCGGGCGGCTCTTGTTGGCCCACGCGTCGAGCGGCCCGACCGAGGCCCCGCCGCGGCAGTTCCTGCAAAGCGTCGGCTTCCGGTCGATCGGCGAACTGGCCGAGTACTACCGCGACGGGTACGCCCGGCTGAGCTTCGGCCGCGCGCTGACGCCGGCCCGGCCGGCGACGCCGGCGGAAGAACTCCCGGCGGAAGTGGTCGCCCTCCCGGCCCCGTGAGATTACCCGGTTGCTGTTGCCGCGCAGTCCGCGTATGGTCACAACAGATTTCGCCCCCGTCCCCCGCCGCCCCGGCGGAACTCCTACTCGGAAGCGACCCGGATGGCCCGCCCGCTCTCTCGCGCGTACACCTGCACCTTCGGGGCACCCGTCATCGCCGAGGTCGATCCGCGCATCTTCCAGTTGACGTACTTCGCCGCGTGCATGGACTGCACCTTCTGCTCGGACGCGTGCTGCCAGTACGGGGCGGACACCGAGTTGCCCCGGGTCGCCGCCCTCGAGAAGTTCCAGCCGGAACTCGAAGCCTACCTGGGCGTGCCGCGGTCGGAGTGGTTCCGCGAAGACCCCGAGGACTTCGGCACGCTCGACGAGCCGGAGTACCCCGGCGGGCGGTACACGCGGACGCAGGTCGTCGATCTCCCGGAAGGCCGGTCGGAGCACAACGAGTGGGCGTGCGTGTTCCTCGACCCGGCCGGCCGCGGTTGCCGCATCCACCGCTTCGCCCTGGAGCGCGGCATCGACGTGCACACCATCAAGCCGATGGTCTGCCTGCTCTTCCCGGCGTCCTTCGACAAGGGCGTGCTGTGCCCCGCCTACGAGTTCGACCTCGAAGACGAACTCGTCTGCCAGGGGCCGGGGCCGACCATTTACCGCGCCTCCCGGGACGACATCCGCTGGTACTTCGGCGACGACATGATCGCCGAGTTGGACGCCATGGAGCCGGAGTACGCCGGGCAACCGGCGATCCCCGGCGGGCGGGCCATCCCGTTGCCGACGGTGCCGTAACGCGGGCCGGTTGGCGCGACCGGGCCGGGATTTCCGCCGCAAAATCCGCGCGGCCGGGTTGACACTCGCCGCGCCGGGAGGACAATTCCGGGAAGGTTCTGGGGTCCCCCGTTTCCGCCCCAACGCCCCGCTCGCCGCCTCGCCGAGGACTCCGCCATGTCGACCGCCCGCCGCCCCCGCATCACGTTCGAGGACATCGGCGACGTGACCGTCGTCAAGTTCACGGACAAGAAAATCCTCGAAGAGCAGGCGATCCAGAACATCGGCGACGACCTGTTCAAACTCGTGGACGAGTTGGGCCGCAAGAAACTGCTGCTCGACTTCACGACCGTCGAGTTCCTGTCCAGTGCCGCCCTCGGCAAGTTGATCCGCCTGCACCAGCGGCTGGCGACCGGCGGGGGCAAGCTGATCCTGTGCGGCATCTCCAAGACGATCATGGAGATCTTCGAGCTGACCAAGCTGGACAAGATGCTCAAGATCGTCAAGGACGAGCAGACCGGCCTGAACGCATTCTGACGCCCCCGCCGAGTCCCCGCGGTGGCCGCCATGCCCGAGTCCGACCTCGAAACCGTCGCCGAGATCTGCTTCGCCAGCGACTGGCCCGAAGTCCGCCGGGTGCAGCGCGAGATCGAGCAGGCGCTGGCCCCGTTCGCCTTCCCGGACCGGGACCAGTTTTACATCAAGATCGCACTCGAAGAAGCCCTCGTCAACGCGGTCAAGCACGGCAACCGCCTCGACCCGTTGAAGTGCGTCCGCCTGCGGTACACGATCACGGCCGACCGGTTCGAGGCGCACATCGCCGACGAGGGGTGCGGGTTCGACCCGGCCCACGTGCCCGACCCGTGCGCCCCGGAAAACCTCGAACGCCCGTCCGGCCGCGGGCTGTTGCTCATCCGCAAGTTCATGACGACGGTCGAGTACCACGGCCGCGGCAACTGCATGAGCATGGCGAAAGTCCGCACCGCGTCGTGACCCGCCGCCCACCCACTTCCTCCGTCGAACGGACGGTCGCATGACGCCGATGATGCAGCAGTACGCCGAGGCGAAGGCGCAACACCCCGGGATGCTGGTGCTGTTCCGCAACGGCGACTTCTACGAACTCTTCCAGGACGACGCCGAACTCGGGCACCGCGTCCTGGGCATCACGCTGACCAAGCGCGACAACCTCATCCCGATGGCCGGCTTCCCCGTCCACAAGCTCGAACACTACCTCAACGTCTTGCTCAAGGGCGGGCACCGGGTCGCCGTGTGCGAGCAGATGGAGGAGGCCAGCGCCGGCAAGAAGATCATCCGCCGGGAGGTCAACCGGGTCGTCACGCCGGGCACCGTGACCGAGGACGAACTGCTCGACCCGCGGCGGCCCAACCACCTCGCGGCGGTCGTACGCGGCAAGCCCGGCTCCTACGGCCTAGCCTGGATCGACCTCTCGACGGGGGCCTTCTTCGCCGTCGATCTGGCCGAGAAGTTCCTGCCCGACGAACTCGCCCGGCTCGGCGTCGTCGAGTGCCTGCTGGCCGAGGACGCCGTCGCCGTCCTGACGCCGGTCCTCGGGCCGAACCCGCCGCGGTCGCTCGTGTCCCGGCCGGCCTGGAACTTCGACCCGGCGACGTCCAACGCCGCCCTCCGCACGCACTTCGCCGTGGCGACGATGTCCGGCTTCGGCTTCGACGACGGCCAGTCGGCCCTCGTCGCCGCCGGCGGGCTGCTCGTCTACGTGCAGGAGACGTTGAAGGCCAACCTCGGCCACATCCGCCGGCTCCAGCCGTACCGCCCCGAACAAACCCTGATCCTCGACGAGGTGACGCGGCGGAGCCTCGAACTGACGCGGACCCTGCGCGACAACCAGCGCGAAGGCTCGCTCATCGGCGTCCTCGACCGCACCGTCACGCCGATGGGCGCACGCTTCCTGCACGACGCCCTGCTCGCGCCACTGAACGACCGGCCGTTGATCGAAGCCCGGCTCGACGCCGTCGAAGAGTTGTTGTTGAATCACCCGCTGCGCGGCCAACTGCGCGAGTTGTTGGAAGCCACGTCGGACTTGCAACGGCTAACCACGCGCGCCTCGACGGCCCGCGCGAACCCCAAGGACTTGGCGGCGATTGCCCGGACATTGCGGCTGCTGCCCAAGTTCAAGGGCAAGCTCGCCGGCCGCAAGTCGGGGCTCTTGCAAGAGGTCGAGGGCCGGCTCGAACTCTGCCCGGACTTGCGCGACCTGCTCGACCGCTCGCTCGTCGACGAGCCGCCGTACACGCCCAAGGACGGCGGCATCCTGCGCGAGGGCTACCACGCCGAACTCGACGAGCTGCGCAAGCTCACCCGCGACGGCAAGGACTGGATCGCCCGCTACCAGGCCCAGGAGATCACCGCCACGGCCATCGCCAGCCTCAAGGTCGGCTTCAACGACGTGATGGGCTACTACATCGAGATCACCAACGCCAACGAGACGCGGGTGCCGAAGGAGTACATCCACGAGCGGACGTTGAAGGGCTGTAAGCGGTACAGCACGCCGCGCTTGAAGGAGTACGAGGAGAAGGTCGTCACCGCCCAGGAGCGGTCGCAGGCCCTGGAATTCGAGCTGTTCCTGGGCATCCGCGACCAGGTCGCCGCGCAGACTTCGCGGCTGCTCCAGACGGCCGACCTGTTGGCGCTGCTCGACTTCCTGACCTCGCTCGCCGAACTCGCGGCCAGCCGGAACTACGTGCGGCCGACCATCGTCACCGAGCCGATCCTGCTCGCGTCCGAGGCGCGGCACCCGGTCCTCGACCAGGTGTTGCCGCCGGGCACGTTCGTGCCGAACGACATCCGCTTCCACCCGGCCGAGGGCGTCTTCTGGCTCATCACCGGGCCGAACATGAGCGGCAAGAGCACGTTCATCCGCCAGGTCGCGTTGCTCACGCTCCTAGCCCACGTCGGCAGCTTCGTCCCGGCCAAGTCGGCGACGGTCGGCCTGACCGACCGCATCTTCACCCGCGTCGGCGCGAGCGACGAGTTGAGCCGCGGCCAGAGTACGTTCATGGTCGAGATGACCGAGGCGGCGAACATCCTGAACAACGCCACGAGCCGCAGCCTGGTCATCCTCGACGAGATCGGCCGCGGCACGAGCACCTACGACGGCGTGTCGCTGGCATGGGCCATCACCGAATACCTGCACGACACCGTCGGCTGCCGGGCACTGTTCGCCACGCACTACCACGAACTCGCGCGGCTCGAAACGACCCTGCCGCGACTGCGCAACTACACGGTGCAGGTCGAGGAGTTGGCCGACGACGTGATCTTCCTGCACAAGATCGCGCCGGGCAACGCGCTCAAGAGCTTCGGCGTCCACGTCGCCAAACTGGCCGGCGTCCCGAAGTCGGTCCTCGACCGGGCCTACGCCGTACTCGGTTCGCTCGAAGGCCCGCCGACGCCCCGGCCGCACGCCCCGGTTCAAGTGGCACTCCCGTCGGTCGTCGAAGTGCCGGTGACGCCGAAGCCGGTCGCCGCGCCGAAGGTCAAGGCGGTGCCGGTGACGCCGATCGTGATCGAGCCGCCGGAGCGCCCCCGCAAGCGCCGCGACGAGGCCGGTCCGAGCCTGTTCGGCGAGGGCGCGTAACAACTGAGGTCTCGCCGCGATGATGCCGTTCGTCGGCCACACCCAGGCGGTCCGCTGCGTCGCCTTCACGCCCGACGGCGGCACCCTCGTGTCCGGCGGCGACGACGGCAAGATCATCGTCTGGGACCGCGACACCGCCCGCCCCAAGTTCACCCTCTGGCCCGGCTTCACCTCGGTCCTGTCGGTCGCCTGCCACCCGGACGGCGAGCGCTTGCTGACCGGTTACCACTATCCGCTCGCGCTCCGTGACACGTCCGACCGCCTGCGGTTCTGGAACCTCGGGACCGGTAAACCGAGCGAGGCGTTCGATGACGACCGGAGCATGTGGCACCGCGTCGAGCGGTTGGCGAGCGGGCCGGTCATTCAGGAACTCGTCGTCCGCGCCTGCGATACGATTGTCGATCTCCAGTTTCGACCCGACGGCAACTCGTTCGCTTACACGCACTACGAGCGGTCCCCTTACCACGAGCCGGTCGGCCGCCCCGAGTTGTGGCAGATCGACCCGCGGCCCATGCAAGTCAAGTCGTGGCTCAATCAACGCGTCAATGTGACTGCGCTCGCCCTGTCGCGCGACGGCGACACGGTCGCGGTGGCGAGCCGTGAGTACGTCCGCGTCGGCCGGCTCGACGCCCGGACGGTGCCTCCCGGGTACGCCGCCCGCGGGCACGTTCACTCGCTGTCGCTGAGTCCGACCGGGGACCGACTCGCCGGCTGTCGGGGCGAGTTCGTCACCGTGTGGGAGACGGGCGGGGGCCGGGAGGTGCGGGACTTCGCCGGGCACGCCGGGGGGGTCGAGGCGGTCGCGTACAAGCCGGACGGGTCGCTGATCGCGTCCGCCGGACTCGACGGCCGGGTGCTGCTGTGGGAGCCGCACGGCGGGGCGGCCCGCGCGGCGTACGACTGGAACCTCGGCCCCGTTCACGCGCTCGCGTTCTCCCCGGACTGCCTGACCCTGGCCGTCGCCGGCGAGGGCGGCCTGGTGCTCATCGATCTGGAGTGACGGTTGACGCGCCCGCCTCCGGGTTCGACAATCCTTTAACTGCCCGCGCCCGTCCAGGAAGCCCGCGATGAAGGTTGACTTGCCGAAGTACGTCGAAGCCTCGCCGATCCGCGACATCAAGTGGGTGCCGCTCAAGTTCTTCAACGACTCGCGGGGGTGGCTCGCCGAACTGTTCCGCAACGACCTCATCGACCCCAAATTCCAGCCGGTCATGGCCTACGTGTCGATGACCAAGCCGGGGGTCGAGCGGGGGCCGCACGAGCACGCCGATCAGGCCGATTACTTTTGCTTCATCGGCCCCTCGACCTTCCGCGTCTATTTATGGGACGCCCGGCCCGCGTCCCCGACGTTCGGGGCGAAAGAGGTCCGCGAGGTCGGGGCGGACTCGCCGTACGCGCTGATCGTCCCGGCCGGCGTCGTCCACGCGTACAAGAACGTCGGCACCCAGGACGGCTGGGTGTTCAACGGCGCGAACCGCCTGTACGCCGGGTGGTTGAAGCAGGACGCGGTCGACGAAATCCGCCACGAGGCGAACGCGAACTCCCCCTACACGCTGGACTGACGCGAATGCCCGAGATCGAACGCGACGAGCCGAAGCCGGACAAGGCCTGGTACGCCGGCGGCCTGAAGTTCACCTGCACGCAGTGCGGCAAGTGCTGCACCGGCGACCCGGGGTACGTCTGGGTGGACGACGCCGAGGTGACGGCGCTGGCGGCGGCCCGGGGCGAGCGCGAGAACGAGTTCGTCGCGCTGCACACGAAGATGGCCAAGGGCCGGCGGACGCTGCGCGAAAAGGAGAACGGCGATTGCGTCTTTTACGACCGCCAGAAGGGGTGTACCGTGTACCGGGTTCGGCCGCGGCAGTGCCGGACGTGGCCGTTCTGGGAGAGCAACCTGAGCACGCCCGAGGCCTGGCAGCAGGCGGTCGAGATCTGCCCCGGGTCCGGCGAGGGCCAGCTCATCACGGTCGAAGAGATCACGGCCCGGCTCAAAGTCATCAAGATGTAGGGGCGTATGGCCGAGACGTTGCGCGAGCGGGTGTTGGACGTGTACGCGGAGGTGGACGCCGCCGTCGCCGCCGCGGCCCCGCGCTGCGTGGCGTCGGGCAAGTGCTGCCGGTTCGCCGAGTACGGGCACACGCTGTTCCTGAGCCGGTTCGAGGCCGACATCCTGCTCGAAGCCGCTCCCGAGTACGCCACCCCGGTCGGCCGCGAGTCGTGCCCGTTTCAGGTGAATGGCCTGTGTACGACCCGCGACCCCCGGCCGCTGGGGTGCCGCATCTACTTCTGCGACGAGGCGTACACCGAGACCGGCAACGCCATCACCGAGGCGGCGGTCAAGAAATTGAAGCGGCTGGCCGACGAGTTCGACGCCCCGTGGGAGTACGCCCCCCTGCACCACTTTTTGAACCTGCCCGAACGCCCGGCCCCGTCCCGCATCCCGCTGCCCGTCACGTAAGGACGCACCGATGTTCCGCACGCTCCTGTTCACCGGACTCACGCTGACGGCGGGGGCGGCGAGCGCCGCCGACTGGCCGCAGTTCCTCGGGCCGACGCGCGACAGCGTCTCGACCGAGACCGTCGCCCCGTGGACCGCGCCGCCCAAAGTGCTGTGGCGGCAACCGCTCGGGGAGGCGCACAGTTCGCCGGTCGTCGCCGGCGGGGTCGTGTACGCCTTCTTCAAGCCGGCGAACAAGAACGAGGACGCGCTCGCGGCGTTCAAGGCGGACACCGGCGAAAACCTCTGGACGAAGAGCTACCCCCGGGCCGCCTTCACCCCGCCGTTCGGCAACGGCCCGCGCGGCACCCCGGCCGTGGACGCCGGCCGCGTCTACACGCTGGGCAACACCGGCGTCCTCGCCTGCTGGGACGCCAAGTCCGGGGACGTGGTCTGGAAGGTCGAGACCCTCGCCGACTTCGCCGCGAAGAACCTGTTCTTCGGCGTCAGCACGTCGCCGATCGTCGTCGGCGACACCGTCGTCGTCATGGTCGGCGGCCCGGACGCCGGGGTCGTCGCCTTCGACAAAACCACCGGCAAGGTCGCGTGGAAGGCGACCAGCGACCCGGCCAGTTACGCCGGGCCGACCCTGCTGGCGACTGACCCGAAGCAACTCGTCCTGCTGACCGGCACGCACGTGCGGTCGCTGGCCCCGGACGGAAAATTGCTCTGGTCCTTCCCCTTCAAGGACCGGCTGAACGAAAGCTCGACGACCCCCGTCCGCGTCGGCGACCTGATCGTCGCCAGCAGCGTCACGGCCGGCAGCGTCGGCTTGAAACTGCCCACGGCCGAGGGCCAGAAGCCGGAGCAGGTTTGGAAGAACGCCGCGTTGACGTGCTACTTCTCGACCCCGGTGCCGGTCGGGACCGACCTGTACATGATCAACGGCCAGGCGTCGCTCGTGAACGCCTCGATCACACTGCGGTGCGTCGATTCGCTGACCGGCAAGGCCCGCTGGGAGAAGCCGAAGGTCGGCAAGTACCACGCCGCCCTCGTCCGCACCGCCGACGCCAAGCTACTCATGCTCGACGACCTGGGCAACCTGACGCTGATCCAACCCGACGCGGCCGGGTACAAGGAACTCGCCAAGGCGAAGGTCTGCCGGGAGACGTGGGCGCACCCGGCGCTGGCGGACGGCGTCGTGTACGTGCGGGACGACAAGGAATTGATCGCCGTCAAACTGGCCCAGTAACGTGTTCGAGTGGAGTGCGTCGTGCGCGTCGGACCGGCCCTGCGGGGCGTCGTCATCCTCCTCCCGGTCGTCGCGCTGGTCGCCGCCGGGATCGTGTTCGTCGTCCGGCAGTTCGGCGACGACGAGCCGCCCCCCGAGGACACCGGCGGGCGGCTCGTCGTCGTCGTCGTGTTCGACCAACTCCGCGGGGACTACCTCGACCGCTGGCAAAAGCTGTTCGGCCCGGACGGGTTCGAGAAGCTCAAGGCCGGCGGGGCGTGGTACAGCCGGGCGCACATCCCCTACGCCGTCACGACGACCGGCCCCGGCCACGCGTCGCTGAGTACCGGTCAGCCACCGCGGGTCCACGGCATCGTCGATAACGCCTGGTTCGACCGGGGCCGCAACAAGGTCGTCGTGTGCGCGACCGCCGACCGCGCGTACGACCGCGTCCCGTCGCTCGGCGGGGCCGACCCCGCGGCCGGCGGCAGCCAGTCCCCCGACCGCCTGCTCTCGAACACGGTCGGCGACGCGCTCGTCGCCGCCAACAAGGGCCGCGTCTTCAGCATGGCCCTCAAGGACCGCGCGGCGGTGCTGATGGGCGGTAAGTCGCCGACGGCAGCGTACTGGTTCGACGCCGGGAACGGCCAGTTCGCCACGTCCGGGTACTACCGCGACCGCCTGCCGGCCTGGGCCGAGAAGTTCAACGCCGACAAGCCGGCCGAGCGGATGGTGGGGCACGACTGGACGCGGCTGCTCGACCCGGCCGTGTACGACCTGCACGCCGGGCCGGATGCCGGGGCCGGCGAGAGCACGGCGAACGTCTTCCCGCACCGCGTTGCGAGCGGGCCGAAGGCTTACGAGGCGGTCGTCGCCAGCCCGTTCGGCAACGAACTGCTCTGGGAGTTCGCCCGGGCCGCGATCGACGCCGAGGGGCTGGGCCAGCGCGGCGGCACCGACCTGCTCATGCTCGGCTTCTCCGCGAACGACTACGTCGGCCACGCCTACGGCCCGGACTCGCAAGAGGTCCTCGACGTGACGGTCCGCAGCGACAAACTCCTGGCCGAGGTCGTCGCCACGCTGACCGCCAAGCTCGGGGCCGACCGGTTGAGTTTCGTGCTGAGCGCCGACCACGGCGTCTGCCCGCTGCCCGAACGCGCCCTGCCGGCGCACCCCGAGGCCCGGCGGTTCGACGTGGTCGCGTCGTACGCCCCGCTCGGCGGCGTCCTCGACGCCCGGTTCGGCGCGGGGGAGAAGCCGGGCCAGTGGCTGGAGCGGCTCGACTACCCGTGGGTCTACTTGAACCAGCGGCAAATCACCGCGAGCAAACTGGACCGGGCCGCCGTCGAGCAGGCCGCCGCCGACTGGGCCGGCAACCGCCCGGACGTCGCCGAGGCCGCCTTCCCGCGCTCGCTCCTGGCCGGCCCGCCTTTGACCGAGCCGTTCGCGCGCGCCGCCCAACTGTCGTTCCACCCGGACCGCAGCGGCGACGTGTACCTGCTTGCGCTGCCGTACACGTACCCCGGCGGCAAGCTCGCGTCCGGCACGACGCACGGCACCCCGCACCCGTACGACACGCACGTCCCGATCCTGGCCTTCGGGGTGAACGTGCCGAAGTTGGGCGAGCAGCCGGAGCGGGTGTCGTCGCTGTTGTTCGCCCCGATCCTCGCCCACTGCCTGGGCCTCGACCCACTCCCCGGCCTGCCGGAACGATTGCCGCCGGAATGGACGCCGCAACCGGTTAAAGCGGAGTCCGAGTAATCGTTTAGCAAGGTTTCGGCTCCGCCGCAGGCGAGTCTTGTTAGCCCGACGCGCTAGCGAGGGTCGAGCGGTCGAGGGCAAGGTTGGCAGTTATCGACCCTTCGGCCCACGACTCCCGACATTGTCAACGACCCATCGACCCTCGCTAGCGCGTCGGGCTAACAAGACTCGCCTGCGGCGGAGCTACCCAACCCTCAGCCCGATTCGGCGGGCGACACGATGGCGGAGACGAATGCGGGAACGATGTCCCGTCCAGCCGGTATCCCGCCCGACAAACTCGCAGCCTGGTTTAGTACCGGTACTCCAGCCCGATGACGACGCCCTGGACCCAGAAGTCGCTGCGCAAAAATGGCAGGGACGGGCGGTCCGAGGCGACGGCCACCCCCGTGCCGAAGTGCGTCAGATTGGCCACGTCCACGGCGCGGTCGATTTGCTCGCCCGGCCGCACCGCCTCGCTCAGGTAGAGCAGGTTGTAGCCGACGTAAATCCGCGACCGGTTCTCGAAGCGGAAGCCGAGCCGCACGGTCCCCTCGGGCAGGACGGCGAGGGACGACTGGTTGAAGTGCCCGCTGTTGGTCGCCTGGGCTAGCACGCCGACGGGGAGCGCGCCGCCGGGGCCGGTCGTCAGCCCGCGGACGGCGACGAGGCCGGTCGATTGGCCGAGCGCGATCTTGCCGGTGAGTTCGACGAACAAGCCGCCGTGGACCACGTCCGCCGTCAGGCCGAGTTGCGCGCCGTGGAAGCGGTTGCGGGTGTCGAACTGGTCGGCGACGTTCATCGATCCGCCCGGGAGGACGGCGAGTTGGGTGACGGCCAGGCCCTCGTTGACCTGGAAGTACCGGTAGCCGACGACGGCGTTGATGCGGGCCTGGGGGCCGGTGACGAGGTTGAACAGGCCGTTCGCCTCCCAGCCCATCGCGCGGGTCGAAGTGGCGACGCCGATGGTGCCCCGCGGGCCGCCGGGGGCGCTGACCGGCAAGACCGTTTCGGCCCCGGTGGCCGGGTCGATGACCGGCCGGCCGAAGGTGCGGCCCGGGGCGTCGCCGAAGAGTTCGCGGCGGACCCGGGTGCCGAGGAAGAAGTACGTCGCGCCCAGCCCGGCCGTCCCCTGTTCGTTGACCGAAAAGCCGTACCCGAACCGCCCGCCGAGCGACTCCGGGCTGTCCGCCGACCCGCCGACTAGGAGCGCCGTGTTCGGCCCGCCGAAGCGGGGCGGCGCGGCCCCCCGGCTCGCGGTCACCAGCGGCGGCAGCGGTGCCCCCTTCGGCCACCACAGCACGGCCTCGGCGGTCAGCCAACTGTTGGCGATGGGGTTGCAGTCGTGGACCGGTGCCCCGACCGCCGGCAGGTACCCGGTGTGCAGTTCCGGCGGCGGCAGCGGGTCGGGCATCGTCACCGCTTGCAACGGGACGCTCACCGTCTTGCCGGTGGCCAGGCCGTCGATTTGCGAGAAGGTCGTGAGGCCGAGCGGCGGGATGTCCGGCGTCGGCTTGAGCGGCCCGGACGGCGGCACCGGGACCGACACGGGAATGCTCGGCGTCGGCAGGGCCGGCGGGGTGACGTTGGTCGGCCGCGGCGGGTCCACGGCGCGCACCCCGCCGCCGGCCAGCAGGGCGATGAACCCCGCGAGCGCCCAGTGAGTGCCGTGCCGTGCCGCCGCCATACCATACCCTCGCCCGGCCGCGGTTATGCCCGCCCCGGCCGACCCTGTCCACCCCGAGTGAATTCATGGCCCGCGAACTCGTCCACACCGGCCGCCGCATCCGCGTCTACGTCGATACGACGACGGCCCCGGACGGCACCGTGATCCGCCGGGACGCCGTCGTCCACCCCGGGGCCGTCGTCGTGCTGCCCGCGATCGACGCCGGGCACGTCTGCCTGTTGCGGAACCGCCGCTGGGTCGTCGGCGAAACCCTGTGGGAAGTCCCGGCCGGCACGCTCGAAGTCGGCGAACCGGTCGAAGCCGCCGCCCGGCGCGAGTTGCAAGAAGAGACCGGCTACACCGCGGCGACGTGGCGCTCCCTCGGCTACCTGTTCGCGTCGCCGGGGGTGATGGACGAGAAGTTGCACCTGTTCGTCGCCGAGAACCTGACCCCCGGGCCGACGGCCCTCGAACCGGACGAGGAGTTGGAGGCGGTGACATTGTCATTAAGCGAGGCCGTCGCCATGTGCCTCGACGGCCGCATCAAGGACGCCAAAACCGTTGCGGCGTTGCTGATCTGGGAGCGAATGGTCGCGGCGACCGGGGGACGATAGTACGCCGCTCGCCTTCACCCCGGCAACACGTTCGGGGCGAGGAAGGCTTCGGGCGGCTCGTCTTTGCCGATGACGACGACGCCCTGGTCGGTCACCGTGAACCCGCGGCGGCGGTCGAAGTCGAGGTCGTACCCGAGCACCGTGTACGGCGGCAACTTCACTTCCTTGTCGATGATCGCCCGGCGGATGCGGCAGTGCCGGCCGACATCGACCCCGTCGAACAAGATCGAGTCGTCCACCAGGGCGTAGCTGTTCACCCGCACGCCCGGCGACAGGACGCTCCGGCGGACGCGGCCGCCGGAGATGATGCACCCCGGCGAGATCAGGCTGTCGAGGGCTTCGCCGCGGCGGGCCACGCCGTCCGGGCCGGGTTCCTGGAAGACGAACTTCGGCGGCGGCAACTGCGAGTGGACCGTGCGGATCGGCCACCGGGCGTCGTACAGGTTGAGCTGCGGGTCCACGTCGATCAGGTCGAGGTTGGCCTGGTAGAAGGCGTCCAGCGTGCCCACGTCGCGCCAGTACGGCCGGGCCTTGCGGTTCTCGTCCTGGAGGTGGTGGGCGTACACCCGGTGGCCGTCGGCGATGAGCGCGGGGATGACGTTCTTGCCGAAGTCGTGCGCGCTGTCCGGCTTGGCCGCGTCCTGGCACAAGTGCTCGAACAGGACGCGGGTCTTGAACACGTAGATGCCCATCGACCCCAGGGCGTGGGCCGAGTCGCCGGGCATCGGCGGGGCGGTGTCCGGCTTCTCGTCGAACCCCGACACGCGGCCGTCGGCGTGCGTCCGGACGACGCCGAACTGGTTCACCTCGGCCAGCGGCACGGGGATGCACCCGATGGTCAGGTCGGCGGCGTTGGCCCGGTGCGACTCGACCATCCGCCGGTAGTCCATCTTGTAAATGTGGTCCCCCGCGAGGATGACGATCTCGTCCGGCGAGTCCTTCTCGATGCTGTATATGTTCTGGTACAAGGCGTCCGCGGTGCCCTTGTACCAGTTCTCGTCGATCCGCTGTTGCGGCGGCAGGACCTCGATCGACTCGTCCATTTCGGGGCTGAGGAAGTTCCACCCGCGGCGGATGTGGCGGTCGAGGCTCCGCGACTTGAACTGCGTGAGCACGAGGATGCGCCGCAGGCCGCTGTTCAGGCAGTTCGACAAAGTGAAGTCGATGATCCGGTAAATGCCGCAGAACGGGACGGCCGGCTTGGCCCGGTCGCGGGTCAGCGGTTCGAGCCGGGTGCCCTTGCCGCCGGCGAGGATCACGGTCGTCACGTTGCCAGTGGTCATCGAAGGTCCGCCGCGGGCCGGGGGGTTCGGACCACCTCATCGTAGAGGGACGCGAACCGGGACGCCATCGCGTCAACGCCGAAGTGCTCAATCGCCCGCCGCCGGCCCGCTTCTCCTAAGGCGCGGGCGACCTCGGGGGCTTCGAGCAGTTCGTTCGAGATCGCCGCCAGCCGCACGCGGTCGCCGTAGGGCACGAACCGCCCCGTGACCCCCTCGACGAGGATATCGGCGAGGTCCGAGTTGGCGCGGTCCGAGTTGCCGAAGGCGACGACCGGCTTGCCGGCCGCCATCGCCTCCAACGCAACGTTCACGCCGCCGACATTGTGGGTGACCCACACGAGTTCCGCGAGGCTCAGGAGTTCCGGCACGTCGTCGCGGGTTCCGACGAAGTGGACGCGGTAGTCGTCGAAGCCGAGGGCCTTGGCGAAGCGTTCGAGTCGCTCGCGCTCGGGGCCGTCGCCGACGAGAATAAGGTGCAAGTCCGGGGCGACGTACTTGACCACGTCGAACGCCCACACCGCCGACTTCAGCCCGGCGACACTGTCGAACCGGCCGGCGGCGATGACCAGCCGTGCCGCCGGCGGAATGCCGAGGGTTGCCCGAAGACCCGTGGCATCGGGCGTCGGCTCGCACGCAGCGACGGCCGGATCGGAGATTGTGAAGCGCTCGACAGGCACGCCGCTGACGATCAAGCGCCATACCTCGGCGAGCGTGGGGGCGACGTGGCGGGCGACGATAGGGGAGCCTAGCAACGGCGCGTCGATACCCGACGCGACGATCGGCGGCAGTCGTGACTTCAGGCTCGCGAACCAAAGCCCCGACATCGCCTGAAGCGCCCGCGTCCCTCCGACGTGGATCACGTCCGGGGCAAACGCCGTCATGACGCGGCGCAAGTTGCGGAGGCCGCGCAGGTCGATGACGCCCCGCAGCGCGGCGTCGTAGCACGGCACCCCGGCGTCCCGGAGTCGCTTGACCATCGTTACCGACGCGCCGCCGGTGAGATCGACGACGGCCGCCTCGAACGCGGGGCGGGGTAAGGCCGGCGCGAGCAGCGACACCAGTTTGGCGGGGCCGGAGGAACCGAGGTCGGAGGCGACGTACAGGACGCGGGTCATGGGCACCGATCGTTAGGCGTGGGCGGCGGTCGCGGGGTCGGGCAGCGCGCCGATGAACGGCAGGTGGCGGTAGTCGTCGTTGAAGTCGAGGCCGTACCCGACGACGAACTTGTCCGGGATGGCGAACCCGGTGTAGTCCGGCTCGAACGCGACCTGCTGCCGGCCGACCTTCCGCAGCAAGACGCACGTGCGGACGGACGCCGCGCCCCGGTGGTGCATGTGCTCGACGAGGGTGCTGATCGTCCGCCCGGTGTCGAGGATGTCGTCCATGAGCAACAGGTGCCGCCCCGCCACGTCCGGCAGGAGGCTGTCCTGGACGACCAGGGTGCCGGCCGAGGTCGCCGTGCCGCGGTAACTCGACGCCGCGATCAGGCCGATTTGCAGCGGCAGTTCGATGCGGCGGATCAGGTCGGCCAGGAAGACCAGGCTGCCGGTCAGGATGCCGACGACCGTGAACGGCTGCCCGGCGTACTGCCGGCGGATGTCGGCCGCGAGTTCGCCGACGCGGGCGTGAATCTGGTCGGCCGTCAGCAGCACTTCCATCGCAATCCCCCGGCCCGAACCTCGCCCGTTGCACAGCCAGTATTCAACCGAAAGCGCGCCGCTCGAACAGGGTGCGCCGCGGCGGAATGCGCGCCCGGTCACCGCGTTGGAGTGGTACGTGGACATGAAGCTCAACGCCCGCTCACGGACGAGATCCGTCATGCCGGGTACACCCACGCCAATCCCTTCCAGGCCGGCGGCGGAGCCTGGATGCGGAACAGGAGTGAGACCGTCGTATCCGTACCGTGACTGACACTCGCTGAGGGGCTAAGTTAGCACAGCGACAGCCCGTCGCCGAAACGTCGCTGGAGCGCGGCCTTACCCGCCGGCCCGACTTGGTCTTCGGATACGGCCAACTTCTTCAGCTTCGACAGTCCGGCCGATTTCGCCAGCGCACTCGCGCCGGCGTCACCGATCTCAACGCGCCGCAGATCGACTTCTTCCAGGTTTGGGAAGCGCGTACTCTCGGCGAACGCCCGCGCCCCCTCCGGGCCGGGCGGCGGGCTTCCGGGCGACGACTCAGGGCTCGGGACTAGCTCGAACTTCTTCAATCCGGGCCAAGCCGGGCCTCGGCACAACGCAGCGAGTCCGACGTCACCGAAGGGGTTCAGGTCCAGTTTCAGGCGTTCGAGTTTCGGCAGGTGCAGCCGGGCGAGTTCGGCGAGTTCGGTGTCACCCGTTTCTGAGCCGGCGACGTTGAGGTCCTTCAGCCCGGCGAGCCACGGCGCGGCGGCGAGCGCGGCCATGCCGCCATCGTTGAGCCGGCCGGTGCTGATGTCGAGCACTTCGAGCCGAGGCAGATTCGCGGCGGCGAGCTGTTCAAAGGCCGCCCGACCCAGGCCCAGCGAGCCGCAAAAGTTCAGGTTCAGGTCGCGCAAGTTGCTGCGGAACTTGGCGGTCGCCAGCGCCCCCAGCGCCTCGGGGCTGACGTGGTTACCGCTCCAGTTCAGCACCTCCAGTCCCGCGAGGTGCGGCGAGTTGGCCAGCGCGACGAAGCCGGGGCCGTACTCGCCGCAGTTCGACAGGTCGAGCGACTTCAGCCGCGCGACCGCCGGGGACTCGGCGAAGGCGCGGACGCCGTCGTCCCCCAGGCCGCTGCGGGTCAAGGCCAGCCAGTCGAGTTGGTGCAGCCACGGCGCGGCCGCCAACGCGCGGCCCCCGGCTTCGCCGAGACGGTCGTCGCGGCCCGACTGCACCCAGGCGTCGAGCTTGCGGAGTTTGCCGAGGTGTGGGGAGCGGCAGGCCGTGAGGAATTGCGCGGGCGTGACGTGACGGCACGTCAGTTCCTCGATCTGGGCCATCTGCGGCAGGTGGCAGACCCCGCCGAAGTCGATGTCGTCGTCCGACAGGAGAAGCTTGCGGATCAGCGGGACCGCGGCGAAGAACCGGCCGACGTTTTCCGGCAGCACTCCGGGACGATCGATCGTAAAATCTTGGATCGTGCCGAACTTCGTCAACCAGACCTCGATGGTCCGGATGCCCATGATCTCCGGCTGGAAGCCCAGCCCGATCAACGGCTTCATCCACGTCTCGGCGTGCGCCTCGACGAGCGCCTGGCTCGTGGCCCACAAGGGGTCGTCTCCCGGAGGATCCTTCGGGCCTTCGAGTTCCACGCACACCCGAATGAACGAGCCGTAGGGGTCGCCCCGGCCTTCGAGCCACTCGGCGTAGTCGAGGTACGGCTGGGGGTCGTCCGGGCGATTGCGGATCGCGGCGAGGTACTCGTGTTCCTCGGGCGTGCGCTCGACGGCCGACCCGCGGCGGATCCGGCGGCCGGCGGGGGCGTCCCGGCCGACGCCCCGACCGGCGTCGTAGAACCGCCGGGCGTCGGCGACCTCCTGGCGGGTCTCGGGGTTCCAAACCATCACCCGCGGCTTGCCGTCATCGCCGAGTTCTGTCCAGAGCAGCGAGAACTGGCCGCCGACATCCAGTTTGTTGACGCGCCCGAGAACCCGGCGCGTCGGCGGGACGGCCCCGACGGCCGCCACGTCTCCGGTCACGACCGGCAGCAGGAAGGTGCCGACGGCGGCCCCCTGCACGGTCACGAGGAATTCGCGGCGGGTCGTCCCGGAGCCGGTGTTGCTGCCGACCGGCCGGAACAACATCGCGTCGAAGAGTCGGCGGAAGAAGCCCATTTCGCTGTCCCGTGGGGGAGGGGTGTCCGAGAGTATAGTTGCACCCAGGGCGCGCGGCCCTGGACTTCGGGGCCGGCGGCGCTTATATCAACTATTGACGTTGACGCACACCACGCCCAACACTTGAAGGCATTATGGAGTCCGAGGCTATTCCTCCCAACGCTGACCACGACGACACGCTCGGCTTCCCGGCCGACGAGGACGCGGACGCCCCCAGCGGCGACGAGAGTTCCGACACCGACGCGGACGACGCGCCGGAAGCCCCCATCGCCGAAATGTCGCCCGCCGACGACGAGCCGCTCACGCTCTACGCCGACATGAAGCTCAACCGCCCGCTGATGGACGCCATCCGCCAGGCCGGGTACACCCACGCGACGCCCGTCCAGGCCGCCGTCATCCCCGTCGCCATGCGCGGCGCGGACGTCATCGGCCAGGCCCAGACCGGGACCGGCAAGACGGCTGCGTTCCTGCTCCCGTTCATGAACCGCTGGCGGCCGCACAAGTTGAAAGGCCCGATCGCGGTCGTCATGTGCCCGACCCGCGAACTCGCCATGCAGGTCGCCGGCGAGGGCGTCAAGCTCGCGCCGAGCAAGCTCTTCCGCACCGTCCCCGTGTACGGCGGGGCCGGCATGGGCAAGCAACTCGACCTCCTCGGCCGCGGCTGCGACCTCGTCGTCGGCACCCCCGGCCGGATGCTCGACCACTTGCGCCGCGGCACGCTCAACCTCGACCACGTCAAGTACGTCGTCCTGGACGAGGCCGACCGGATGCTCGACATCGGCTTCCGCCCGGACATCGAGCGGATTTTGCGCCGCTGCCCCGAGTCCCGCCAGACGCTGCTCATGTCCGCGACCGTGCCCGAGCCGATCAAGAAGCTCGTGTCCCGGTACATGCGCGACCCGATCCACATGAACATGACCCCCAAGGTCGTGACCGTGGACAAGATTCGCCAGGCGTTCATCACCGTCGATGACGAGCGGAAGTTCGAGTTGCTGCTGAAGGTCATCGAGCGCGAGCAACCGCGGCAGTGCCTGATCTTCGTCGAGCGGAAGCGCTGGGCGGACAACCTGCACAAGAAGATGTCCCGCTCCCTGGCGAGCGTCGCGGCCATCCACGGCGACCTGCCGCAGAAGCAGCGCGAAAAGATCATGGCCGACTTCCGCAGTGGCAAGTTGAAGTTCATGATCGCCACCGACGTGGCCAGCCGCGGCATCGACGTGTCGGGCATCTCGCACGTGATTAACTACGACCTGCCGATGGACATCGAGAACTACGTCCACCGCATCGGCCGCACGGGCCGCATCGGCCGCGACGGGGTGGCCATCGCCTTCGTCACGCCCGAGCAGGGCGGGCACCTGACCGACATCGAGATGACGATCAACAAGCTGATCGACGAGGACCGCATCGAGGGCTTCGAGGCCCACGTCACCCGCAAGGTCCGCGAGCGGCCGGCGCACGGGGCCGAGCCGGAAGCCCCGCCGCCCGTTCGCAAAGCGGTCTTCGGCAAGTCGGTGAAGAAGTACAGCTCCCGCCTTTAAGATTCGCCCCGCCCGCCCGCCGTTCCGGCGGGCGACGTTGTTTGTCGCCCTTCAAATCTCGCCAGCCGGCCGTCGAATGACCGGGATGAAACTTTCCGCCGGGGACGCGAGTAGTCACGGGCAAGGGGGTCGGCGTGCCCAGCGATGAGGACCTCGCCCGCCGGTGCCTGCGGGGCGAACCCGAGGCGACCCGCGAGTTGATCGCCCGCTTCGAGGCCGACGTGTTCGCCGTCAGCTTGAAGATGCTGCGGCACCGGCACGACGCGGAGGACGTGGCCCAGGAGGTGTTCCTGCGCGTGTTCCGGTCGCTGAAAACGTGGGACCCGACCCGGCCGCTGAAGCCGTGGGTGCTGAGCATCACCGTGAACCGCTGCCGGACCTGGCTCGGCAAGCGGGCGCGACTGCCGGAGCCGACGGAGTTCTTGCACGACGTACCGGCCCGCCCGGCCGACACCCCGGCCGGCGAGTTGACGACGGCCCTGCGGCACGCGATCGACGCCTTGCGGGCGGAGTACCGCGAGGTGTTCTTGCTCTTCCACGAGCACGCCCTGCCCTACGAGGAGATCGCCGCGGCGGTGGACCGGCCCGTCGGCACCGTCAAGACCTGGCTGCACCGGGCGCGGCAGGAAGTGTTGAGCGAACTGCAGCGCCTCGGCCACGTGCCCCCGACCGACCCCCCACCCCACCCGGCGACCCGATGACCCCGCCCTGCCCCGACTGCCGCACCGGCCCCTGCCCCGCCTGCCGACTCGCGGCGTTGCTCCGCGCGGACGCGGTCGCGGTGCCCAGTGGCTTCGCCGACCGCGCCTTCGCCGCCGTCGTCCGGGACCGCCGGCACCGCCACCGGCAACAGTGGGCCACGCGGTTTGGTGTCGCCGCCGCGCTGCTTCTCGCGGTCGGGCTGGCGGCCGACGGGTTCCGCCCACGGCGTCAAATCGAACTCGTCGAGGCGGTTCCGATCGTGCCGGTCTTGGCCGCACCCGCCGACCCGATTGGCGACGTCCGGGACGCCTTCGCCAGCGTCACCCAACGCGCCGGCGACGCCGCCCTGGCCCCGACTCGCAACCTGCTCTCCGCCCGCACCGAGCCGGTCGAAGTCGTCGCGCCGCCCGTCGAACTCCCGACGCCGTCGGTCTCCGTGGCGGTCCTCGACCCGCTGACCGAGACGACCCGGCGGGCCGTGAACCTGTTCCTGAAAGACGTGCGGCAGCTCTCGACGGTGACCACGCAGGAGCCGCGATGACCTCGTTCCGCCTTGTCATCGCCGTCGTCACCATGAGCGCCGGCCCGCCGCTGTTCGCCGCCGACCCCGTCGCCCCCCTCCGGCCGCTCGTCCCGCCGGACGCGACGGTCGTGTTCGTCGTCCGCAACCTCGGCCCGCAGTTGAAAGCCTTCGCCGAGTCGCCGATGGCGGTCTGGCTGGCGGCGTCCCCGCTGGTCAAGCAGTTCGTGGACCCGAAGGAGGCCGAGAAGTTGATCGCCGTGCGCGACTTCGTCACGGCGCAACTCGGCGTCACCTCGGACGAACTGCGCGACGACATTTTCGGCGAGGCGGTGGTGTTCGCCTTCCAGCCCGGCGACGCCGGCAAGCCCGACACCGACGGCGGCACGATGTTCGTCCGGCCGCGTGACCCGGCCGCCCTGGAGCGACTCGTCGAGCGCGTCAACAAGGCCCAGCAGGCGGCCGGCGAGGTGACCGCGGTCCGGCCCGCCGAGCACGCCGGGGTGCGCTACTTCGTCCGGGAGAAGGCGAACAAGGGCCGCGAGTTCTACGCCTTCCACGAGCGGCTTTTCGTGCTCACCAACCGCGAGGCGAACCTGCACGGCGTCTTGACGAAGGTGCAGTCCCCGGACGGCAAGCCGGTGCCCAGGTGGCTCGCCCTGGACGACGGGCGGAGCACGCTCGCGGCGCTCTTCAACCCCCGCGCCCTGGACGCCTCGTGGGCCGAGCGGGCCACCGGCGGACCGGACGCCGGGGACCGCGCGTTCCACAAGCAGTTCGCCAAAGTCTGGGCCGCGCTCGACGGCCTGTGCCTGAGCGCCCGGGCCGACGCGACCCTCGCGCTGCGCGTCACCGCGGACGTGGACGACGCCCGGCTACCGCCCGAGTGGCAGCGGCTTTTGTCGCCGGCGGGCGGCCCGTCGCCCAGCATCGTCGCCCCGGCCGGGGCGCTCTTCGCCGTCCACGGCCGCGTCAATTTGCGGACGCTGCTCGACGTGGCGTCGCCGTTTTTACCCGACGGTGGCAAGGAGTTCCGCAAGCAACTCGACGACGTGATCGCCCCCGCGGTCGGCCGCGACGACTGGCCGACGGTTGTGGACAAACTCGGCCCGGACGTCTCGTTCTGGGTCCGACCGACCGCGACCGCGGCGACCGTCGAAGCGGTCGTCGCGGTGCGCCTCGGCCCGACGCCGGCCGACGCCGCGCGACTCGCCCCGCCGTTGCGGCAAGCCCTCGACGCGCTGGCGCACCTGGGACGCTTCGAGTACAACCGCAAGCACGCCGACCAGGTCGCGCTGCGTCACGCCGCCGACGGGGCGACGCTGGACAACCCGCGCGGCTTCCCGGCCGGGTTCGCGCCGACGTACCGCGTCGCCGCCGAAGCCGGGTACGCCGTCGTCGCCACCAACCCGGACGTCCGCGTCACGCCCTCGACCCGGTCCGTCGAAAACCCGCCGCTCCTCCGCCTCGCGCTGACCGAGTGCCACGCCTACTTGCGCGACCACCGGGCCGAGGTGGCGAAGTTCCTGGCCGACTACGAGGCCCGGCCGGCTGCCGACATCGCGCGCGAACTGGGGAACTTGCTGCCGGTCCTCGAAGCCGGGCGGAGCGTCGAAGTGCGCCTGAGCCGCGACCGCACCCGCGTGTCCGCGACGGTCACCGTCGAGTTCATCAAGCCGCTCTCGAAGTGAAGCCCGACTCAGAACAGAATCACCTTGCTGCCCAGCCGCGCCAACAACGCCGCCTGGCCGACGGTGGTGATGCCGTTCCGCCGCAGGTCGAGTTCCTTCAAGTTCGGGCTGTTGCCGAGACGGTCCGCCATCTCAATCGCCGCCTGGTCGCCGATGGCGTTCTCGATCAACGAGATGTGCGAAAGCCGTTGCAGTACGCCGGCATTTAGCAGGTTGATTGTATCTAAATCTGTGAACATTGAATTGTTGATATTGAGTGTTCTTAAAGCGGGAGCGTCCAGTCCGAAATTCGTTACAAGTACGTGACAGGGAATCGTCCCGTTGAGAGCTATCAAGGTGTGGAGTCTATGCCAGAGTTTCGCCTCATCTGGGCCGACATCTGTAACTGAAGTATCAGCGTCGTCTCCGAGAAAGGACAACACCGTCACGAGACGCCAGAATCGTATTCCGACCCCACGGAGCATTTCTTCATAGTGTCCGCTCGTCGTTACCGCCAGTTCAGTTGGGGCGGGCCTCAGTTCGATGATCTCTTCTTTATGTTTTATGAAGTCCGAAAGCGTCATGTCGATCTCGCTCACGAACCCGCGGTAGAAGCGGGGCCCTGGGATTTGCCCATGACGCGGCACGAATCCAACGCCCTCGAAAATGGCGTCCATGTGTCCGTCGAGCAACTCCTGTTGCCGTCGCCACAGGTGGACGTTGCGGTCGATCGCGTCGCGGGGGCCGACTTCGAGCTTGGCAATCTCGCACTGGACGCGGATGAATTCGGCGCGCATGTCTTGGCCGTGCTCTTCGAGCCAGTCGGCGTAGACGAGGCGGGGGAGGTCGGCGGCGGGGTCGGCGGCGATGCCGTTGAGGAGCGCGTCTTCGTCGGGCGACATGACTACTCCACGCGGCTGATGAGGCACTTCAAGTACGCCGACTCGCGGCAACTGGCGGCGACCGGGTGGTCGGCGGCGGGACCGCGGCGTTCGAGAATTTGCAGGTCGCGGCGTGCCTCGGCGGCTGCGGCGGCGACGATCTCTTCGAGCATCACCGGCGTGATCAGCCCCGTGCAACAGCACGTCACCAAGACGCCGTCGCGCTCGAGCAGTTTGAACGCTTGCTGGTGCAGCTTGCGGTAACCCTGCACGGCGGCGGGGAGGGCGGCGCGGTTGCGCGCGAACTTCGGCGGGTCGAGCACGATCACGTCGAACTTGCGGCCGGCCGAAACGCACTGGTCGAGGTGGCCGAACACGTCGTTGCGGGCGAAGGTGACGCCGTCGAGGCCGTTCAACTCGGCGTTGCGGCGGGCGAGATTGAGTGCCGGCTCGGAGGCATCGACGCACTCGACTTCGGCCGCACCGGCCCGCCGGGCGTACAGGCCGAAGCCGCCGGAATAGCTGAAGGCGTCGAGCACTCGCCGGCCGCCGGCGAGCTTCGCCACAGCGGCGCGGTTGTCGCGCTGGTCGAGGTAGTACCCGGTCTTCTGGCCTTCGGTCAGGTTCACGGCGAAGCGCAGGCCGTTCTCTTCGATGACGACTTCCGCCGGCGGCATCTCCCCGCACAACAGGCCGTCGTGCAGTTCGAGGCCTTCGAGTTGGCCGATGCCCTTCTCCGTGCGGACGTAAACGCCCTTGACCCCGAGGAGTTCGCGCAGCACTTCACCGAACGCCGCCCGCCGCGAGGCCAGGCCGAGGGCGGTGAACTGCACCGTGGCGTAGTCGCCGTAGCGGTCCACGGTCAGCCCCGACAGGCCGTCGGCCTCGCTGAAGGCGACGCGGTAGGCGGGGTTCGGCCCGGCGTTGAGTTTCAACCAGTCGTGCCGCAGCCGCACGGCCGCTTCGAGTTTCTTGCGGAAGAAGGCCGCGTCGAGCGGCTGGTCGGCGTCCCACGAGTAGAGGCGGACGTTAATCTTGCTGGCGGCGTTGTACAGGCCGCGGGCGATGAACTGACCGGTCGAGGCGACGAGTTCGACCTCGTCGCCGGGCGCGGGGCTGCCCTCGACGCGGTCGATGGCCCCGTTGAACACCCACGGGTGCCGCGCGTAAAAGGGCAAGGCGTGCTTCGGCTTCAAAATCACTGTGTGCATGGTGCCAATCGGGGTGCGTTACGCGAGGACGCCGGCCTGGACGCCCTGGTAGTACGTCAGCGCGCGGTCGGTCGGGGTGGTCTCGGCCAGGGCCGCGAGCAGGGACTGGACGCGGAGGAGGAGTTCGGTCTTGTTGATCGGCCGGGTGACGAAGTCGTCGGTGCCGACTTCGACGGCCCGCTCGATGTCGGTCGGTTGGTCGAGGGCGGTGATCATGAGCACGCCGACGTTGGCCGTGGCCGGGTCGGCCCGGAGGCGGCGGCAGACCTCGAAGCCGGACAGCTTCGGCATCATGATGTCCAGGAGGATCACGTCGGCCGGCCACTCGGCGACGAGTTGCAGGGCCTCCTCGCCGTGGGCGGCGAGTCGGGTCTCGTAGCCGTGCCCGTCGAGGTGGGCTTCCAGGAGTTCGGCGTTCTGCCGGGTGTCGTCCACGATCAGAATCCGCGGCATCGTCTGGCTCCTCCGGGTGCGAAGGGCCATTGTACGATGCCGGCGGCGTCAGTTGCTGAACTCCGGGCGGCGGCGGGCGAGTTGCGATTGCAGCCGCGCGACGATGGACGAGTGCATCTGGCTGACCCGCGACTCGGACAGGTTCAGCGTCGTGCCGATCTCCTTCATGGTCATCTCCTCGTAGTAGTAGAGGATGACGATGAGCCGCTCGTTGCGGTTCAGGCCGCGGGTGACGAGTTTCATCAGGTCGCGGTTCTGCAGGCGGTTCGTGGGGTCTTCAGCCTTCTTGTCTTCGAGCACGTCGATTTCGCGCACGTCCTTAAAGCTGTCCGTCTCGTACCACTTCTTGTTCAGGGACACGAGGTTCACGGCCGTGGCCTCGGCGACGTACGCCTGGACCTGCTCGACGGGCACGCCGAGGCGGTCGGCGAGTTCCTCGCGGGTCGGCTTGCGGCCGAGGGCGGCTTCGAGCTGCTTGGACGCGGCGTCGTGCTTCGACTGCTTCGACCGGACGAGGCGCGGCACCCAGTCCATGGTCCGGAGTTCGTCGAGCATGGCCCCGCGGATGCGGGGCACGCAGTACGTCTCGAACTTGACCCCGCGGTCGAGGTCGAAGGCGTCCAGGGCGTCCATCAGGCCGAACACGCCGGAACTGATGAGGTCGTCCAGGTCCACCCCGTCGGGGAGGCGCTGCCAGATGCGCTCGGCGTTGTAGCGCACGAGGTGCAGGTAATTTTCGATGAGACGGTTGCGGAGCTCGACCGTCGGGCAGGCCCGGTAGTCGCGCCACACTTGGCCAATCTCCGCCGCGTCGATACGGGTCACCATCGGATCCTCCCTGATGATCGGCCGGCCACCGCCCCGCGACGCGCTGCCGGGGTTGCAAAAAGTGCAAGCCCGGCGTCCCCTCGCGTCGGTCCGACCGCGTGCGTTCGCATCATTCGCCCGGGGCGGGTCTCGGGGCCACGGCGTGTCGCGCCGGGAGCCCAGATAATCGCGGTCCGGGGTCCGAACGTGCCGCGCACGACGGTGGGCCGGTGGTCCACCTTCTCCCCCACCGATCTCGGGGCGGGAACCCCTCGATCGGTACACCCGGTATCGGCTTCCCGGCCTTGAGGCAATGACTCAAAGCCCGCGAAAAACCCGACCCCCGGGGCCAAACACTCGGCGTCACCCGCACGCCTTCCCGCGGCCGCGGATCGCTCCGCGGCTGCCCCGTCCCCCGACGGAGCGGGCCGGGCGGCCGGTGACTTCGAGTCGCCGGGGGATAGCGTCGCGGCGGCCGGAAGTCGAGAGCGATTCCGCCCGGTTCGCTCGACTATCTTTCGCCCCCCCGACCCGGTAAACTGCGGGGAATCCCGCGACCCGGCGGGCCGGAGGAGTTGCCATGAATCGACGGACCGCGTGGGCCACTTTGACCGTCGTCTTCGGCGTGGCCGGGTGCGACCCGCACCCGCCGACCGGCGACGCGGCCGACGACAAGAAAGAGTTACCGATGAAACGCGACGGCTTCGCCGAGGACCGCGCGCCCAAAGCCGCGGCCGGCCCGGGCGTCGCCGTGGACGGCCCGCGGGCCGTCGGGTACGTCAAGCTCCTGTGCGACATCGGCCCGCGCATCTCCGGCACGCCCGGCATGGCCAGGCAGCAGGAACTCCTCGTCAAGCACTTCGAGGCGCTCGGGGCCAAAACGACGAAGCAAGAGTTCGCGGCCCGGCAGCGGAGCAAGGCCGAGAACGTCGCCATGACCAACCTCGTCTTCTCGTGGAAGCCCGAGTTGCCGAAGCGGGTCATCCTCTGCAGCCACTACGACACCCGCCCGCTCGCCAACGAGGAGCCGAAGCGGGAGAACTGGTCCCGGCCGTTCGCCAGCGCCAACGACGGCACCAGCGGCGTCGCGCTGATGATGGAGCTCGCCCACCAGATGAAAGACTTGCCGCTGCACGTCGGCGTCGATTTCGTCCTGTTCGACGGCGAGGAGTACATCTTCGACGTGGGCGTGCCGTACGTCCGCGACGGCGACAAGTACTTCTTCGGCAGCGAGCACTTCGGCGAGCAGTACGCCAAGACCAAGGCGAAGTTGCCGTACAAGTACGCCGCCGCGATCCTGCTCGACCTGTGCTGCGCGGAGAACGCCCGCCTCGGCGTCGAGGGGTACTCGTGGCAGTTCGCCCCGGCACTGGTGCGGCAAGTCTGGGAGATCGCCGAGAAGCAGAAGGCGAAGTCGTTCAAGCTCGAACAGGGGTTCGCCCGCGCCGTGCAGGTGTCCGACGACCACCTGGCGCTGAACGAGGCCGGCATCCCGGCCATCGACGTGATGGACTTCGACTACCCGCACTGGCACAAGCTGACCGACACGCCGGACAAGATTTCGCCGGCGCAAACGGCCGAGGTCGGCAACGTGCTGGTCGCGTGGTTGGTAATGCAGAAGTGAGTTACGCCACGGCTTTCGCCACCACCGCTTGCAGCTTCTCGCGGGCGGTCCGGGCCACGGCGTGCGGGTCGAGCTTCCAGTAGCCGCGGTTGAACAGTTCGACGGACAGGTAGCCGGCGTACCCGGTCGCGTGCAGGCCCTTCAAAATCTCGACCAGTGGGGCGACGCCGTCGCCCGGGTAGACGCGGTCGGCGTCGCCGATCTTGCCGCGGTCGATCTGAGGGTAGTCGTTGACGTGGAAGATGCCGACGGCGGCCGGCGCGAGCAGCTTCAACCCGGCGAAGTCCGACCCGCCCTTGTAGAGGTGGTAAACGTCCGGCAGGACGGCCGCGCCGGCGACGCCCGACTCGGCGGCCACCAGGAGGGTTTCGCCGAGCCGCTTGAGGGTGCGGGAGAAGCCCCAGACTTCGACGATCGGCGTCACGCCCATCGTCCGGCCGAGGTCCCACAACTCGCGGTACCGGTCGGCGGCGGCGAGCAGATCGACGACCGGTTCGGACGGCTTGCCGTCGTCGCGCTTGCTGGTCCCGCCGGTCGCCCCGACGGGCGGCGCGGCGATGCGGACGCCGCCGACGCGCTGGACGAGGTCCATGTCGCGCTTGGCCTGGTCGAGGCCGCGCTGACGGCGGGCCGGGTCTTCGACGATCCACTCGGCGAAGCCGATGGCGTCCGGCACGGCCAGGCCGGCGTCGGCGACGCGCTTCTTCAAGTCCGGCAGGGTGCCGCCGCCCTTAACGTACTCCTCGATCTCGGAGACCCACGGCTCGATGGCCTGGTAGCCCGCCTTGGCGGCGATGTCGATGAGTTCGACGAGCGGCCGCGACTTGCCCTCGGCGGTGCGGACGGTACTGGTGTTCAGGCACAGTCCGAACGCCGCCGGCTTCGGCTCCGTCCCCGTGGCCGGCGACACCGCGGCCGACCCGACGGCGACGGCGGCGGTGCCGAGGAGAACGTCGCGGCGGGAGGGGGTGGCGGGCATGGGGGCACCTGGGGAAAGCGAATCGCCGGGGGCGGCCCCGGCGACGTGGAACGGTTGCACGCGGACTGCGGGGTTACTTCGACTTCTTGTCTTCGACCTTGTCGGGCTTCTTCTCGTCCTTCTTATCTTCCGCTTTGGCCTTCGTGTGGACGAACAGGAAGTTCCCGTTCTCCTTGGTGGACTCGAACTTGGTCGGCCGCGCCCCGCCCATGCTCGGGTTGTAGCACAGGGTGAACTTGTCGCCGTCAATCTTCACGATGCCCAGGGCCTTCGCGCCCTTCAGGCCGTCCGGCTCCAGGATTTCCATGTCGATGGCGACCGGGTCCTTCTTGTCGTCGATCTTGTACCCGAACACGAACCCCATGCCGTCGGACTTCAGGCTGATCTTGTCCTTCGTGACGGTGGCCACGCCCTTGCCCACGTCCGCGCCGGGCTTGTCGCCGGCCTTCATGCCGTCGGTAATCTTCCAGTCGCCGACCAGTTTGGCGGCGTCGAACTTCTCGGCCTTTTCCGGCTTCTTGTCGTCGGCCTTGTCCGGCTTCTTGTCGTCGGCCATCACGAGCGCGGGGACGGCCAGGAGCAACGCGAGCGTCAGGGAACGGAGCATCGCAATCATCCTCTCAATTGTGACGTGGAGCCGGCGGACGGTCCGACCGGCAAAACCGTTCTAGGGGGCGGTTCGGCGGGCGGACAGTCTCCCGGCCTGCCGACCGGCCGGGTGCGGCACTACGCCGGCTTGCGGACGCGCAAGATCACGGACGGGTTGATCGCCTCGAACCGCAGGCTCTCCAACTGCTCCACGCCGCGGGCCAGGTTCATCAGCAGCACGTCCACGGTCGGCGCGAGCCGCTTCAACACTTCGTAGGTCGCGGTGATCATTTCCAGCGTGCCGACGTTGACGACCAGCCGGCCGCCGGGCCGGAGCGCCGCGAACGAGCTTTCTAAAAGCCGCGCGACTTCCCCGCCGTTCCCGCCGACGAACACCGCGTCCGGCGACGGCAGGTCGGTGAACACGGCCGGGGCACGGCCGAACACCGGCTTCACGTTCGGCACGCCGAACTGCTCCGCGTTGGCGACGATCAAGTGGTAGTCGGCCGAGTCCTGCTCGATGGCGTAGACCATGCCGGGGTGCGTGAGCTGGGCCATCTCGATGGCCACCGACCCCGACCCGGCCCCCACGTCCCAGGCCACGTCGCCGACCTGCAGGTCGAGTTGGGCCAGCGCCACGGCCCGCACCTCGGCCTGCGTGATGAGGCTGTTCTTCGGCCGGGACTGCGCGAACACCTCGTCCGGGTTGCCGAACCGGGCGAGCTTCGAGGTCCGCCGCGGGGCGTCCGGTTTGTTCGGCTTGCGGCGCAGGATCATGATGTTCAACGGGTCGAACCGCAGGTCCTGAATCTCCGAGAGCTCGCCCTGGGTGACCCGCTCGTCCCGGCCGCCGAGGTTCTCGCACACGGCCGCGCGGAAGTAGTCGATGCCGCGGGCCAGGAGTTCCCGGGCGATGCGGTTCGGCGGGGACGCCTCGCTGGTGAACAGGCCGACGGTTTCGGCGCTGCGAATCTTGTCCAGCACGTCGTCGAGCCGCTTGGCCGACAGGTCAGTCAGGTACGCCTCCTCCCAACTCTCCTTGAGCCGGGCGAAGGCGAGTTGCATCGACGACACGTGCGGCACGACCTCGAACGAGTCGGCCCCGACCTTGTCGCACAGGTACCGGGCGGTGCCGTAGAAGAGCGGGTCGCCGATGGCCGCGACGACCTGCCGCTTGACGCCCAGGCCGGCCCGCAACCGCTCGGCGACCTCGGGCAAGTCGGTGCCGACGCGGACGCGCTCGGCGGTCAGTTCGGGCAGCAGACGCAGGGCCGCCTCGGACCCGAACACGACCTCGGCGGCGAGCAGCACTTCGCGGCTCCGCACGGTCAGCCCGGCGAGGCCGTCCGGCCCCACGCCCACGATCGGAATTTTCGCGCTCACTCGGCACCTCGGCTCGGACGGGTACGGGACGGCGGTCATTGTAGGTCGGCCCGGCGTAGGGGGTATCCGCGGGAGAATCGGCATGGCGACGGCCGTCCGCCGGGGGTATAGTTTGGTACCTCCGTTCCGTCCGCGTTTCCCTCCGCGAGGCCCCCCCATGACCACCCGCTGGCTCCCGGCCGCCCTGGCCGCACTTCTGATGACCGGCGTCGCCCTGGCGACCCCGCAAGACGCGCCCAAGCCGACGCCCAAAACCGACGCCCCGACCGACGAGCAGTTGAAGGAAACCGCCCTGAAGCTGAACTCGCTGACCAGCGAGGACGCCACGAAGGCCAAGCTCCGCGAACTGTTCAAGGACAAGGACGCGGCCAAGAAACTCGTCGCCGTCGCGGCCAAAGTGCTCATGGACGCCGGCGAGAAGGACCCGCCGTTCAAGTACAACGCCGGGATCGTCCTGGGCAACCTGGCCATCCTCGTCAAGGACTGGCCCGCCGCCGAGGCGTTCTACACCTTCTGCTTCGCCAACGCCGAGAAGCTGCAGAGCGGCAAGAAGATGCTCGACTGCCACAAGACCCTGGTGGACATCCTCAACGAACAGAAGAAGTTCGACAAGGCCGAGGAGTTGACCAAGCGGGTGCTGGACGGCGGCGGTAAGGAGGTCGAGGACGCGCAACTCTCCTACATGGAGAAGCTCATCCAGACCCTGGCCAAGGGCGGCAACACGGACGAAGCGATCACCAAGATCGACGGCCTCATCGCCGCCATCGACAAGAACCGCCGGGAGCAGATCTTGTGGTACATGGTCAAGATGAAGGCCGAGGTCTACCGCGAGGGCAACAAGCTCGACGAGGCGATCGCCCAGTACCTCGAAGCGATCGAAAAGGTCCGGGCCGCGAAGGGCGTCAAGAAGTCCGAGCGGGAGGCCCTCGCCCGCGACATGGAGTACACCCTGACCGGCGTCTACGTGGACAACAAGCAGGTCGATCAGTCGGTCGAACTCCTCGAAAAGCTGCTCAAGGGCAACCCCGAGAGCAGTACCTTTTACAACGACCTGGGCTACGTGCTGGCCGACAACGACCGCAAGCTCGACGAGGCCGAGACCCTCGTCCGCAAGGCGATGACCCTGGACGCCGAGTTGCGGAAGAAACTCCTCGACGACGGCCAGATCACCGAAGACCTCGCCAAGCAGGAGAACTCCGCGTACCTCGACAGCCTCGGCTGGGTGCTCTACAAGCGCGGCAAGTACGAGGAGGCGTACAAGTACCTCGACAAGGCCAGCCAAGACGCCGAAGAGGGCAACCACATCGAGATCTGGGACCACGTCGCCGACTGCCTCGTCAAGCTCGACAAGAAGAAGGAAGCGGTCGAAGTCTGGACCAAGGCGTTAAAGCTCGAAGACGCCTCGAAGCGGGACATCGAGCGCCGCAAAAAGGTCGAAGCCAAGCTCAAGAAGCTGCAAGCCGAACTCGCCAAGTAACGCCCCCATTTTCTGGAGCGGCCGGGGCCAAAAACCCCGGCCGTTTTTCGTTGCACGACACCCTCATTCCCGTCGGCGACCACGCCGTGCGCGTCCTCGCCGACCCGGCGGAGGGGGCCGGCGTCGCCCTGCTGCTCCACGACGGCGACCCCGGCGAGTTCGGCCACCACCTCACGGCCCTGGGGATCGGCGTCGTCGAAGTCGTCCCGCCCGCCCACTTCTGGGCGACGCCGGCCGGTGAAGTGTGGGTGGCCGAGGTGCTGAACCCGTGGGCGCGCGACCGGTGGGCCGTGCCGCACGTCGCGCTCGTCGGCACGGGCCTCGGCGGGCACGCCGCCCTGCGACTCGCCTTCCGGCAAGCCGGCCGCTTCCCCGTCGTCGCCACCGACTCGGCCGCGATTGATCTGCACGACGAGTACGGCACCGGCACGCCGCTCGACGACCACTACGACAGCCGCGAAGCCTGCCGCCAGGACTCGGCCCTCCTGGCGGTCCGCCAGTTCAAGACCCCGCCGCACATCGCCTTCGCCTGCCGGCCGACCCACAGGCACCACCGCGGCAACGACCGCCTGCACGAGAAACTCAACGCCCTGGGCGTTCAACACACCTACCTGACCACCGAACCAGCCGCCGAGCCGCTGGCGACCTTCGTGGCCGCGGCACTCCGTCAACAGGTCCGACGACTGCTGTGAGCGATTACTGGAGTGGTTTTTCCGCCAGCAGTCGGCGGATCGTTTTGCCGACATCGTCCCGCAAACTCGTCGTGTATCCGACGTGCAGGTCGCGGACGACGCCCGCCTTGTCGATGATGACGAGGGTCGGGAAGCCTTGTACGCCGAACTTGTCGGCCATCGGGCGCTCGACTAGGAGCGTCGGGTACTTCAGGCCCATCGCCTTGACGACGAGTTCGGCGTCCGCCTTGTCCTCGTCGGTGTTCATGCCGAGGATCGCCACCGGTTCGCCCGCGAAGTCGCCGACCAGTTGGTTCATCTGGGGCATCGCCTTGATGCACCAGCCGCAGCCGCGGTACCAGAAGTCGAGGACGACGACTTTGCCCCGCAGGTCGCCGAGTTTGACCGCCTTGTCGGAAAGGTCCACGGCGGCGAACGCGAACGCCGGCTTGCCGACGAACTGGTCCCGCCGCTCGGCCTCTTTCAGCGTACTCGCGGCGACAGACTCGTAGGCCTTGACCCGCTCCGCGAGGGCCGACTTCAGGTCCAGGTGGGCGATCGCGTCGGCGGCGACTTTGAGGGCCTTCAACGCGTCGGTGAGCGAAGCTTTGGACCGGTCGGGCGGGAGCTTCCCGGCCGCTTCGACGACCTCGTCGTAGGCGGCCGTCGCCGGGAAGTAGCGGTCGGCGTCGGCGGCCAGTTTCACCAACTCGGCGGTGGGGAGCGTCTTGTCCGCCGTCAATTTGAACGAGCCGACCGTCTTACCGACGAAGCCGTAGCCCTGGGTGCTCTCCGTTTCCCCCTTGGCGATCAGGCCGACGGCCGGGTCGAACTGGAACGTCGCCTTCCGCGTACTCAGGTAAATCGCGTCTTTCCGGTCCACGGTCGTCGTCGAAAAATGCCCGGCCGGGAGCGGTTTGGCCACGACCTTAGCGTCGTCGGCGGTGCCCTCCCACCCGGCTTTCGCTTCGGCCTCCGTCCGCGGGAGTTGCGGGAACAGGGCGGCCGGGCCACGCTTGTACCGCGTCGTCGTGTTCGGCAACATCCGGCCGTCCGGGAAGACGTCGGTGTAAGTGATCTCCGTCGTGGGCGCGTCTTCGCTCGCTTTGCCATTCTGCACCCGGACGAAGTGGTTCACCTCGCGGACGAGGACGCGCGAACTGCCGTCCGGGTTGGCGCGGAGCACCCAGCCGGTCCAGTCCTTGTCGCGGCGCATCTCGCCGCCGGTCTTGCCTTCTTCGTATTTGAACAGTGACTCGACCCGGTACTCGATTTGCCGGCCGGGGGTCAGGCGGTAGCGGGAGAGCGGGCCGGCGGCCGGAGCTTCAGCCCTTTTGCCCTCGTCGAGACCGGCCACGACAGCCGAACTCAGGCACAGCACGGCGAACAGGACGCGACTCATGGCGAACTCCTGAAGAATAGTTCGCCGATTATCGCCCGACCGGACCGGCACCGCAAGCGTGGACCGGCGTGCAGGTCATTTCGCGGCGGGGAGGCGGCTGCCGTCGGCGGTGGCCCCTTGCAGGAGGCTCGTCGTCGGGGTAGCGGCACGCGGGCGGGCGCGGGTCTGGTCGCCGGGGGATTGCATCAGGGCGAGGGCCGCGGCCAGGCCGACGCCGACCGACAGGGCCAGCGTCAACTCGCTCCGCCGCTGACCCGCCGGGCGGCGGACGACGGGGGCACGCGGGGCCACCGGGTCGAGGCCGGCCATCTGGTGGGCGAAGTACCGCCGCAGGGCGTCGTCGAGGGGGTCTTCGGGCGAGGTCATGGCCGGACTCCGTGGGTGGCGAGTTTTTCCGCGAGCCGCTGCCGCGCCCGGCTCAGCCGCATGTGGACCGCGGTGACCGGGATGCCCAGGGCCGCGGCGATCGTCGGGGCGTCGTCGTCGAGGGCGTACCGCATCGTCAGGATGTCCCGGTCGGCCGGCGGCAGTTCGCGCAACAGGTCGTGAATCACCGCGAACAATTCCTTCTGCTCCAACAGGTCCGGCGGGGACGGCCCGGCCGCACTCAGCCGGCCCAGACTATCGCCCGGTTGCGTGCCGTTGCGGCGGAACGCACTCTTGGCGTGGTCCTCGGCCAGGTTCTTCGCCACCCGCATGAGCCACGCCCGCGGGTTCTCGATGGCCCCGCCGTGGTCCCGCTGTGCCCAGAAGCGCAGGAAGGTTTCCTGGACCACGTCGAGGGCCAAGTCGCGGTCCAGGTGCCGGGCGTAAGCGACCGCCCAGACCGCCCGCGCGTGCGACCGGTAGAGCGCCGCGACCTCGCCGTCCCGGCCGTCGTCGGGAACAGGATTCGCGGCCCGCGTCACGTTACGAGATTCCCCTGCCAGCAAGACGACCCGGCACCGCGAAGCTAACGCCGAAGCTCGTCCCCGGATCGAGTACGAACTTTAGGGTCTCGCATAACAGGCGTGCCGTACAGCCACCACGCCACTGCCAGGCCGGCCCCGAGCAGGAACATTTGAGCCGCGGGGACGCCGAATTCCAACATCAGAAACAGGTCGATGCCCTTGTCGTCTTGAGCACCTCATAACCACCCAGCAACCCCAATCATGACCATCGCTAACGCGATCCCCGCGACAGACCAAGACTGTCCAGGATTGGACTCAAGTACCACGCTGCCAACATAACAGCGACGAACGGGCTAATAGCGACACCGACAAGCCCAACGAGTAGGAGCGACCAGTGCCCGTCGTTCAACAGGAGCCATACTGGCACCTGCATGCCGGCGAAACTAACGGTCATCGTTACCCAGATCGGTACTCGCATGGCAGCGCTCGCCCCTCACGGTTGAGTACTCCGGTTCAGCCTACCACGACGAGGTTGTCGCGGTGGATCAGCTCGGCGTATTGCAGCGTCCCGCCGTCGCGGGCCAGGGCGTCGGTGGTGCGGCCGGCGATGCGCGTCGCCTCGGCGGCGGCGTAATTCGACAGGCCGCGGGCGAACTCCCGGCCGGCCGGGTCGAGCAGCGACACCACGTCCCCCTTGCCGAAGTCCCCGCGGACGCCGCGGACGCCGACCGGGAGCAGGCTCTTGCCCTGCTCGGCGACGGCCCGCACGGCCCCGGCGTCGAGGAGGAGTTCGCCGCGCGGCTGGGCGGTGTAGCCGAGCCAGCGCTTCCAGGCCGGCATCGCGTCGCCCTGGGGCAGGAACAGGGTGCCGACTTCCTCCCCGGCGAAGACGCGGTCGAGGATGCCGTCGAGCGACCCGTTGGCCATAATCACCGCCCCGCCGGCCGACGTGGCGATGCGGGCCGCCTTCAATTTGCTGCGCATCCCGCCGGTGCCGAGTTGGCTCTTCGTCGCCCCGGCCAGCCCGGTGACGCCCGCGTCGATCGCCTCGACGGTCCGCACGAGCTTGGCCGTCGGGTCTTCGCGCGGGTCGGCGCTGTACAGGCCATCGACGTTGGTGAGCAGGACGAGCAGCGGGGCCTGGAGCAAATTCGCCGTCATCGCCGCGAGTTGGTCGTTGTCGCCGAACTTGATCTCCGCGACGCTGACCGTGTCGTTCTCGTTGATGACCGGCAACGCCCCGTACTCGAACAGCGTCGCGATCGTGTTGCGGACGTTCAGGTAGCGGGCGCGGTTGTCGAAGTCGCCGGCCGTGAGCAGTAGTTGCGCGGTCATCACCCCGTACCGGTTGAGGCTCTCCTGGTAGAGTTGCATGAGCGCCGCCTGGCCGACGGCGGCGCACGCCTGGAGGTGCGGCAAGTCGGTCGGGCGGCTGCCCAGTTTGAGCTTGCCGACGCCCGCGCCGATGGCACCGGAGGTGACGAGGGCGACCCGCCGGCCGCCGACGCGGACCCGCTGGACTTGGTCGGCCAGCGACTGGATGCGGTGCCGGTCGAGTACACCCGCGGCGTCGGCCAGCACGTTGGTGCCGACCTTGACGACGACGGTCGTCGCCGCCCGGAGGATGCGCTGCCGGGGGTTGGGGTCGGTACTCACTTGGGGCTGACCGCCGCGCCGTCGAGGCGCTTGTCCGCGGCCCCGAAAGCGGTGCCACTCCTGGGGTCGATGACGACGGTGTGCGCGTCCCCCTGGCGGTGCTTCGTGACCGCGTGGCCCATCGCCTTCAACTTCGCACTCAGCGCGGGGAAGTCCGGCGAATCTTCGAGCGAAATCTTGTCGGGAAACCACTGCATGTGGTGCCGCGGCTCGTCCACGGCGGCCCGCGCGTCCATGCCGTAATCGACGACGTTGACGACCACGCAGGCGACCGTGTTGAGGATCGTCCGCCCGCCGGGGCTGCCGGTGACGAGGACCGTCTTGCCGCCCTTGCGCACGATGACCGGGCACATCGAACTGAGCATCCGCTTGCCGCCCGCGACCTGATTGGCCGGGGTGCCGATGTTGCCGGTGCGGTCGGTCACGCCGGGCTTGTGGTTGAAGTCCGTCATCTCGTTGTTGAGGATGAAACCGCTCCCCCGCACGACGACGCGGCAGCCATAAGAGTTCTCCAACGTGAACGTGTTCGCAACCGCCATGCCCGCGCCATCGACGATGGAAAAGTGCGTCGTCTGCGTCCCCTCCGGGGCGAGTGGAATCTCCCCGGCGAGGCTTTCGCTCTTCGTCGCCTTGGTCAGGTCGATGGTCGCCGCGAGTTTCTTGGCGTGCTCCTTCGAGGTGATGTGCGCCGGGACTTTGGTGAAGTCGGGGTCGCCCAGGTACGCCGCGCGGTCGCGGAACGACCGGCGCATCGCCTCGGCCATCAGGTGGATCGTCTCGGCCGAGTGCCGCGGGTGCGCCTTCACGTCGAAGTGTTCGAGGATATTGAGCGTCTCGATCAGCGTCGTCCCGCCGGACGACGGCGGCGCGGCCGCGACGATGTCGTAGCCGCGGTACGTGCCGGTGATGACGGGCCGGTCAACGGCGGTGTACGCCGCCAGGTCTTGCTTCGTGATGAGGCCGGCGCTGGCGGTCATCTCGGCGTCGAAGGCGTCGGCGAGGTCGCCGGTGTAGAACGCCGCCGGCCCCTGCTCCGCCACCTTGCGGAGCGTCCGGCCGAGGTCGGGCAACTTCAGCGTGTCGCCGGCTTGCCACGGCTCCTTGCCGCCGTTCTTGCCGTAGACCCGGCGGAACTCGGCGTTGGTCGTCTGCTTGCTTTTCAAGATCGTGTTGAGGCTCAGCGCCAGCGCCGCGTTGACGACGAAGCCGTTCTCGGCGAGGCCGACGGCCGGCAGCACGAGGTCTCTCCACGGCACCGTCCCGTGCTTCTTGTGCGCCAGTTCCAGGCCGCGCACCGTGCCGGGGACGCCGGCCGTGACCGCCGACGTGAAGTCGATCTTCCCGGCGAACATCTCCTTCGTCGCGGCCAGCGGGGCCTTCTCGCGGTAGTCGATGAACGTCGGCACCGCGTCCCCGGGCGGTTGCACGAGCATGAACCCGCCCCCGCCGACGTTGCCCGCCTCCGGCCAGGTGACCGCCAGCGCGAACGCCGTGGCCACGCCCGCATCGACGGCGTTCCCGCCCCGCGCCAGCACCGCCGCGCCGACCTCCGCCGCAGCCGGCGAGACGCAGACGACCACGCCGCGCGTCGAGCCGACGGGGGCTTGTAGGACCGCGAGCGTGAGCAGAATCGCGAGTGTGTGCATGGGGGGCATGCTACAGACCGGATGGCGGTTTTGTTAGCCCGACGCACCAGCGAGGGACGCGCGAGGACTCCCGGATTCGGAAGCCGAAGCAACCCCTAACGGGGATGGCAACGCGCGTCCCTCGCTGGCGCGTCGGGCTAACAAGACTCCTCGCCGCGATCACACCGCCGCGGTCGCCCCGAGGCCCACCGAGTCGATCACGCCCAGGTTTTGGTAGATTCGCCGGGTCGCGTCGGACTTGTTCAGCGTGTAGAAGTGGATACCGCGGACGCGGTTCTCCAGCAGGTCGAGGCACTGCTCGGTCGCCCAGTGGACGCCGACGCAGTTGACCGCCGCGTCGTCCTTGCACCGCTCCACGGCCCGCAACAGCTTCGCCGGGAAGCGCGAGCCGGCGGACAGTTCGGCCATGCGCACCAGGCCGGCCTTCGAGCTGATCGGCATGATCCCGGCGACGATCGGCACCCGCACCCCGGCCAGGTCGCACCGCTCGCGGAAGTCGTAAAAGTCGCGGTTGTCGAAGAACAGTTGCGTGCAGATGTAGTCCGCGCCCGCGTCCACCTTGCGCTTCAGGTAGTCCATCTCGTGCAGGCGGTTCGGCGTGCCGGGGTGGCCCTCCGGGAAGCCGGCGACGGCGACGCCGAAGCCGCGCGGGTCGGGCGTGTTCGTCCGCGACTTGACGAAGCGGACAAGGTCGTCGGCGTGCTGGAAGGCGTCGGCCGACTTGACGTAGCCGGCCAGGGTCTTGGGCGGGTCGCCGCCGAGGCACAGCACGTTCTCGACGCCCGACGCGGCGTACCGGTCGAGGATCGCTCCCATCTCCTCGCGGGCGTGGCAGACGCACGTCAGGTGCGACACGGCCGTCAGGTCGGTCTCGGCCTGGATGCGGATGATGAGGTCGTGCGTGCGGTCCCGGGTCGAGCCGCCGGCCCCGTAGGTGACGCTGACGAACGACGGCTTGAGTTCTTGCAGCTGCGCGATGTTCTGAAAGAGTTCCTCGGACGCCTCATCGCTTTTCGGCGGGAAGAACTCGAAGCTCAGGGTCGTCGGGTTCTGGTCCAGGATGTCCCGAATGTGCATGACGCGTCTCGTGGGGTGCGGCTCGACAGAGACAGTTTATCGCCTCGCGCCGCCCCGGAGCAAGTCCGGCAGCCGCGGCCACGCCCCCGGCGGCGGCACGCCGAGCAGAACGCCCCCGGCGGCGGCGTCGATCCCGGCCGCCCGCGACAAGGTCGGCGCGGCCTCGAACAGGTCGAAGCGGTAGAACCCGGCGCGCGGCGAGGTCCACGTCAGCGTCGCCTCCTCCGGGCCGGACCGCACCGTCTGCATGGCCGTGACCGCGTCCCCGGGGGCGAGCGCGAACTTGCCGGTGTGGCCGACGGGTGTGAGGCGGTAGACCGTCGCCGCATTCTCGCGCTGCGGCTCGCCGTCCGGGGCGTAAGCGAACTCTTTCGCGCCGACGCGGAGGGTCAAACTCCCGGGCCGTGCCTTCTGTTCGAGCAGGTCGTCGGGCAGCCGGAGGGTCAGCGCCGGCAGGTCCACGGCGTACCGGTCGAGGGCGACGAACGCGGCCAACTCGGCCAGCGGCGTCGGGGCGTTCGGCGTCCGCGTACTCAGGTCGGCGAGGACCTGCGTGAGCCGGTCCCAGTCGGCGTAGGCCGGCGATTTCGCGGCGAGCAGTTGCCGCAGGCCGTCGGGCGTCTCGGCGGCGTCCTGGGCGATCGTCAGGCGCAAGTGCCGCAAGGCCGTTTCGCGCACGCTCGCCAGGCGGGCCTCGACGGCGCGGCGGACCGTGTCGGGGTAGGTGTGTTCGAACCACTCGGGGAAGGTCGCTTTCGCCAGACTCGGCTCGTTGACCAGTCGCGGCGGGAAGGCCGTACGCACGGCCGCGAGGCGGGTCGCCGCCAGGTCCCGCGTGCCGACGCCGCCGGCCGCCGGCTCCGGCAGGTCGAGCGCGTCCGGTCCGGCCGTCAAGCCGAGGGCGTCGGTCAGGTCGGCGAGGCCGCGCAGGCGGGCGCGGGTGTCGTCCCAGTCCCGCTTCGCCAGGGAGACGCGGTCGAACCGGCCGGCGGTGGCGTAAGTCAGCTTGCGGCCGCGGGGCAGCGGGACCGCCACCGAGCCGGGGATTTCGGCCCGCGGGTCGAACGGCTCTCGGGCCGCGGCCGCGAACAGTTCGCCGACTTGACTCCGCCACAAGGCGTCGGGCGGGGTCGCCGTCAGCAGCGCCTCGTTGGCCCGGCGGATCAGGCCGCGGTACCACTCGTGCAGTTGCGACTCGGCGGCCGTCAGCAGTTCCAGGTCGCGCCGCCACTTTGCCCACAGCCGCGCGCCCTCGGTGTCGTCCCAGGCCGGCCGGTACTCGGCCGGGGGGACGAGGTCGCCGCGCAACTCGGCCGCCAGCGCCTCGGTTTGCTCGCGGGTCCGCACCTCGGCCGGCCCCAGCCGCGGCGGTTGGAACTTGGCCCGGTAGTCGCGGTAGTCGTCGGCCTCGCGGACCCGGCCCTCGACGAACCCGCGCAACTCGGCGGGCAGGTCGGCGTACCCGTCGGCCTCGCGCAGGCTGCGCAACTCCTTGACGTGCCGGGCCAGCCGCGCGTCGGCCAGCCGCACGCCCGCCGGCGGTTCGCTCGACCGGTACGCCCGCACCCGCTCGGCCAGCCGGTCGGTGGCGCTCAACGCCCCGCTCGTGGCGAGGACCGTCACGGCGGCGAGGATGGCCGTCAACAAGCCGCCGACGCCGACGACCGTGCCCCGCAATCGCCGCCGCGAACTGGCGACGCGGTCGTGTTGGTCGCGGGCGGCGGTCAGGCACGCGCCGGCCAAGTCGATCATGCCGAACCCGCCGCTGCCGTCGGCGTACAGGTCGAACGCCGGCCCCGGCGGGACGCGGGCGCAGGTCGCCGTGAGGCTCAAGCCCAGGCTCCCGAACCGGTGGTACGCGCCGCCGGCGTCGTCCGCGATGTCGTCGGCGAAGGCTTCGGCGAAGTGGGCGTGCAACTCGGCCTTGCGGGCCTCGACGTGCCGCAGCCAGGCCGCCGGGGAGTCGCCGTCCCGGGCCAGGGTGTCGCACTTGGTCAGGGTCAGGAAGACCGGCCAGCCGCCGACCTCCCGGCCGAACTCACGCTCCTCGGTCAGCACGTCGAGCAACCGGCGGAACTGGGCGAAGGTGCCCTCGACTTCCTCCACCGTCGCCCCGGCATCGACGGCCAGGACGAGGGCGTCGGCCGACCGCACGGCGTCGGCGAGCAGGCCGCGGGCTTTCGCGCGGACCGCCGCGTCGGGGCTGGCCAGGAGGTGGTCGGCGGCGTCGCTGTCGCAGTCGCACAGCTCGAACTGGCCGCCGAGGGGGCCGGCCGACGGGTTCGACACGGCGACGCGGTGCGGGGTCAGTTCGCGGCGCAGGCCGGTGTCCGGGCCGACGTTCGGCAGCGACGCGGCGTCCGACCCGGGGGCGGCCGTGGCGATGCGCAGGACCTGCTCATGGAGCGTCGATTTGCCCGACTTGGGCGGCCCGAAGAACAGCACCCGCGGCACGGAATTGGGGGCGGGGGGCGTCATCGGGGTTGTGGCAGCACGACGCGGAAGCCGGCGTCCTGGGCCGCGCCGATGAGGCTCTGCACACCGCTCCCCTGGGGGTCGGTCCGCGCCGAGAGCACGACCTCGACGGCGAGCGTTTTGAGCGTGCCGACCTTCCGCGTGGCCAGTTCCCGCTTGACCTCGTCGAGCGTCCGCTTCGCCGGGTCGCCCTCGACGACGTAGAAGCGCTCGCCGACTACGTCGGCCCCGCTGAGCACCGTGACGCGGACGACCTCCTCAGTCCGCGGCGGCTCCGGCGGCTTGTCCTTGATCGCCGGGTCGGGCGCGGTGGTCGTGACGGCCGTCGTGCCCGCGCCGGCACCGGTTGAGGGGGTCGTGCCCGGGCCGTCGCCCCGGCCGGTCCCGGTGCCGTCGCCGAAGACGAGGAGGGCGACGAGGATCGCGCCGCAGACGCCGCCTATCGCGCGGACCGTCTTGTGCAGCCCGGCCGGCGACTTGCTGCCGGTCAGCCAGCGGTCGAGGAAGTAGGCGGCGAGCGCCGTCAGGACGTACCCGGCCAGGAAGCCGCCGCCGACGGCCAGGGCGTTCATCGCCATCGCAGCGATGCGGTCGGGGTTGAAGCCGAGGAGTGCGAAGGTCATGGTTTCACCGTGCCGGATTGGCCCCAGGGGTTGTCGAAGCCGTGTGGCACCTCCTGGAACCACCGGCGGTACGCCTCGATTTGCGGCTGCTCCGGGAAGCCCGACCGGACCCGCGGGTAGAGCAGCAGGAAGAAGACGTCCTTGCCCTTCGCGGTCCGGCGGCCCTGGTCGATGAGTCGCTGGGCGTCCGACTGGTCGCGGACTTCTTGCCGGGCGTCGGCGGAGTCCGGGTCGAACGCGAACAGCTTGCCGGTCGCCGCGTCGATCTCCAGGACGCGGACCCGCACGCGGTTGGCCGGGCTGGCGGCGGCGGCCTGCAGGCGGTCCAGTTCGGCGGCCGCCTGCGCCAGTTTTAACTCGGCATCGAGCAGCTTCTGCTTCAACTCCGCGGGCGTCGGTGGCGCGGCGTCGGTGGCGTCCGCGTCGCCGCTGGCGTCCGGCTGGCCGACGAACGGCATCAGCAGGAAGATGCAGAAGAGCAGGATCAGCACGTCGATGAGCGGGATGAAGAACCGCGTCACCGACCGCGACGGCGGGCGGATCATCGCGGTTCTCCCGCGTTCGGCGAGGACGGCCGGTACTCGTCCGGCGTGGCCGGGGTCAGGGGGACGACGTTGGCCTCCCCGGCCAGGCCGCGGATCAGGTCCCGGCCGACGCGGGCGACCCACTGCGGGAGGATGTTCATGAGGGCCATGAACAGGCCGCTGCCGGTGGCCGTGATGGCCGGGGCGTACTCGCGGATGATCTGCTGCGGGGTCGGGTTGGCCGCGTCCTTGAAGCTGCCGAACGTCTGCAAGATGGCCGCGACCGTGCCGATCAGGCCGAGCAGCGGGAACCACTCGGCGGCCTGGGCGAGGTTCTCCAGCCAGCGGTCCGGCCGCTCGTCGAAGTTCGTCCCCTTCCACCGGAGCGACCGCCACGTGAGCCAGATTTGCGCGGTGAACAGGACCGTCCCGGCCGCGAGAATGAGCCAGTCGATGGGCGACCGCTGGACGCGCTCCCAGTAGTCGGCCCGCGCGCCCGGGGGGACGGCGAAGAAGACGACGACGGCCGCGGCCACGGGCAGGGCGCACAGGAGCACCGGCAGGGCGTGGTGAATCCAGAATCGCGTCACGCTTGCTCCGGGTCGGGGTCACTTCGCGTCGGCCAGCCAGCCGGGCATGGCCTGAATCTTACCGTCCCGGCCGACGCACGCGAGGGTCGAAGACCCTTCGGCGAGCAGCTTCCCGGCCGGCCCGAACACCTCGTACTTGTGCTCCAACCGGACCGGGCTGGTCCGCGTCACGGTGGTCCGGATCGTCAGCAGGTCGTCGTAGTAGGCGGGGCTTTTGTACTTCACCTCGACTTTGGTGATGACCAATAAATAGCCCGCGTCCTCCAGGTCCTTGTACGTCTTGCCCTCGTCCCGGAGCAGGTCGGTCCGGGCCTGCTCGAAGTAGACGAGGTAGTTCGCGTGGTGCAGCAGCCCCATGCGGTCGGTCTCCGCGTACCGGACGCGGATCTGGGTTTCGCCGGCGAGCATCGCGCCGCCTCCGGGGGTCACTTGATGAAGCCGATGCGGTTGTGCGGCCAGAAGACGAACATCGCCTTGCCCAGCATCAGCCGCTCCGGGACGAGGCCCCAGACGCGGCCGTCGAGGCTCTGGCCCGAGTTGTCGCCCAGGCAGAAGTAGTGCCCCGGCTGGACGTAAAAAGTGTCGATGGGGTCAGTCGGGTCGGCGTGCTGACTGCGCTGGGTACTGGCCGGAGTGAAGTAGGTGTCGGCGTACAGCCGCAAGCCGCTGACCTCCGCGCCGCCGGCCACGGCGACACTCGCCGGGGCGGCAATGTCGTTCTGCGGGGTCGCGCCCCACGGCGCGGGGGCGAACGCGCCGCCGAGGGCCGCGCCGCAGGCGGCGTCGAAGCCGGACGACTCCCACGGGGTGGACAGCCCGTCGCCGGGGAGTTCGAGGAGCCGGCCGTTGATCCAGACGCGGAGTTGGCTGTCGAAGTTGGCGAAGCGGAGGTCGTAGCTCTTGCCCGCGGCGACCTTCGTCGGGGTTGTGCCGAGGTCATGGCCGCCGGGGCCGACGATGGCCATGCTCACGTTACCTTCGCGGAAGGTCGCCCGGAAGCGGCGGGTGCCCTTCGACAGTTCGAGGGTCACGGCCGCGCCGGGTTGCAGCGTCGCCGTCGCTTCGAGCATCAGGTCGGCGACTGGGAATTGGGGGGTGTCGCGGCGCGGCTGGCCGCCCGCTTCGGCCGTGTTGTACCCGAGGAAATTGGTGATCGGCCCGGCGGCGTACAGGCCGTCCTGGTAGCCCTGGGCCAATCGTTCGCGGTCGGTCGAGTACGTCGGGTGGTCGAAGTCGTTACGGAGCGGGTTCTGTTGGGGCGGTCCGGGCACGCGGTGCGTGTAGGTCAGCCGGCCCGCGCCGTCACCGGCGTGCGCGAACGCCTTCGGCCCGGCGACCGCGTCCGGCTTCCAGCCCGGGCCGGCCGGCTGCCAGCGGGCCGGCACGCCCTTCTCCAGCAGGTACTTCGACTGGTGCTCGTTGTCGTAGACGGTGCGGCGCATGGCGAGCGCGGCCGACGCCGGCTTGCGGATCGGCTCGAACCCGGTGCCCTGGAACCCGGCGGCCAGGTCGGCGGCGAAGCGGGCGACGGTGTCCGAAACGTTGTGGTACGTGTAGTCGGGCTGCGCGACGCCCGGCGGCGGGTACTTGGGCGTCGTCCGGCTACCGTCGACGACGGCCGGGCCTTCCCACAGCCGGGATTCGTCGCCGGGGGCCGGCCGCGGGTACTTGGGCGTGCCGAAGGTGTCGAGTTCGTCCGCCGGGTACTTGAGCGCCGTCGTGCGGTACAGGTCGCCGCGGTAGATGGCGATGGTCTCGCCGCCGAGGCCCCAGAGCCGCTTGATGTAGTTCTGCGCCTGGAAGCCCAACTGCGGATCGACGGGGAATTTGAACACGACCACGTCGGCCCGCTGCGGCCCGGCGAGGGCGTACACCGCTTTGTGAACGAGGACGCGGTCGCCGCTGTTGTTGTCCGGCGGCCGCTTCTTCTCGTTGAACCAGTCGAAGGTGTGGCGGCAGTTCGGGCAGCAGGCCCCGCTCAGCAGCGTCAGGCGGGGGGCGTCGTTGTCGTCGCCGCGGGCGCGGGCCGGCGGCTCGACCTCCTCGGTCGAGTTCACGGGGTACTCGTGCCCGCAGTCGGGGCAGACGACGAGCTTCTGGATGCCGTACAGGGTCTCGGCCATCGACCCGGTCGGGATGACGAACGCCTCGACGGTGAACAGCTTGAGCATGAGGACCAGCGCGACGACGAAGACGAGCGTCTCGACGGCCTCGCGGAACGGGTCGCGGTGCGGACTCGACTTCGGGGCGGGGGTCGGGGCGGTCATGCGCGTCTCGTCGGGTCTGTGGGGTAAATCTGTTGTAGCGGCCCCCGCTGCCGGGGGCGACATTGATGGCGGCCCCCCCCGAAGTTCCGCCGTCAATGTTAGCGCAGCCAGCGGATGCGGCCCCAGTCGGGGGACTGCATCCGCCGTTCGTGGCCGTTCACGGTCAGCCGGGCCGGTCGCATCGGCTGGTGGATGAGGAACGGTTTCCCGAGGAAGCCGTCCTCCGGCACGCCCGGGGCCGGCTTGCCGTCGATTTCCCAGACCCGAGAGTCGTGCGAACTGCTCGTGTTGTCGCCCAGGACGAAATACTCGCCGGCCGGGAGTTGCCAACCGCGCGGGGACTTCGCCGCGCTCAAGTAGTGAACGTCCCGGAACAACTCGAAGTTCTTGACCACGACCGTTGCCCCGCGGACGCCGAACTGGACCGGCCGCGCCGTCTGCCGCTTGCGGGGTTGCCCGACGGGGTCGGCCGGCAGGTCGAGCGGCGGCAGCACGTCCCGCCCGTCGATGGCCAGCATCGCCCGCCGGTCCACGAACGCGAACTCGACGCGGTACGTCGAGCCGACGGCCAGCGCGGGCCACGGCTTGCCCAGTGGCGTCGCCCCGCCGTCGTGGGCGACCTGGACCGTCGGCGCGACTTGGAGACCTACGGGGACGTCGGCGTGGACGCTTTCGACGTTGTCCGTCAGCCGGCAGGCGAAGACCCCGGACCCGGCGACGACTTCGAGGTCGAACGCGGCGACGAAGTCGTGGACCGGGTCGCCCCACGGGGCCGTGGCCGAGCGGGCGAACAGCTTGCGGTCGGGCGGCTGGCCGTTGTACGCCAGGAAGTCGTGCAGCGGTTCCTCGCGGCGGGTGTCGAGGTTCAGGTGCCGGTACGTCACCCCGACGCCTTCGGGGTGAGCGACCCCGTCGAGGTGCAAAACCCCGTCGTGCAAGACGAGTTCGTCGGCCGGGCGTTCGGCCCGCGTGGCGGTCAGCGGCGGTAGCTTCGGGTCGGCGGCAAGCGGCTGGACCAGCCACCGGTCGGACCAGCCGCCGGCCGGGGCGTGCGCCAGGGCGAAGGCCAGGACGCGGGTCTCGCGGACTTGACGCATGGTCTTCCGCACGAGTTCGCCGTCGGCGTACACGTCGCCGCCGGAGATCTCGACGTGCTCGCCCGGCAGGCCGACGACCCGCTTGACGTAGGGCTTCGACAGGTCGGCCGGGCAGCGGAAGACGGCGACCTCCCAGCGGCGCGGGCTGCGGGCGTGGAAGACGGTCTTATCGACCATGAGCCGGTCGCCGGGGACTTCCCGGGCGGCCGAAAGATCGACGGCCTGCTCGCAGTTCGGGCACCGGCAGGCGTCGAACTTGATCGCCCGCGCGTCCGGCCCCGGCTCGCCGACGGTCACGGGGGCGTCGCACCGCGGGCAGTTGACGGTGCGGTGGTTGCCGATGAGCGCCGGGGCCATGCTGCCCGTCGGCACGCCGAACGGCTCCAGGGCGACCGTACGGACCAGCAGGAAGCCGCACAGGAACGCGACGAAGACTTGCGTCAGCCGGCGGACCGGGTTGGTCGCGGGGGATGTCATGCCGGTCGTGCGCCTCCCTTTACGGTAACGACCGGCGAGCCGGAAGCGTCAGCGCCCGGAGTTCTTGGACGGCGAAAAACTCCGGGCGCTGACGCAAA
>JANYHV010000484.1 GCA_025362195.1 Fimbriiglobus sp. | reverse complement strand
CGTCAGCGCCCGGAGTTCGTAAGGCGCGCTGAGAACTCCGGGCGCTGACGCTTCCGGCTCGCCGTCACGACGGTTTGGCCATCGCGGCGAAATCCCCCTTGATCGTCGCGCACAGGGCGTTCACGCGGTCGCGGGTCGCTTGCCAGTCGGCTTCGGGGGTGCCGGGGGTCATCGGCGGGCAACTCACTTCGAGGTACGCCTTCGCCTTCGGCTCGGTGCCGCTGGGCCGGAGGCAGACTTTGGCGAGGACGCCGTCGGGGCCGGTCAGGCGGAAGATCAGGAAGTTGCGGGCCGCCTTGTCCGTGCCGCCCTTGTACGCGCCGAGTTTGCCGGTCTCGTCCTGCAAGTCCTCGAAGCCGGTGACCGGCAGGCCGCCGATGATTTTGGGCGGGTTCTGGCGGAGCTTGTCGAGCATTTTCGCCATGTCGCGCTTGCCCTCGACGCCGGGCAGGATGATGTTGACGAGGTCGTTGTGGAAGTGGCCGAACTGGCGGGCCAGGTCGTCGACGTACTCGGGAATCGTCCGGCCTTGCCGCTTCTGGTGCAGTGCCATCTCGGCCATCAACAGCGCGGCGCACGCCGAGTCCTTGTCGCGGAGGTGCTCGGTACACAAGACGCCGTGGCTCTCCTCGGTGGCGATGACGAAGTCGGCCGTGGTGCCCTGCACGTCGCCGTACTGGCCGGTGGTTTCGAGCTGCTTGAGCACGTCGGCGTGGTACTTGAAGCCGACGAGCAGGTCGGCGATGACCTGGGCGTTGAAGTGCCGGGCGATGCGGGTGATCTGGCCGGTCGTGACCTCGGTCGTGATGACGATTGGCGACGCCGGCAAGTCGCCGGCCGTGGCCAACCGGGAGAGCTTGAAGTGCGTCAGCAGCGCGGCGAGTTCCTGGCCGGTCAGGAAGCGGTAATCGCCCTTGCCGTCGGCCGTCGTGCAGGCGAGGCCGCCGATGCGGTCGGCGTCCGGGTCGGTGGCGATGACGAGGTCGGCCTGCTTGGCGCGGGCGACGACTTCGGCCCGGTCGAGGCTCTCCGGGACTTCGGGGTTGGGGGCCTTCGTGACGTGCGAGAAGAGGCCGTCCGGCTCGTTCTGTTCGGGCACCGGGATCGGTCGGAAGCCCTGCTTTTCGAGCACTTCGCCGGCGCAGAAGTTCCCCACGCCCTGCAAGGGCGTGTAGACGACGCGGAGTTCGTCGGCCTTCGGCGGGGCGAGCAGGCTCTGCTTGCGGCACAGGTCGATGTAGGCGTCGTGGACGGACGCATCGAGCGAATGCACCTTGCCGGTCTTCAACGCCTCGGGCCAAGGCAGCGATTTGATCTGCGTCACTTGCTCGACGAGGTCGCTCATCATCTGGTCTTCGGGCGGCACCGGTTGCGCCCCGCGCTCGTCGTAGAACTTGCTGCCGTTGTCGTCCGGCGGATTGTGGCTGGCCGTCATGTTCAGCCCGCCGTGCGCCTTCAAGTGGCGGATCGTGAACGACAACTCGGGCGTCGAGAGGTACCGCTTGACGCCTTCGGGCAGCAGGTGGGCGTGGATGCCGTTGGCGGCGTAGACCCCGGCGGCGTACTCGCAAAAGTTGCGGCTCGTCAGGTTCAAGACCGGGTTCGGCTTCGACGGATCGTAAACGCCGCGCTGGTCCTTGAAAACCCGCACGTCGTAGGCCATCGCCACCTGCAATTTCGCCTCGCCGGGGAAGCGCTGTTTCAGGTAGTCGCAGTGGCCCTGGACGCTCGCGCCGAGCGTCCACAGGTTCATGCGGTTCGGCCCGACGCCGACCGAGCCGCGGCGGCCGCCGGTGCCGAACGGCATCACCTGGTAGTAACTGTCCAGGAGTAGCGACCACTTGCCGGCATCAATGAGGGCTTCGAGTTGGGGCCGGTACGCGCTGAACTCGGCGTCGGTCAGCCAGGCCGTGAGGTTCTCGGTCGCCTTGGCCTTGAGCGCGGCTTCGGCGTCGATCGTGGCGAACCCGGCGGCCACTTGCGCGAGACGGTCCATCGGCGAAATCTCCCGGACGGTAGGGGTCGGAGCGGGCCGCGAACTCGGCGCGGCGGCGGGCTGTCATTCCCCGGACCCGTGTGCCGGTTACAATAGTGAGAACTCTTCCGCGAGGTGACCGTGAAGCCGCTGACGTTTGAATTCGACGTGGTCGTGGTCGGGGCCGGCCACGCCGGGACCGAAGCCGCCCTCGCCGCCGCCCGCCTCGGGGCCAAGACCTGCCTCCTGACGATGAACGCCGACGCCGTCGGCCAGATGAGTTGCAACCCCGCCATCGGCGGCGTGGCCAAGGGCCAAATCGTCCGCGAGATCGACGCTCTGGGCGGGGTCATGGGCCGCGCCACGGACGAATCGGGCATCATGTTCAAGCTCTTGAACGCCTCCAAAGGCCCGGCGATGCACTCGCCGCGGGCGCAGTGCGACAAGAAGATTTACCAACAAACCATCAAGCAGTACGTCGAGGCCCAACCGAACCTCACCCTGCGGCAAGAACTCGTCGAAGGCTTGCTGCTCGAAGAGTTCGCCGACTCCGGGAGCGTCGCCACGAAGCGGGTCCTGGGCGTGGTCGCGCGCGGGGAGACGCACTACCGCGCGGCGGCCGTGATCCTGACGACGGGGACGTTCCTCAAGGCGATCATGCACACCGGCGAGGCCAAGACGGTCGGCGGCCGCGCGGGGGACGCCTCGGCCGAGGGCATGAGCGACAACCTCACGGCGTGCGGCTTCGAGCTGGCCCGGTTCAAGACCGGCACGCCGTGCCGGCTCAACGGCCGCACCATCGACTTCTCGAAGCTGGCCGTCAGTGCCGGCGACGCCGACCCCCGGCCGTTCAGCTTCGGCACCGACAAGCTCCCGCTGCGGCAGGTCGATTGCCACATCACCGAGACGAACGCGGCGGTCCACGACCTCATCCGCGCCAACCTCGACCGCGCGCCGATGTACTCCGGGCAAATTCGCGGCAGCGGCCCGCGCTACTGCCCGAGCATCGAGGACAAGGTGGTGCGGTTCGCGGACAAGGACTCGCACCAACTCTTCCTGGAACCCGAAGGCTTAACCACTTCGGAGTACTACGTCAACGGCATCAGCACGAGCCTGCCCAAGGACGTGCAGCACGCCATGTTAAAGCTCATCCCCGGCCTGGAAAACGCCGAGGTGATGCGCTGGGGCTACGCCGTCGAGTACGACTACGCCCCGCCGACGCAGCTGCACCCGACCCTCGAGACCAAGCCGGTCGCCGGGCTGTACTTCGCCGGGCAGATCAACGGCACGACGGGGTACGAAGAAGCCGGGGCGCAGGGGCTGATGGCCGGGCTGAACGCCGTCTTGAAGTTGCAGGCGAAGCCGCCGCTGATCCTCGACCGCTCGCAGGCGTACATCGGCGTGCTGATCGACGACCTCGTCACGAAGGGCGTCGACGAGCCGTACCGCATGTTCACGAGCCGGGCCGAGTACCGGCTGGTGCTCCGGCACGACAACGCCGACCGCCGGTTGACGCCGCTGGGCACCGCCGTCGGGTCCGTCGGGGCCGCCGCCGCGACCCGACTGCACGCCAAGGAGGCGAAGATCGTGGAGCTTCAGGAGCACTTGAAGGCGACGCGGGCCGACGGGGACACGCTGCACACCTGGATCCGCCGCACGTCGGTGGACTGGGCGGCCCTGTGCGACAAGTCGCCGGGGTTGCGCGAGTGGGACGCGCTGCCGGGGGTCGTCGAGCAGGTCGTGCTGGAGGCGAAGTACGCCGGGTACATCGACCGGCAGACGGCGGAGGTGGAGCGCTTCCGGTCGATGGAAGGCCGCGCGATCCCGGGCACGTTCGACTACATGGCGGTGCCGCAGTTGCGGCGCGAGGCCAAGGAGAAGCTGACCAAGATCCGCCCGGCCAGCCTGGGCCAGGCGGGCCGCGTGAGCGGCATCACGCCGGCAGACCTGGCAGTTCTCTTGTTTTATCTCGGCTAGGCGGTTATACGCGGTTCGGCCGGTCCCCGAGGGTCTGGGGAGTCTGGCCCGCCGACTGGGCTTGTGCGGGTCGTCCGGTCTCGGTAAACGGCTCAAGACAGGGCGACTGGCGAGGGTGGCGAAGCTGGTTGACTTGTGTGCGGTCCGGCAGTCCGGGCAGGCGGGCGAAGGGGCGAAAGCCCGGTCGCCTGGTTTGGCTTCACCCGCGGCGCGAGATATACTCCGTGCGGTGACCGGACGGCCCCCCAGCTTCTCCAACTTGTTCGACCCCCTGACAGCGCCCGGCCCCCCACGGCCCGACTTTCGACGCGACATTCCCAGGATGGGACCGGCTCCCGTGCGCTCCGTTGCGTGCGGCCGTCGCCCCCGACACGACAAGGGTGGACCTCCGATGAAGACAGTCTTTACGACGGGCGAAGCGGCCAAGATCTGCAAGGTGAGCCAGCAGACGATCATCCGCTGCTTCGACAACGGCCAACTCAAGGGCTTCCGCGTGCCCGGGTCGAAATTCCGCCGCATCCCCCGCGAAGCCTTGTACAAGTTCATGCGGGACAACAGCATCCCGACCGACGCCCTCGAAAGCGGCAAGCGGAAAGTGCTGCTCGTGGACGACGAGGTCGAAATCATCGAGATGCTCGCCAAGGCCCTCGAAGACGACGGCCGGTTCGAGTACCGGGTCGCGGCGAACGGGTTCGACGCCGGCATGATGGTCAAAGAGTACCGGCCCGACCTGATCATCCTGGACGTGATGCTCCCGGACATCAACGGCAAGGAAGTCTGCGTGCGGGTGAGGCAAGATACGAGCCTTGAGGAAGTTAGGATCATCTGCATCAGCGGGATGGTCGAAGAAGAGAAGATTGCCGAGCTGAAGTTGGCCGGGGCGGACGAGTTCGTCCGCAAGCCGTTCGACGTGGACGAGTTGATCAACAAGATGTGCAAGCAGCTCGAGATGGAAACCTCGTCGCTGGTCTGAAATGGTGTGGCCGGTCGGGCCGTCGGGACAGTCCCCGGCGGCGCGGCCCCCAGGGAAGGGAGCCAGCGGTGAGCGGCGCAGTCACAGGTCGTTCGGCGGTGGCATTGCCGTGGCTTTGCCCCGCGGCGGACGCCCTGCTCACCCTCACCGACGCGGCCCCGCTCGCCCGGACTTTGGCCGGCGACTTCGCCTTTTGCGCCCACGTCGCCCGCTTTCTGCGCCCGTCCCTCACGCCGACGTGCCGGCCCTTCGACGCCGTCACGCTGACCCAGCCGAGCCTCGCCGCCGCCGCCGCCTCGCTGCTCGAAAGCGTCGCCGGCAAAACCCCGTTGGCCCCGCTCGACCTGCCCGCCCCGCTGCACGACGCCATCGAACGCGCCGTCGCGCTCGCCGGACTTCTGGCGACCGAAACCCCCGGCGTCGCGCCCGGCGTCGCCGCCCTGGCCACGCGCCTGGCCTACCTGGGCTGGGTCGCCGCGGCCGCCGTCAACGCGGCGGCGGTCGTCGCCTGCCTGGCCGACGCCGACCACCGGCTCGACCCGCTCGAAACGCAACGCCGCCACTTCGGCCTCGACTGCCCGGCCGTCACCCGCCGGCTGGCCGCCCGTTGGCGGTTCCCGGACTGGCTGACCGCCCTCCTCGGCTCACTCCGCCTGCCGGCCGCCGACGCCGCCCGCCTCGGGGCACCGCTCGACCTGTTCCGCGTCGTCCGGGCCGCAATCGCGATCGTCGAGCAGTCGGGCACGCCGCTGGGCCTCGTCGAACCCGGCACGGCCGACGACATCGCCCCGCAGGAACTGTTCCTCCTCGCGGCGAAACTCGCCGCCCGGGTGCCGACCCCGGCCGCTTTTCACCCGGCCCCACCGCCGACGCCGGTCGCCCTCTTCGTGCGGCTGCTGCGGACTTCGGCACTGGCTCGGCGGTCGCAGGCCGCCGTTTGGCTGGCCGCCGCCGAGGACCGCGTCGATCAGCTCACGCAACTCCTCACCGAATTGCGCGGCGAGTTCGACTACGAACTGCGGGACGCCAAGCTCGCAGGTTTGGCCGAGTTCGCCGCTGGGGCCGGGCACGAGATCAACAACCCGCTGGCCATCATTTCCGGCAACGCGCAACTGCTCCTCGGCAAAGCGGCCGACCCCGACTCGCGCAAGTCGCTGCTGACGATCGTCCGCCAGACCAAGCGCATCCACGACATCCTGCAGGGCACGCGGCACTTCGCCCGGCCGCCGCAGCCGTCGCCCGAGACCGTCGAACTGGCCCGCTGGCTGCCCGGCGTCCTGTCGTCACTGCAGGGCGAGGCCGAGCAAAAGGGCCTGTCGCTGACGACCGACCTGCACGGCCTCGACCGGGCGCTGACCATCGACGTGGACCCGCAGCACCTGCGGCAAGCCCTCGGGCACCTCGTGCAGAACGCCATCGACGCGGCCCCGAAGGGCGGCTGGGTCCGCGTCGGCGTGCAAGTTTACCCGCGGGCTGTGCGATTGACCGTGGACGACAACGGCCCCGGGCCGACGGCCGAGCACGTCGAACACCTGTTTGACCCGTTCTTCTCGGGCCGCAGTGCCGGCCGCGGCCGCGGCATCGGCCTGTCGATCGCCTGGCGACTCGCGCAGCTCAACGGCGGCGACGTGCGGTATACCCCGCGGCCCGACGGCGCGACGCGGTTCACGCTGACCGTGCCCCACGCCGGCACCCTGACGGCCCCGCAGCCGACCCCCGCCCGCAAATCCGCGTGACATTCGCCCCACCGTCGGCGACAATCGATTGCGTTCCCCGGGTCGAGGGTGCGCGTCGTGTCCCACAACTGGCCGTCGGTCCTGAGCCGCTTCGCCGAGGGCGTGCAACACCTCGTCTGGCCGCCGCGTTGCCTGACCTGCGACGCGCCGACGGCGGCCGACCACTTTTGTGCCGACTGCGTGACCGGCCTGACGACCGATCACCCGCACCGGTGCGCGTTCTGTGCCGGCACCGTCGGGCCGCACGCCGACGCGACGGCACCGTGCTTTCGCTGCCCGAAGGCGAAGTACGCCTTCGGCTCGGCGGTCCGCTTCGGGCTGTACGCCGACGCCGTGCGGCGGGCCGTGTTGCAGATGAAGCAGCCGGAGGGGGAACTGCTCGCCTTCCGCCTCGGCGAACTCTGGGCCACGCACCGCCGGGACGAACTGCTGGCTATGCACCCGCAGGTCATCGTCCCGGTGCCGCTGCACAGGCGGCGGCGCTGGCAGCGGGGGTACAATCAGGCCGAAGAACTGGCCCGCGGACTGGCCCGGACGCTCCAGTTGCCGCTCGCCGCCCACGCCTTGCGCCGGCAGCGTGCGACGGATTTGCAGGCAAACCAATCGGCGACGGCCCGCTGGGACAACGTCAAAGACGTGTTCGCCGTCCGGTCGGCCGCCGGGGTGCGGGGCCTGCGGGTTCTGCTCGTGGACGACGTTTTAACGACTGGCGCGACCTGCCACTACGCCGCCCGGGCACTTTCGCAGGCGGGTGCCGCGCAAGTCCACGCCGCCGTGGTCGCTCACCGGTAACGAGACGAGCGGTCCGCCGGCGGAACGGAAAGTGCACGGGTCGTGAGGGTTGGTGCGGCGGGGCGAGACTCGCCCGGCGCGCCCCGCGGCCGACTTTGTGGAAAGTGTCGAGCGTGCCCGCCGGTCCGGCGGATAGTAATGCAGAAGAATCGAACGACGCCGCCTCCGCCCGACACGGCCGGCGGCGTCCACACCCGGGGAGTGACGAACCATGCGACGGACGATTATCACGGGCCTGCTTTTCCTGCTCGCCACGGCGGGCGTACAAGCCGGCAGTATCGACATGTTCGCCGAGACCGCGAAGGACTTCGGCACCTCGCCGCGCGGCCCGGTGCTGACCCACTACTTCCCCGTCAAGAACACGACCGACCAGTCGATCACCCTCGGCCAGCCCCGCGTCTCGTGCGGCTGCGTCTCCGCGTCGGTCTTGAAGAACGTGCTCGCCCCCGGCGAATCGACCTCGGTCGTCGCCATGATGGACACCAAGCGGATTCCGCAGGCGAACGTGACCAAGACGGTCATCGTCTTCGTCACCGTGCAGGCGTCGAACCGCATCGAAGAGGTGCAACTCCGCGTCACGTCCATCGCCCGGGACGACCTCGTCATGTCCCCCGAGACCTTCGCCTTCGGCACCGTCCGGCAGGGCCAGGGCGGCAAAGTGACGACCAAGTTGACGCTATACAGCGACCCGAACTGGCAGATCAAGGAGACTGAGAGCAGCGGCATCTACATCAAGGCCAGCGTCAAGAAGCTGGACAAGCTCGTCAACGAGGCGGGCGTCAGCTACGAGGTCACGGCCACCCTCGACCCGGCCTGCCCGGTCGGCAACTGGACCGCCGACGTTTGGGTCAAGACGAGCGCCGCCGGGATGGAGAAGCTGCGGGTTCCCGTGAGCGTCAACGTCGTCGCGCCGATCGTCGTCAACCCCGACCCGGTCGCCTTCGGCAGCGTGATCGCCGGCACCGCGTCCGATCAAAAGGTCGTTCTGCAAGGCAGCCAGGCGTTCAAGATTCTCGACGTGAAGGGGGCCGACGCCGAACTCGAAGTCAGCCCCGCCGCCCCGGCCGGCCGCCCCGTCCACATCTTGAAGCTGACCCTGACCGCCAAAGACGCCGGCCCGGTCTCGAAGGTCCTCGAGATCGTCACCGACCACCCGGAACAGAAGAGCATCAAGATTACGGTGAGCGGGAAGGCCGCGAAGAAAGAGTAACAGTGACCGGCGAGCCAAGAGCGTCAGCGACTGGAGGTGCTCGACCTCCAGTCGCTGA
>JANYHV010000459.1 GCA_025362195.1 Fimbriiglobus sp. | reverse complement strand
GAGGCCGACGAAGTGACCGGGGCCGTGACGTACAACGGCAAGCCGGTCGAGGCCGGGGTGCTCAGCCTGCGGTCGGCGACCGGGGCGGCCGCGTCCGGGAAGATCGCTGCCGGCCGGTACACGATCGCCGGGCCGCTCGCCTCGGGCGAGTACGCCGCCTACGTGACCCCGCCGCCGCCCGAGCCGCAACCCCCCGGGAAGGCCGTGGCCAAGGCCGCCCCGTCCGCCCTCCCGGCCCGCTTCCGCGACCCCCTGACCAGCGGCAGCACCGTCCGCCTCAAAGCCGGCAAGAACGACGCCCCCGTCGAGTTCAAGGATTAATCCCTCGATCCGCCCGCCGACCAGAGGACCGATCTCCAACTGCGGAGTGAAGCGGTGAGGAATTCGCCACACGGGCAACAAGCGAGTTCTGCGCAAAGCGAACATTCTGACACTTGACGGCGTTCGTAGAGTGCGTTACCTTATCGCAAATTAGCGATGGTCCCGTGCTAGTTGGCCGATAAACGCTCGGGCGGACTTTTGGTGAGGAATGCCACAAACTGAAGTCCGCGTTTTTCGTGCTTCCCCACAGACAATTCCGCTCATGGACTGGCTCGGTATACTTTTAGAACGAGAGCCAAAAGCTCACACAAAGTGTCTTGCACGCATCGAGATGTTAAGAAGACTTGGAAATGACCTTAGGCGTCCTCTAGCTGATTATCTGAGAGACGGAATTTATGAGCTAAGGATCCGCCACGGGAGAGTCAATTTTCGCATTCTGTACTTTTTCTGCGGTAGAAATATCGTATGCCTTTCCCACGCAATAACAAAAGACGCAGCTGTGCCGACATCGGAAATCGAATATGCTATCAGTTGTATGGCGCTTGTAAATAGTAATCCAATCCATTACACTAATGAGTTCAGCGGTGTAGAATGAAAAGTACAAGGGATTTTGGTAAAGTTATTGCGTTTATGATGGCGTCAGACAAGAACCTTGCCCAGGACATTGAGGATAACATATTCGATGCTACTATCGCCATGCAAGTTTACGACGCACGAATGGAAGCTAAATTAACTCAAGCAGAACTTGCTAAGAAATTGCACACCACTCAGTCGGTAATTTCTCGTATCGAAGATGCAGATTACGACGCCCACTCACTCAAGTTGCTGAAAAGAATAGCGGCTGCGCTTGACCTGAAATTGTCGGTGGAGTTTCGGAAAAAGCAGGTTCTTCATACGGAATCCACAACTCAAACTGTTCGGTCGCACACTAATTGGCCAAATTCTCCCGAGTGGCACCTGACGTATCGAGAATAAGTTTGCCCAAACTACACCATTCACGTTGAGTAGTCATGACTTCTAAACCCGATCAACTACTTCTTGACGTAATCCGTGAGTCTCGCAAGCTAAATCTTGAGGATATTAGACTTGTGGAGTCATTCTGCAAACTTGGTGACCTTAAACAGAATGAGTTACCGCCATCTGCGACTCAAAGTGTTGAAATGTCAGTAAAAATTAACCCTGAAAACGGGTCAGTTCTTTCGGTTATTAATTACTCACTAGACGTATCATATGAGGAATCAAAAACATCCGACCCAGCCATCCGCGTAGTTGGTAAATTTGCGATGTGTTTCGGAGTTACGTCTCCTATTCCTGACAAATACATCAGGGATGTAATCGAAAAAGTGTCTTCCAATGCCTCGTGGCCTTATTGGAGGGAATTTATCCAGTCGATGAGCGTGAGAATGGGATTGCCAGCATTTCCAGTCCCTCTAATAGATGTTGCTAAATTTACCCATAGAAAGTCTGCGTCGAAACGTCCGCCAGAGAAAGACTAGCTATCGTGTGGTGGTAATTTTGATTGGGTAGCGCTTTGTGCTTGATCCAGTCATCTCCGCAATTCTTCCCTACAATCCCCGCATGGCGACGCCGAGCTTGCACTGGATGACGCACCCGCCCGCGGCCCTCACCGGGGGGGCCGTGACCGTCGGCAACTTCGACGGCGTCCACCTCGGGCACCAGGCGCTCGTCGCCGGGGCGAGGGCGTGGGCGGCGCGCGTAGGCGGGCCGGCCGTGGCCGTCACGTTCGACCCGCCGGCGGCGAAACTCCTCGACCCGGCGTCGCACCGGTTGCCCCTTTCGACCCTGGCCGACCGCGTCGAGTGGCTGACCGCCGCGGGGGCCGATCACGTCGCCATTCTGCGCACCGACGCCGGGCTGTTGAGCCTGACGCCCGAGGCGTTCTTCGAGGACGTGCTGTGCGGGCTGTTCCGGGCGAAGGCCGTCGTCGAGGGGTACAACTTCCGCTTCGGCCGCGCCCGGACCGGCGACACCGCCACCCTCCGGACCCTGTGCGAAGCGGCCGGCGTGGGGTTTGACGAGGTGCCGGCGCGGGTCGTCGGCGGCGAGGTCGTGTCGAGCAGCCGGGTGCGGGCGGCGCTGCAGCGCGGCGACGTGGCCGAGGCGCGGGGGCTGCTCGGCCGGGCTTACGGGGTCGCGGCCGAGGTCGTGACCGGGGCCAAACGGGGCCGCACGATCGGCTTCCCGACGGCCAACCTGGGGACGACCGAAACCCTGCTGCCGGCCGACGGGGTGTACGCCGTGCGCGCCGCCATCGACGGGACGCGGTACGCCGGGGCGGCCAACGTCGGGCCGAACCCGACCTTCGGCGAAACGGCCCGCAAGATCGAGGTCCACCTGATCGGTTATGCCGGCGACCTGTACGGCCGGCGGCTCGCCGTCGAGTTCGTCGCCCGCCTCCGGGAGACGCGGCCGTTCGCCGGGGTCGAGGCGCTCGTCGAGCAGTTGAACGCTGATGTGGCGAGCGCGACCCGGGCCTGCGAGGAGTTGCCGTGACCGACTTGGTGGAACGCGTCCGGGTCGCCCTGCGCGACCACGTCGGCCCGACGATGGGCCTGGACGCGGACGAAATGGTCGTCGTCGCGGTCGAAGACGGCATCGCCTCGCTGCGGCTGGCCGGGGCGTGCGCGAGTTGCCCGGCGGGCCTGCCGGCCCTGCTGGCGGAACTCGAAGCCGAGTTGAAGCGGCACGTGCCCGAGGTGGAATTCGTCGAAGGCGTGCTCTAACGCCCCACGGCGTGCCTAAAATTACCCGGGTCGCGCGATCGGCAACGCTTTTGCGGAGTGCGGGAAATGATGGGTCGCCTCGTCTGCGCCGTCGGACTCTTCCTCGGGGGCCACCTCATGGCCGCGGAGCCGCTGCGCCTCGACGCCGCCACCAAGTCGGACATCGTCTACGGAGAGGCCGGCGGGCAGAAACTGTACCTCGACCTGGCGTCGCCCAAGGTCACCGCGGACGCCAAGGGGCCGTTCCCGTGCGTCGTCGCGTTGCACGGCGGGGCGTGGAGCGGGGGCAGCCGCAAGGACCTGTCGAAGCCGATCCCGTGGGCCGACCTGGGCGTCCCCGAGACGACCCTGAGCTTCATCGAAGAGGTCGCCACCCTGGGGTACGTCGCCGCGAGCGTCGGCTACCGGCTGTCGCCGGCGCACAAGTTCCCGGCCCACATCGAGGACGTGAAGACGGCGGTCCGGTACCTGCGTGCCCACGCCAAGGCGTTGAACATCGACCCCGACCGCATCGGCGTCGTCGGGTTCTCCGCCGGCGGGCACCTGGCCGCGCTGTTGGGCACGACCGACAAGGCGGCCGGGTTCGACACCGGCCTGTACGCCGAGGAGTCGAGCAAGGTGAAGTGCGTGGTCGATTTCTTCGGCCCGTCCGACCTGACGCTGTACGCCGAGACGCCGGGCATCGAGAAAGCGTTCATGCGGCCGCTGCTCGGCGGCACGTTCGACAAGCAGCCGGAACTCTTCCGCAAGGCCAGCCCGGTCGAGTACGTGACCAAGGACGCCCCGCCGTTCTTGATCTTCCACGGCACCGCGGACTTCGTCGTCCCGTACGTCCACTCGGCCCGGCTGCACGCCAAGCTCAAGGCGGCCGGGGTGCCGACGGAACTCGTGCCGATGCGGGGCAAGAGCCACGGCTGGTTCGGGGACGACGCCCGGGACAGCCACGAGCGGCAGATGAAGTTCTTCGCCGAACACCTCAAGCCGGCCGGCCAATGACCCGGACCTTTCTCGCCGGCCGTCCGCCCGAGGTCGCGCCCCGGTCGCTCGCCCGGTGGGCGTTCGCGGCAGCGGCGATAGTCTGGCTAGCAATCGTCGCGCACGGCTGCCACGGGGCCGACGCCGACCACGAGCCGGCCGCGGCCCTCCCCCTCGACGAGCAGACTTCGCCATGAGTTCCGACGCGATCCGCGTGCTGCTAATCGACGACCAGCCGATGGTCGGCGAGGCGCTGCGGCAAATGCTGGCCGGGGTGCCGAACCTCGAATTCGCCTTCTGCCCCGACCCCCGGCAGGCCATCCGCACGGCCAACGAGGTCAAGCCGACGGTCATCCTCCAAGACCTCGTCATGCCGGACATCGACGGGCTGATGCTCGTCAAGTTCTTCCGGGCCAACCCGGCCACCGCGGACACGCCAATGATCGTGCTCTCCTCCAAGGAGGAAGCCGTCACCAAGGCCGAGGCGTTCGCGGCCGGGGCCAACGACTACCTCGTCAAGCTGCCCGACGCGGTCGAGTTGATCGCCCGCATCAAGTACCACTCGCGCACGTACATGCTGCTCCAGGAGCGGAACGCCGCGTACAAGGAGGTCGCCGAGGGCAAGGCGCGTCTGGCCGAGGAGTTCGCCGCCGCCGACCGGTACGTCCGCAGCCTGCTGGCCAAGCCGTGGGGCGCGGGCCAGCACCCGGCGATCGCGTCGATCGACTGGCGGTTCGTGCCGACGGCGCAAATGGGCGGGGACGCCCTCGGCTACCATACCCTCGACGGCGACCACCTGGCCCTGTACGTCCTCGACGTGACCGGGCACGGCATGGCGTCCGCTCTGTTGGGCACGACGGTGCTGAACGTGATCCGCACCGGCACCCTGCCGAACACCGACTTCAAGAAGCCGGGCGAGGTCCTGTTCGGGTTGAACGAGGCGTTCCCGTGCGAGAAGCACGGCGAGAAGTTCTTCACCGCCTGGTACGGCGTCTACCACACCCCGACGCGCAAGTTGACGTACTCCGGGGCCGGCCACCCGGCGTCGTTCCTGTTCGCCGGGGACCGGCCGCCCGGCACGCCGCCGACGCAACTCGAGAGCCAGGGGCCGATGATCGGCATGATGCCGTGGCCGGCGTTCGAGACGGGCGAGTGCGTCGTCCCGCCGGGGTCGCGGCTGTTCCTGTACAGCGACGGGGCGCACGAGATCCACAAGACCGACGGCACCGACTGGGCGTACCCCGAGTTCGTCCGGACCGTCACCGACCTGGTGACCAAGACCCCGGCCACGGTCATGGACGACCTGCACCGGCAGATCATCGCCATGAACGGCTCGCCGGTGCTGGACGACGACTTCTCGATTCTCGACGTGCGGTTCGTGTGACGGCGTCGTGGCCCCGCCCGAACGGTTCGGTCGCCGGCCGCGCGAAACGGCCGCTTGACACTAGGAGAGTGGCGGGGTATACGGGCACTCGACCGACTGCTTCATTCCCGACACGCGCGAAGGCGAACCCGATGCCCGAAGCCCCCCGCTACTTCCACCCGCTGCAACACTACCCCGGCTTCCGCGACGAGGACGTCGCCATCTTCGAC
>JANYHV010000507.1 GCA_025362195.1 Fimbriiglobus sp. | reverse complement strand
GCCCCTATCCCTCAACGCCTGAAGCTTTTCCCAGTCTCGGGTGGTTTTAGGTGTATACACCCGTCGTGGGGGTTGAGGGCCATTCGAGTTTTGATTTCCCGTTCCTGCCACCGGCGGTGCCGCCGGTGGCACCGGGCCGGGTTCCGCACCTCCGCTGATGGGGCCGGCACGTTTGTGTGTTATTGCACTGACAAGTCCATCAAACTTGACCTTCGTCTCAGTGGGCTGGGGGGCCTCTTTCGCGGCCGGCCTCGGGGGGCCGCCCTTGCCCATTAGTCCGCCAAGCCCGGCCTTAAACCCCTTGAACCCCTTCTTGGCACCGTACGCCAAGCACCCAGCCCGGACGAACTTCTGCGCCGCATTGCCCTCGGTGGCGACCGCCAACACCTCGCTGACGTTCCCGCCGACGTAAAGAGGGATGTTGACCACCGGGAACAACGCGCCAAATGCGCCCAAGGCCCCCCCCGCCGCAGCACCATCGACCGCCCCGGCGAACCCGCCCTCGAACGCGTTCCGCATCCGGTCGGAGTTGTTAGCCGCCGGCGCGGCGAGTCCATTGAGGAAGCCGCAGATGCCGCCCAAGATTGCCCCGACCTTCGCCCCTTGCTTGGCCCCCTCAAGGGCGAGCTTCAGATACTCGACCGCGGAGGTCCCGCTGGGGTCGGTTCTGATGAGCGGGTTGTTGCCGACGAAGCGGCGGGTGTTGGCGTCGCCGGCGGCGAACCCTAGCGGGTCGGCACTCGTGAACTGCCGCGTCACCGGGTCGTACCAGCGGGCCCGGAACTGGTACAGGCCCGCGACGGCGTCCCACTCACGGCCCTGGAACGCGAACCGGTCCACCGCCCCGGACTCCGCCAGGATGCGCCCGAAGGCGTCGTAGGACCGCGTCCCCACGACCGCCCCCGCCGCGTCGATCAGGTCGCGGACGGTACCTTGCTTGTCGGCCAGGGACCACGCCTGGCCGCCCGCCGGCGTCCACCGGGCCAGCACCTCGTCGGCCCCGTCCCCGTACAGGTAGCGGGCCGTGACCGCCCCGCCGGCGGCGGCGTCCGCCCACGGGTCGACGCCGTCGTACACCGTCGCCGTCGCGACGCCGCCGACCGTCCGCACGACGAGCCGGTCGAACACGTCGTAGGTGTACCGCGACGACGCCAGCAGCACCCCGCCCGCCGACCGCCGCTCCGAGCCGGTCAGGCGGTCGCGGTGGTCGTAGGCGAAGGCCGTCGCCTCGCCGGTGGCGCGCTCGACGCGGCTGGTGAGGTTGCCCTCGTCGTCGTAGCCGTAGTCGAAGGCCGCGTCCGAGGCGACGCGGTTCATCGGCCCGACGGCCCGGCCCGCCCCGGCGGCGTTGCCCGAGGCGTCGTAGGCGTACGCCTCGGCCGGCGACGCCGGCCGCGCCGCCGCGACCACCTGGCCGGCCAGGTCGTAGGCGTAGTCCGTCGCCACGCCGCGGCTGGACTCCTGCGTCACCTCCCCGGCGAGGTTGTACGCGTACCGGTACTCGACGACACCCGACCCGTCCGCCTTCGTATGTAGAGCCGTAGCGATAGTAGACCGCTGCCACGCGGCTAATCCGTAGCCGCATCAATCGGCTCGGGCGGTAACGAGTTATGACAAGGGAGGATTGTAGACATGGCTAAAGCGGACTCACCTGCTCAACCTTTCGGAACGCCTGTCCGATCACCTCGACGCTCCCACTGCGGCAACGAACAGCATCGACACTGCTGACGATCCACCGTACGTCTCGGTAAAGGTGCGACCTGGGAAAACTGAGGCTAAACAGTTCACTGCAGAGATACCTTCGGATCGTCTCGCAGAACGCGTCTTCGTGCTGGGCCAAGATGTCGATTGGGGGATAACCGAGGTCGTGGAGGTACTGTGGGTGTGAATCCCCAGTCTGCTCGTAGTCGTGCTTCATGTCCTGCACGAAGGCGTTCGCGTACTCGGCAATTAAGTCGCGCACCTCGGCGAGGTTGTACCTCAGCATGTACGGGTAGAGGGGCAAATCCACCGGCCCATTAAAGCCTAGTTCGAGGTAGCTGATCCAGTGGGCTGGGGTGAGTTCGCTGTTTACTTCGCAGATCATGGCGGGGTGGCTCCTGCTGGAATGATGATGACCTCACCCTGCGGCGTGACGGTGATGGAGCCGGACGGGGCGTACGGCTGCCCCGCTTTGGGATCCCTCAGGCCACGAACACCGCTACGTTGGAAAAACTCCTCGGGGGTCGTGATCTTGGGGATGACTTCCGATTCGTACCCAGGAACGATCCGCGTCTCCTCAAGTTTGAGCGGACCGTGGTTGCTGACCTTGTCGTTCACCTTTTTAGCTTGAGTACTGCTCATGTTCCCGTAGCCCACGTCCAAATCGCTGTCGGGGCGGTGGTTGCCTCGAACGCGACTCCCACCGATCACTACTGATGAGTTCCTCTTCTGGGCTTCAGAGAGCAGCAACTTCGCCTGATCTTGAGTCAAACCTGGTACGTTTTCAGCCAAGAACTTGGCCTGCTCATCTACCGACTTAAGCTGAAGCTGTCGGACCGACGGCGGTATAGCCGGGGCATTTGATGCCCCGTTACCTTTCGCTCCGTTGCCTGGCGCGGCGGGGGGCGGCCCCTTCGGAGGCCCCTCGGCCGGGGGGGCTGTCCTCGGAGCGGGGGTCGTGGGCGGCGTCTGCGGGACTGCCTTCGGGGCGGGCGGCCCGCCCGGGGGCGCGGCGGCGGGATCGGCCGCCTTCGCCCCGGCGTTCGCCCCGGCGGCCGGCCCGCCGACCCTGACGCGGGGCACCGGTAGCCTAGGCACGGCCCAGCCCAGGGCCAGGAAACAGGGGACACTCAACGCGTCTGCGTTGTCCCGAGCGTTCGCGGGCCCTGGGTTCGGATTGCCCTGGTGCGGAATGCCCCCGCCGACCGCATAGACGGTCAACGAACTCACCCCCGCTTTGAACGTCACCGGGCCGAGGACAGCCCCGAGCGCCCCGAACACGAGCCCGAGTGCGCCACCCCACGCCCCAGACTTTGCGGTGTAGTTAACGAGGTCGGCACCGCGGAGTCCCGCGGCGTATCCCGCCGCTAGCCCGCACGCTAGACCTACCGCACCCCCGATCAGTGTACTTCGCGCGAGCATCGAGATGTATTCCCTCGCCGTCACCATCCCGCTGGGGTCGGTGCCGCTCAGGGGGTTGTTGCCGACGAAGCGGCGGGTGTTGGCGTCGCCGGCGGCGAAGCCCAGCGGGTCCGCACTGGTGAACTGCCGCGTCACCGGGTCGTACCAGCGGGCCTAGGGCTAGTTGGAAATGCTGTATGCTTTGCAACCACTGCCCCAAGCTGAGGCAATGCTAAATACTAGTGTCGTTTCGGCCAAGCCGTAGCGGGCAAAACACTGGTAATCGCCGCGAATCGGTCGCTTGATCCGCTACATCCTGGTCGAAACGACACTAGCCGGAACGCTTAACTGATTCATGCCACGCTCGGTACTGGCGAAAGTCTTCAAAGTAGCCGTCGTAAGCTGCCTGGTGGTTATGGTTGTAGAATCTGAGAATCGCGTCAGTCCATTCATCATCTCCTTGGCCCATGCTCTTCACAATCCATTCGTGATAGTTATGCATCACGATTTCTTCCTCCAGCATGGGAGCATTTGCATGAATTTTACCCAGGCGGTAGCCGGTATACATGATGCCAACCGAATGAACCGTACGTCTGACATCGCTTTTATCGATAGATTCCATCCAGTCTAGCATCGCGTAAAAGTCCGGCGGCGGTTCCGACTCAGACTGAGCTTCAAACCGATTCTCGTTCTCCATACCTTTCTCCTGGCACTCACGTTTCCTACAAGTCTTAGCCGAAGATGTAGCCCCAAGCCCTCCGAAACCAGTCCTGCGGGTAGTACGCCGCCGACGGCTTTCCGCCCACGTTGCTCGGTGGGCTTGCCGCTTGGGGCTGGGTCTCGGTGGGCACCCTCATGTAGGTCGTCCCGCTCCGGGGGCCACCCGCGTTCGACCCCGCGGACCCATCTGCACTGGCGGACGGTCCGCCGGGGACTTGAAGCGGCATCTCGAAGCTTTTCCCGTCGGCACTCCGCCGCACGTTCGGGTCAATCTGACGTGCCGGTTGAGGCTGACTCGCCTCGCCCGGCGGGAATCGTTCCGCCGGTCCTGGGGAGGCTTTCGGAGTTGCACTCGGGCCGCGTTCTCCTGGACCGCTCTCGGTTTGAGACCGGCCCCTATCCCTCAACGCCTGAAGCTTTTCCCAGTCTCGGGTGGTTTTAGGTGTATACACCCGTCGTGGGGGTTGAGGGCCATTCGAGTTTTGATTTCCCGTTCCTGCCACCGGCGGTGCCGCCGGTGGCACCGGGCCGGG
>JANYHV010000439.1 GCA_025362195.1 Fimbriiglobus sp. | reverse complement strand
CTGTCGGAAACCGGCAAAATCATCGTCATCAACGCGACCCCGAGCGATGTGACGGTGCTCAAGAAACTGCTCGCCGGCATCGACGTGCCGGGCAAGAACCAGCCACAGAATGACTTGAGCCGGCCGGACGCTTTTGCGATTCCGGAGCGCTCCACGCTTCCTCCACCCAATGAAACCGGTGATCGAGCAGTGCCGTCGGATAGTCTTCCCCTGCCCTCGCCGCGAATCGAAGCACAGCCTTTACCTTCCCCGTCACCGAAGGCCGCGAAGAAGCCCAAGACAAAGCCTCCCGAGGATTCACACATGACGCCGGAGCGGATCCGCGGCGGCACCTTCTAATCGCTAGAATCTCCGCATGGCCGATCCGACCGTGCGACTGGTCCACTTCAGCGACGTTCACCTGACCGCCCGGCGGCTCGGGTGGCGTCGCCGGGACTTCGCCACGAAGCGGCTCACGGGGTGGGTCAACGTCAAACTGCTAGGTCGCGGCCGGCGCTTCAAGCACGCCCCCGCGACCGTCGCCGCGATGATGCGGAGCGTGCGGCTACGCTCGCCGGACGCACTGGTCTTCACGGGGGACGCGACCAAGCTCGCCTTCGCCGCGGAGTTCACCGCGGCGAGTTCGCAATTGGGTGTCGATGACCCGTCCCTGCCGCCGGGCGTCGCGGTGCCCGGCAACCACGACTACTACACCACCGAGGCCGCCGTCGCCGGGCAGTTCGAGGCGACCTTTCGCCCCTGGCAAGTCGGCGAGCGGATCGGCGACCACCCGTACCCGTTCGCCCGCAAGGTCGGCCACGTCTGGCTCATCGCCGTGAACAGCGCGACGCCGAACCGCTTCCACCTCGACGCCAGCGGCGAGGTCGGCCCGGACCAACTCGACCGCCTGAAACGACTCTGCGACCGGCTCGACGGCGGCCTCCGCGTCGTCGTCACGCACTACCCCCTGCGGACCGAAACGGGTGCGCTCGAAAAGCGGATGCGCGTCCTACGCGACCACGAGGCGGCCGTGACAACGGCGACCGGGTGCGGCGTTTCGCTCTGGCTGCACGGTCACATCCACCGGCCGTTCGTCCGCGGGGCGACGGCCGCCGTGCCGTTCCCGATGATCTGCGCCGGGAGTTGCACGCAGACCGGCCGGTGGTCGTACCACGAGTACGCGCTGACCGGCCGGCACCTCGTCGGCGTCCGCCGCACCTACGCCCCGGCCGACGACGCCTTCGTCGAGAGCGACCGGTTCTCGCTACTGTTGCCGGCGGTCACTTGATGCGTTGAAACAGTGGCTTCGGCTTGCCGTCGATCAACTCGGCCGTAACCCGCAAGTCGCCCGCCTGCACCTCGACTGTGGCCGCATCGGCGTAGGTCACGTCGGCCCACGGCACGCCGAAGCTGAAGCCGGCGTAGATCGTCTCGGCCGACCGCGGGATGAACGGCTTCAACAAGATGCTGGCCATTCGCAACGACTGCACGGCGGCGTAGATCACAAACTTGGCCCGTTCGAGGTCTTGCGGCACGCCGGTCTTGACGAGCTTCCACGGCGCGTGCGTGTCGAGGTACTGATTCGCCGGCGTAACAATGTTCAAGATGATCGTTTGCAGCGCCAGGTTGTACGAACAACTCTCGACGTGCGAACGCACCTCGGCGACGACCTTGGCCGCGTCGAAGTCGGCGGCAACGGCCTCGGGCGTGACCCCACCGGTCCCCATCAAAACCCCGGCGAAGTTCGCCGACCCGACGACGACGCAGCGGCTCAACAGGTTGCCGAGCTTGTTGGCGAGTTCGGTGTTAAACACCTCGATGAAGCGGTCCGGCGTGATCTCCCCGTCCGACGGGTACGGGCACTCGCGCAGGAAGAAGTAGCGGAAGCCTTCCGCACTGAACTTCTTGATGATGTCCATCGGTTCGAGCAAGTAGTCGAGGCCCTTGGCCTTTAACTCGTCGGCCCGCGACTTACCGATCTTGTCGCCGTCGAAGTTGACGAAGCCGTGGCCGAACACCTTACGCGGCGCTTCCTCCCCCGCGGCCCACAACATCGCCGGCCACAGCGCCGTGTGGAAGCGCGTAATGTCCTTGCCGATGAAGTGAACGTCCGCCGGCCACAGCCTGCGAAACATTTCTTCGTCGTCGCCGTAACCGATGCCGGAGATGTACGTCAACAGCGCGTCGAACCAGACGTAGATGGTGAAGTCGGGGTCGAACGGGATGCGGATTCCCCAGTCTTCGCCGGTGCGCGAAATGTTAATGTCGCGCAAGCCCTCGGTCTCGATCAGGCTGACGATTTCGTTCTTGCGGCTGGCGGGTTGAATGAAGTCGGGATTGGCGGCGTAGAAGGCCAACAGCCGGTCGGCGAAGGACGACAGCCGGAACAGGTAACACGGCTCCGACCGGCGGGCCAGCGGCTTCTTGTGCACGGGGCACTTGCCGGCATTCTCGCCGTGGACCTTGTCGCTCTTGAACTCTTCGCATTCGCTGCAGTACCAGCCTTCGTAACTGTCCTTGTAGATGTGTCCGTTGTCGTACACCTTCTGGATGAACTTACGGCATGCGACCTTGTGCCGTTCGTGGCTCGTTTGCTCGAAGGCGTCGTAGCTGATTTCAAGGGTGTCCCAGACTTCCTTGAACTGCACGGCCATGTCGTCGCAATACTCTTGCACGTCCCGGGCGAGTTGCGCGGCGCGTTGAGAAACCTTGACGGTGTTCTCGTCGTTGCCCATGAGGAAGAAGACGTCGTAGCCTTCCATGCGGCGGTAGCGGGCTTGCACGTCCGCGCCGAGCTTCTCGAACGCCGTGCCGATGTGCGGCCGGGAGTTGGGGTAGTCGATGGCGGTCGTCTGGAACCAGCGGGGCTTCGCGGTCATGCGTGGCCCCTCCTTCACTGTGGGCGTGGCGTCGGGAATTGAGTCAGTTTATCGGAGAACGGCGGCGCGGGGGAGGTTCAGACGACCAGTGCCGGCCCGAACCGGTGGCGGAGCCAGGCGGTCGTGTTCGGCGAGAAGGCATTGCCGGTCAGGTCGAGTTGGTCCAACCGCCCGGCCCACGCCGACACGGCGAGGGCTTCGGCCCCGTCGTCGGTCAGGTTGCACCCGGCGAAGCTGAGCTTCTTGAGGCGCGGGAACAGCGGGTCCGGGGCGAACCCGGCGAGGGCCGCGTCGGACAGGAAGGCGTCCCGGACGGCGAAGTCTTCCAGCCACGGGAACGGGCCGAGCCGGAGCAGCACGCCCATGAGTTGCGACCCGACCGGCGGGTCGCAACTGACGCGTAAGTAGCGGAGCGGGAACATCGGCTCGGGCCGCCGCAAGTGGACCCAGGCCGGGGACGCCGCGCCGACGTGCAGGGTCAGCGCTTCGACGGGCACGAGGACCGGGCCGCGCTCCCAGGCGTCGATGAGCAGGCCGGCGTCGCACTCGAGCATCGCCGGGAAGCCGCACTCGTACCGGACGAACCACCGCTCGCGGATCACCTCCGGCAGCCCGTGCCGCCAGTCGGCCTCGAATTCGTTCAGCAGGTGCAACTCGGCCAGCGGAATGTGCCCGGTGGTGATGTCCCGGACGCGGGCGATTTGCAGGCGGATGAACTCGGCCCGGGCGACGTCCGCCGGGGCACCCCGCTCGTCGAGCCAGTCGGCGTAAGCCAGCCGCCGCACGTCGCAGTGCGGGTCGGTCACGATACCGCGGAGGAGGGCGATTTCGTCGTCCACGCTACACCGCGTCCGGGTCGATGCCGGCCGCCCGGAGCTTGGCCCGGAGGGCTTCGAGCGCCGCCGTCGCTTTCGCAGCCGTCTGCCGCTCGCGCTCGGCGCTCTGCCGCTCGCGCTCGGCGTTCTTCCGCTCGCGGGCTGCTTCGACCTGTTGGGCGTCGTTCTGCTCGGCGAGTTCCATGTACGTCAGGAAGGTCTTGCCGTCGGGGCCGTGGACGACCAACTCGTCGGCCAACTCGAAGCGGATGCCGAGCCGGGGGCTGACGTACCCGCTCGCGACCGGTGCCGTGCCGAGAATGCTGTCGGCGTCTCGCCGGTAGCCGACCAGACTGACCCGGTCGGGGTCGTAGACGTAATACTCCTCGACGCCGTAGGCCTGATAGAACGCGTGCTTTCGCCTCATCTCCCCCGCCCGGTTCCCCGGCGACAGCACTTCGAAAACGACCTGCGGCGCGATACCGCCCTCGACCCACTGGCGGTAGCTCCCGCGGTAGCCTTTCGGCCGGCCGAAGATGACCATGACGTCCGGGGCGACGCGCAGGTCCGGCCGGCCCTCGACGGGGTACCACAACATGTCGCCCTTGACGATCACGTCGGGGTTCGCCCGGAACATCGCGTCGAGGCCGCCCTGGAGCGTCACGATCCAGCGGAACTGCAAGTCGTTCTCGGCCATACGCTCCCCGTCCGAGTCCGGGTAGACGATTTCGGGCACCACGACAACGCTCATCGGCATCCCCCCCGTGGTAAGTCAAGCGTAGACACTAGCGTGCAGATCGGCTACACCGCGTCCGGGTCGATCCCGGCCGCCCGGAGCTTCGCCCGCAGGGCTTCGAGCTTGGCCCGCTCGGACTCGTACTGTCGGACCGATTCGAGGTGCGTCAGGAACCGGCCACTGCCAGGGCTTGAGACGATCAACTCGTCGGCCAGGTCGAAGCGGATGCCGAGCCGCGGGCTGACGTGCCCGTCCATCACGGGGACCTCGCCGAACTGGCCGGTCCGGTCGCGCAAGTAGCCGGCCAACGTCACGCGGTCGGGGTCGTACACGTAGTACTCCTCGACGCCGTGGGCCTCGTAGAACGCGTGCTTGAGCTTCATCTCGGCGGGCCGGTTGCCCGGCGACAGGACCTCGAAGACGACCTGCGGGGCGACCCCACCTTCCTCCCACTGCTTGTAGCTCCCGCGGTAGCCCTTGGGCCGGCTGATCGCCACCATCGCGTCCGGGGCCGCGCGGACCTTGGGCTGCCCCTCGACCGGGTACCACAACAAGTCCCCGGCGACGAACACGTTCGGGTCGTCGCGGAACATCGCCTCCAGGCCGCCCTTGAGGGTGACGATCCACTCGAATTGAAGGGTGTTGTCGGACATCGGCTCCCCGTTATCGTCCGGGTAGTCGAGTTCGGGCATGACGACGGCACTCATCGGCTCCCCCTGGCGTGGTGAGTCAAGCGTAGACACTAGCGTGCGGATCGGCTACACCGCGTCCGGGTCGATGCCGGCGGCGCGGAGCCTGGCCCGCAGGGCTTCCACCTTGGCCTCCGCCGCGGCGGCTTTGGCCCGCTCCCGCTCGGCGTTCTGCCGCTCGCGGGCTGCCTCGACCTGCTGGGCGTCGTTCTGCTCGGCGAGTTCCATGTACGTCAGGAAGGTCTTGCCGCCGGGGGCGTGGACGACGAGTTCGTCGGCCAATTCGAAGCGGACGCCGAGCCGGGGGCTGACGTGACCGTCCACCACGGGCAACTCGCCGAGCCGGCCGGCGCGGTCGCGCACGTAACCGGCCAGGGTGACGTTGTCCGGGTCGTACACGTAGTACTCCTCGACGCCGTGCCGCTCGTAGAACGCGTGCTTGAGTCTCATCTCGGGGGCGTGGTTGTTCGGCGAGAGCACCTCGAACACGACCTGCGGGGCGATGCCGCCCTCGACCCACTGCCGGTAGCTGCCGCGGTAGCCCTTGGGCCGGCCGAATGCCACCATCGCGTCCGGGGCCGCGCGGACCTTGGGCTGCCCTTCGACCGGGTACCACAGCAGGTCCCCGGCGACGAACACGTTCGGGTCGGCGCGGAACAGGGCGTCGAGGCCGCCCTGGAGGGTCACGATCCAGCGGAACTGCAACGTGTTGTCGGACATCGGCTCCCCGTCCGAGTCCTCGTACACGACTTCGGGCGTCGTAACGGTACTCATTGGCTTCCCCTTGTCGCGGTGAGTCGAGCGTAGACACCAGCGTGCGAATCGGCTACACCGCGTCCGGGTCGATCCCGGCCGCGCGGAGCTTCGCCCGCAGGGCTTCCAGCGCCGCCGTCGCTTTCGCAGCAGTCTGCCGCTCGCGCTCCGCGCTCTGCCGTTCGCGGGTCACCTCGAGTTGCTGCTCTTCGGACTGCTCGACGAGTTCGACGTAGGTCAAGAATCGCGTGCCGTCGGGGCGGTACACGACCAACTCCTCGGCCAGCTCGAAGCGGATGCCCAACAGTGGGCTGATGTGACCACTCATTCTCGGGACACGGAGGAAGAATCCCGAACTGTCCCGCACGTTGCCGGCCAAGGTGACGTTTTCGGGGTCGTAGACGTAGTACTCCTGGACGCCGTGGGCCTCGTAGAAGAGCAGTTTCTTGGCCATCTCGGCGGGCCGGTTGCCCGGCGACAGGACCTCGAAGACGACGTGCGGGGCGACGCCACCTTCCTCCCACTGCTTGTAGCTCCCGCGGTAACCCTTGGGCCGGCCGAGGGCGACCAGCGCGTCCGGGGCCGCGCGGACCTTGGGCTGCCCCTCCAACGGGTACCAAAGTAGGTCGCCGGCGACGAACACGTTGGGGTCCGCGCGGAATAGTGCTTCCAGGCCGCCCTTGAGGGTGACGATCCACTCGAACTGCAGCGTGTTCTCGGACATCGGCTCCCCGTTGTCGTCCTCGTACACGACTTCTTCCTGCAGTGTGGCGACGCTCATGCTCACTCCTCCGGTTACAGGACCACGCGGTCGCCCGGCTCGGGGACCGCCACGTCGTCGAAGCCGATGCCGCGCAAGGTTTGGGCAAGCGACAGCGACTGCTCGCGCTCGCCGTGGATCAGCCGGACCTTGCCGCACTTGCCGGCGATCGGGCCGAGGTAACTCAGGAAGTCCGTCTTGTCGGCGTGGCCACTGAACCCTTCGAGGTGGACGACTTCGATCCACTTGTTCCACTCGCGGCCCAAGAACTTCACCGTCGGCTTGTTCTCCAGCAGCCGCCGGCCGGTCGTGCCGGGGGCCTGGAAGCTCACCAGGATCACGCTGCACCGCGGGTCATCGACGTGCTGCTTGAGGTGCGACTGGATGCGGCCGGCGTCGCACATCCCACTCGACGCGATGATGATGCACGGCCCGGGGCGCGTGGTGAGCTTCATGCTCTCCTCGAACTCGCGGACGTACTTGACCCCGTCGCCGCCGAGGATGCCGTGGCCCTCCTTGACCGCCTCCGCGACTTCCGGTTCGAGGCTGTTCGGGTGCGCCCGGTACACGTCGGCGATGTCGGCCGCGAGCGGGCTATCGACGTAGATCGGCACGTCCGGCAGGATGCCTTTGCGCAAGCCCTGTTGCAGGAAGTGGACGATCAGTTGCGACCGGCCGAGGCTGAACGCCGGGATCAGCGCCTTGCCGCCGCGGTCGATGGTGCGGTTCACGGCCGTGTACAGCTTGGCGATCGTGCCCTCGATCGGCTCGTGCTGGCGGTTGCCGTAGGTGCTCTCGCAGATGAGCAGGTCGGCCGGCGGCACCGGGGCGGCCTGCTTCAACAGCGGCATCCCGCGGCGGCCCAGGTCGCCGGTGAAGGTCAGCGTCTTGGTGCCGCTCGGGCCTTGGGCGACGGCGTGGACGAGGGCGGAGCCGAGGATGTGCCCGGCCTCCTGGAAGCGGAAGCGCATGCCCCGGCCGACATCGATCTCGCGGCCGTAGGGCACGGCGACGGATTGTTGGAGAACCCGCTCCACGTCGGCGAAGCTGTACAGCGGCTGGACCCACGGCTCGACGTAGTTGCGGGCGATGTTGATGTGCGCCGCCTCCTCTTCTTGAATCTTCGCCGAGTCGCGCAGCATCACACGGAGCAAGTCGCGGGTCGGCGGGGTGCAGTAGATCGGGCCGGTGAACCCGCGCCGCACGAGTGTGGGCAGGTTGCCACAGTGGTCGATGTGGGCGTGGCTGACGATGACCGCGTCGATCTGGTCGGGGTGGAACGGGAAGTGCGAGTTCCGCTCGCGGGCGTCCTCCCGCTTGCCCTGGTGCAGGCCGCAGTCGAAGAGCAACTTGGTGTTGCCGGTTTCGAGGATGTGCATCGACCCGCTGACGCTCGACGCGGCCCCCCAGAAGGTCAGCGTCGGCTCGTCGGTCGGCGGGAAGTCCCGGATTTGCTCGTTGTGCGTTTTCATGAACGCATTCTAGCGGGAACCGCCGGGCCGGCGGTAGGCCGGCTTCCGCCGCCCGGCGGAATCGCTAGAACCAACAGACATCCCCGCCGACATCCCGCCCCGAGCCGCCATGCCACCCTTCGCCCTCGCCACCCTGTACCACGTCGAGAACGGCCGGACCGTCTACCACGCCATGCCGGTCATGATCGGGGCGCTGCTGGTGCTGGCCCTGGCGTACCGCTACTACTCGGCGTTCCTGGCCGCCCGGGTCGCCGTCCTGGACGACGCCCGCGTCACCCCGGCGGTCCGCCTGGACGACGGCCAGAACTACCACCCGACGAACCGCTGGGTGCTGTTCGGCCACCACTTCGCCGCGATCAGCGGGGCGGGGCCGCTCATCGGCCCGGTCCTCGCCATCCAGTACGGCTACCTGCCGGGCCTCATCTGGCTGCTCGTCGGGGTCTGCCTGGCCGGGGCCGTGCAGGACATGCTCGTGCTGACGGTCTCGGTCCGCAGCGACGGCAAGTCCCTCGGCGAAATCGCCCGCCGCGAAATCGGCCGGCCGGCGAGCATCGTCGCGTCGCTGGCGATCCTGTTCATCGTCGTCATCGCGCTGGCCGGGCTGGGCATGGTCGTCGTCAAAGCCCTCGGCGGCGAGCAGGCAAAGTTACCGGCCGGAATGACGATTGCCGTGCCGGGGCATGACCTCCGGACGACGACTGCGACCGACGCCGGGACGCTGACGCACCTGCCGCCCAAGTGCGTCGTCCGCTACGCCCTCGGGGACGCGGGCATCCTGCGGCCGGAGGGGTTCACCGTGCGCTCGCCTCAGCCGCCCGGAGTGTTCGTGATCGGCGACGGCACGGGGGCGGAGTTGGTTCACCTGCCGGCGGGGAGTGTCCAGGTCATTCCCGGGTCGTCGTGGGGGACGTTCACCATCGCCATGACGATCCCAATCGCCATGCTCGTCGGCCTGTGGATGCACAAGGTCCGGCCGGGCCGCGTCCTCGAAGCGTCGGTCGGCGGCGGGGCGCTCGTGCTGGCCGCCGTCGTCGCCGGCAACTGGGTGCCCGGGTCGGTATTGGAGCCGTTCTTCGCGCTGTCCCGCGAGCAAACCGTGGTCGCCCTGGCCGTGTACGGGTTCGTCGCCGCCGTCTTGCCGGTCTGGCTGCTGCTCGGGCCGCGCGACTACCTGTCGAGCTTCCTGAAGATCGGCACCATCGCCTTCCTGATCCTGGGGGTGTGCGTCGCCAACCCGCCGTTACAGGCCCCGGAGTTCAACGAGACCTTCGTCAACGGCGGGCCGACGTTCAAGGGGAACATCTTCCCGTTCGTCTTCATCTGCGTGATGTGCGGGTCGGTCAGCGGATTTCACGCGCTCGTGAGCAGCGGCACGACGCCGAAGATGGTCGGCCGCGAGAGCCACGTCCGCATGATCGGGTACGGGGCGATGCTCGTCGAGTGCCTGGTCGCCGTGACGGCGTTGATCGCCGCCGCGTGCCTGCCGCCGTCGCTGTACTACGACATCAACGTCGCCATCGAGGACGCGCCGAAGTACGCCGCACAGGTCCGCGAGATCGACGCGAACTACGGCGTGCCGCCGGAGGCGACCGACCCGCTGCACGCCGTCGGCCGGGGACCGCACGCCCTCGACCTGGGTACCATCGAAGAGAAGGTCGGCGGCGAGTCGTTGCGCGGCCGGACCGGCGGGGCGGTGACCCTGGCCGTCGGCATGTCGGTCGTCTTCGAGCAGGCCTTCGAGCAGGTCGGGATCCGCGGCGGGGCGCTTTTGAAGTACTGGTACCACTTCGCCATCATGTTCGAGGCGCTGTTCATCCTCACGACCATCGACGCCGGCACCCGCATCGGCCGCTTCCTGCTGCAAGAAACGATGGGCCGGGTCTACGCCCCGTTCGCCCGGCCGGACTGGCTGCCGGGGTCGCTGATCGCGGCGGCGTTCATCACCGGGAGTTGGGGCGCGCTGATCTACACCGGCAGTATCGGCACGATCTGGAGCATGTTCGGCGTCGCCAACCAACTCCTCGCCGTGCTGGCCCTCGCCCTGGTGACGACCTGGCTCGTCAACACCGGCAAGGCCCGGTTCGCGCCGCTCACCTTCCTGCCGATGCTCTGGGTGACGGCGACGACCCTGACCGCCGGGACGCACTTACTCATGGTCCGCTTCCCGCAGGAGATCGCCGAGGGGAAGGTCTTGAGCGGCCGGCTGAGTTTCGCCCTCACCGCGTTCGTGATGCTCTCGACGATGACCGTGGTGACGTGGGCGGCGGCCCGCTGGGTCGGGGTGGTCTTCGGGTTCCTGCCGGTCCGGCGCGACCGCTCGCCGCACACGCGGGAAGATTTTCCGCCGGGGCAACTGGGGTAATTTCGGACCGGCCGGCGGTGCCGATCCGGCGGTTGGGGTGCAGTTTGTGGCGGAAACGGCCGATCAGGGAGAGAATCCTGTTGCGGGTCGGAGTGGAAATCGGGTAGATTCTGTCCTTCGCGGGAGAAAGTGGCCTAGAATACACCTTTGCCGGGACGCCTTCATCTGCTAAGGCAGGTGGAGCGACTGGGAATTGATGTCGGACGTGATTGAGGTAGCGGTTGACGAAGTGATTGCGAAGGAACGGCGTGCCGAAGTTGCGAACCCATTTTGCGCTTTGAGTCTCCGTCAATAACGACGACGAACCTCGCGGACCCCGACCCGGCTCCTGATATGGGCTGCGGGTCGGGTATCCCCCGGATCGTTGTCGGAAATCTTTCGCCCCAGGTCCGACGACCGGAACCGTCGGGCCTCGGAACCCACGACAGTAAAAAAATCGTGACGCCCCCCGCCCGGGCCACTCGCAGGAGACTGCGTGCAGCCGCCTGCACCCGTCTCGCGGCACCGGCGGACCGTCACCTGTTGTGGTTCCCGCGCCCCCTTTGGGGCAGTGGGAGTACGGACTACGATCGGAAGCATTGGCTGGCCGCCGGGCCAGGGATCGGGACACGCGACGATGAGCCGGACTGCACAAACCCGCCAGGCCCCCGTGGGCGCGGCCCCGAAGACCCGTCGCGTGACGGACAAGGAAGCCCCGTCGCTCCGCGAAGACGACGCCGACGACGAGGACGACGAGGACGACGACGAGAAGGACGACCTTCCCATCGACCCGCTCGCCCACGTGGCCGGCCCGTCGGCCGACGAACTTCCCGCCGAAGAAGCCCCGACCGCCCAGGAAGACTACTCCGGCGGCCCCGACGACGCGCTCGGCCTGTACCTACGCCAGATGGGCCAGATCAAGCTGTTGAAGGGGCCGGAAGAGAAGTCCCTGGCCGAGTCCCTCGAACGGAACCGGATGCGGTTCCGCCGGTCGGCGTTGTTCTGCGCCTACGTCGTGGCCCGGGCGACGACGACGCTGGAAAAGGTCCGCGACGGCCTGGCCGCGATCGACCCGCTCATCGACGTCTACTCGACCGAGGAGATGAAGTTGAGCCGGGCCGAGATCATCGCCCGGATGCCGCACAACCTGCCGCTCATCCGCAAGCTGCTCCGCGAGGACGCCGGGGCCTTCGCCCACGGCCTCGACACGGACAACCCGGCCGAGGCCCGCGAGTGGCGGGTCGCCCGGTACCGCCGGCTGCACAAGGTCGAGAAGCTCATCGAGCAACTCTCCCCCCGCACCGAGCACCTCGAGCGGTGGGTGGACGAGTTGGCCGGCATGGCCGCCGAGATGAAGCTGCTGGTGCGGAAGTCGAAGTCGGCCAAGAGCGTGGCCGAGCAGGCCCGGTGCGACCAGGAGTTGCGCGAGGCCCAGGAGAAGGTCCACCTGACGCCCGAGGAGTTGGCCGACGCGGTCAAGGTCCTCCGCAAGCGCCGCAAGGCGTACCAGAAGGTCCGGAGCGAACTGGCCGAGGCGAATCTTCGGCTTGTGGTGAGCATTGCGAAGAACTATCGTAACCGGGGCTTGCCGTTCGCGGACTTGATCCAGGAGGGCAACCGCGGCTTGATGCGGGCGGTGGACAAGTACGAACACCGCCGCGGCTTCAAGTTCGGCACGTACGCGACGTGGTGGATCCGGCAAGGCGTTCAACGCGCCCTCGCCGACCACGCCCGGACTGTGCGGGTGCCCTGCCACCAAATTGGCCTCATCGCCAAGATGGAGCGGAAGAAGAACGAGATGACGGCCGCGACCGGCCACGAGCCGACGAGCGACGAACTGGCCGTTGCCCTCGGCGTGAAGAGTGAAGAGACGAAGTCGCTGCGGGCGGTCGGCAAGCAACCGATCAGCCTGCACGAACCGATCGGCGGCGACGGGGAGCGCGCGATCGAGGACTTCCTCTCGGACGGCCACGTGCCGAACCCCGGCGAGAACGTCGACGCGAGG
>JANYHV010000419.1 GCA_025362195.1 Fimbriiglobus sp. | reverse complement strand
CTGGTCGAACTTGCGGTGCGCCGCCAGGCCGTCCCAGATTTCGCTCTTGTCGTCGTACGGGGCGTCGGCGTGCTTGCGGCCGATGATGATGTCCGTGAACCCGTAGTTCTGCCGGTAGATGGCGTGCATCACCGCCTCCTTCGGGCCGGCGTAGAACATCTTGATGTCCAGGCCGAGCAGGTGCATGTGGTCCGAGAACGGCCGGCCGACTTTGGCCCACAAGCTCTCGTCAATGTCGCCCTCGCCCAACACCTTGCCGTCGATCAGGGCGCGGTACGTCTTCATGCGGGTGACGGCGTCCACGTCGTCACTCTTGGTCTCGCCGACGAGGGGGTTCAGCACGGCCCCGGCGAAGTGGCCTTCGCGGGTCAGCCGTTCGAGGCCGACGACCAGGGCGTACTCGTGGGCGCGGTGCAGGGCGTTGCGAGTCTGGAAGGCGACGACCCGCTGGTAGCCGACCTTGGCGAACAGCGCCCGCGTCTCGGCCGGGGTCAGGATCAGGTCGCCGAAGTGCGGGTTCTTCGGCTGCGGCAGCACGGAGACTTCGCCGCCGACGAGGAAGGTGCGGGGGTCGTCGGTGGCGATCCGGGCACCGGGGTGGTCGGTCCGGGTCGTGCTGTACACGGCGGCGTTGTACAGCGGCTTGTTCCAGGGGTACACGTCCTTCAACTGGAGGTGCGCCACGACCGCGCCGGCCGAGTTCGTCAGCGGGTAGGCGGTGCCGGTTTGCAGCGTCTTGGCGAGGGCTTCGTCCACCGGGAAGGCGAGCGGGATCGTCCAGGCGTACTTCTTGCCGCCGCGGACGACGACTTCTTCTTCCATCACCTGCGTGTATTCGGCCTTGGTCATCGGCCCGGTCAAGGGCGAGAGTGCCCCGTCGGCGATGCGGTACAGCGTCGAGAGGTCGGCGTCCGTCACCGGGATCGGCGGCGTGGTCAGCGTCGGCAGTTCAGAGACCGTGCGGGTCACCGGGGTCGGGACGCCGCCGTGGGGAACGATCAAGTCTTTCATCGACTGGTCCTTTGCGATTCGGTACGTGTTATTTGCGATTGGTCTTGCGTCACGTCGTTCGTCCTCGACCAACCCAAATAACAACTAACCGAGGACGAAGGACGAAGGTCAAATGACGTACTGCAAGCCCTGGCCGGTTTCGACGAGCAGGGCGAGCGTCGTCTTGCGGAGGATTTTCGCCCGCGACTCCTGGATCGAGTCCCAGACGGCGTGCAGGGACGCCGCGAGCGCACTCACTTCGCCGTCGCGGTTGGTCGGCCGGTTGTTCTTGGCGACCGGGGCGTCGGCGCGGTCGATGACGCCCAACACGTCGGCCAGGGTGATCTCCTCGGGCGGGCGGGCGAGCTGGTAGCCGCCGGCCGCGCCGCGGACGCTGGACACCAGGCCCGCGCCCTTCAACTGCAAGAGAATTTGCACGAGGAACCGCTGCGGGATGCCGTGCTTGTCGGCGAGGTCGGCCAGCCGCACCGGCCGCGGGTCGCCGTACTGCACGGCCAGTTCGAGCATCGCCAGCGACGCGTACTCGGCTTTCGCGGACAGGAACATCACCGGCCCCCCTTCGGGGGGATCGGGTATGGGGTGTGGGGTATGGGGTATCGCAAGCAGTGCATCGACGGTTCGCCCCTTAAGCTTCGCATACAGTCAGTTCCGACCAAACCCGACACCCGACACCCGACACCCCAGACCCGAACCACGAGGGAATCGGTTCCGACCATACCCCATACCCCACACCCCACACCCCAGACCCGACTCAGATCCCCGCCCCGTCCTTCAGCTCCGGTGACGAGGGGGTGGGTGAGAGGTGCAACCCGCACTCCTTTTTGACCTGCCCCGCCCAGCGGCCGGCCCGGTCGTCTTCGCCCGGCATCACGGCCCGCGTACACGGCCAGCAGCCGATGCTCGGGTAGTTCTGGTCGTGCAGCGGGTTGTACGGAACGTCGTGGTCCGCGATGAACTTCCAAACGTTGGCCTTGGTCCAGTTCAACAGCGGGTTCACTTTGACGACGTTAAACTTCGCGTCCCACTGGACGACCTCGGCCGTGGTCGCCCGGTTGGCCGTCTGGTCGCGGCGGATGGCGCTGATCCAGGCCAGCGGGTCGTACTTCGCCATCGCCTTTTGCAGCGGCAAGACCTTGCGGTCGTGGCAGCACTGGTCCGGCCGGTGGTTGTACAGCGGTCCGCCGTGGGCCGCCTCGTAGTCCGGCACGCTCAACTCGGGCAGGACCGCAATGACATCCAGCCCGTACCGCTTGTTGATGCGGTCCTTGAGTGCGAGCGTCTCGGCGAACTGGTAGCCGGTGTCGAGGTTGATCAGCGTGACGCCCGGCTCGATCTCGGCGAGCATGTGCATGATGGCACAGCCCTCGGCCCCGAACGCCGTCGCCATGAGCAACCGCGGGTGGTACTGCCCGACCGCCCAGCGCAACACCTCTTGCGGCGAAGCGTCCGCCAGCGCGAGGTTGGCCGCCGCGAGGACCGCATCCGTCGCCGTCTGTTCCGTGCCCATCGACCGCACTCCCGCAGTTGCCTGATAATCTTTATCGGCATTCTAAGGATTGCGGCAAGAGCGCTTTCTTAGGCATTAGCGGGAAGGTCATCGGTCATTCTCTTGATTAAGGATCGGCGGCAAGGCGTGCCTGACGGAGGAGGCGCTGTGCCCGCGATCACCGACGAAGTCGTCCCGACCCTCCTGCTGGCGGCGACGCGGCCCACCCCGCGCAAGTGGCATTGCTCCACTCGCCGATTCTGCCCGTGCGGAGCGTGACCACCCGGCCCGACGTGCCGGGAGGTTCAATCACCGCTCATGCCCAAGGCTCCACCGCAGTCGCGGCGAGCGGCGGACGTGAGTCCAATGCCACTGAGTTAAGTGATGCGGACGTGGTCTTGGAAGGGTTTCACGTGGACTTGCCGGTGGTGCGGCTTCTTCGTCGGGAACTTGTTCCGGCCCGCTTTGACCACGCGGGGGT
>JANYHV010000390.1 GCA_025362195.1 Fimbriiglobus sp. | reverse complement strand
CTCGGCAGCGGTCGGCGGGACGAAGTCGGGCCCATCGGTAGACTGAGTCATGATCGCAGCGTCCTTGCCGTGGTGAAGTGTGGTAACTCCAGCCATGGCAAGACGCTGCGATCACTTCAAGCCTAACTCAGTGGCATTGGACGTGAGTGGGCCGCTCGCCTGCGGCGGGGCCGCGTGTCGCCCGTAGACTACTCGCATTCCGAACTCGGGGGGCGCGGACATGGGCGGTTGGTGGGAACAGGTCGGGGAGACGGTCCGGGAAGAGTTTTCCGACCTGCCGGACGCGGCGCGGTTGACGCGGATTACGATCCGCTTGCTCGTCGCGGCGGTGCTCGGCGGGGTCCTCGGCTACGAGCGGGAGAGCAAGGGCAAGGCGGCCGGGCTGCGGACGCACATGCTCGTCGCCCTCGGGGCGGCGCTGTTCGTCCTCATCCCGCAACAGCACGGCATGTCGAACGCCGACCTGTCCCGGGTCGTCCAGGGCCTCGTCGCCGGGGTCGGCTTCCTCGGGGCCGGGGCGATCGTCAAAGGAAATGGCGACGAGGACATCAAGGGCCTGACGACGGCGGCCGGCCTGTGGCTGACGGCCGCCGTCGGCGTCGCCGCCGGCCTGGGCCGGGACGCGACGGCCGTCCTGAGTACCGGCCTCGCGCTGGTCATCCCGGCCACCGTCCCCCGGGTCACGCGGCTCTTCGACCGCGACCCGGCCCGCCCGCCCGGCGGCGCTCCGGCCCGGCCGGCCAAGGGCAAGCCGCGGTGACCGGTTGACGAAAAACGGCCGCCGGGAACTCCCGGCGGCCGTTTCAGTTCGGTTCGGCTTCGCGGCCGGGGTCAGTCGGCGCAAAGGCTTTCGTTCAGCTTCTGGAGGGCTTCGCTCTCGATTTGCCGGACCCGTTCGCGGGTCAGGCCGAGGCACTCGCCGATCTCCTTGAGGGTCTTCGGCTCGATGTCATCCAGGCCGAAGCGCATCTTCAGGACGGTCGCCTCGCGCTTGTCCATCTTTTCGAGCAGGACCATGACTTGCTTCAAGTCGTCGCTCTCGACCATCTCCATGTCCGGGGTCTTCGACCGGTTGTCCATGAGCATTTCTTCGATCGACCAGCCGGCGTCCCCCTGGTCGGTCTGGGGGGTCGAGTTGTAGACGCGGATGGCCTTCTTGATGATGCTCAGCTTCTTCTTCGGCAGGCCGAGGACCTTGGCCACTTCTTCGGGCAGGGGCGGGCGGCCGAGTTCGTCGGTCAGCTTGTTCGTGGCCCGCCGCCACTTGGCGATGAGTTCGACCATGTACGCCGGGATGCGGATCGTCTTGGCCGTGTTCACCAGCGCCCGCTTGATGCTCTGCTTGATCCAGTAGCTGGCGTAGGTGCTGAACCGGGTGCCCATCGTCGGGTCGAACCCCTCGACGGCGCGGAGCAGGCCGAGGTTGCCCTCCTCGATGAGGTCTTGCAGGGCCAGACCCTTGCCGGTGTACCCGCGGGCGATGTTGACGACCAGCCGCAGGTTGGCGCGGACCATCCGGTCGCGGGCGGCGCTGTCGCCGACGGCGATGGCCCGGGCGAGTTCTTTTTCCTCGTCGGCGCTCAACAACGCCGTCTCGTTGATCTCGCGCAGGTACGTCTCCAGGGGGGACTGCACGGCGTCGGAGCGGTAGCGGCGGAGGCGAGACATGGAGTGGCGTCCTGGCGTTGGGTGTCCAATTCGGCTGCGCGAGGGGCTTCGACCGGCCGCCCGCGGACTCAAGGCCAATCACAATGGCCGTCCGCCTCCGGGCGCTGTGCCCGCCGAGGTAGACCCGAAGTTAGTATCGACCGAAAAACAATGATCCGGCAGCGTGCCCGGCCCCGCAACGCGATCGCAATAAAAATCGTGCGGCAGCGCAGGCACAGTCGCAATAATCGGCAATCGGCTTCGTCCGCCCCGGGTGCGAGTCGGGTCGGGCGAGTCGAGGAATTCAGTCCCGCGTGGGAGTCCACGGGGAATCGTCTGCGGCCGCAAATCTCTAGATCACGGTTACGCCCGGTGCAACTGATTCTTTCGTCCCGGGCGAAAGCGCCGGAAACGCCGACGGTGCCGACCGGTACAGTTTCGCCGTCTTGACATTTGATAACGCCGCCGGGCCGACAGTTCCAGCAGTTCCCGCGGGCATTTCGCAACTTTCGCCGAATGTTTTCGCCCGCCGGCGGAAGTTTCCCGCCCGCCCATCCTCCGCCAACAAAGTGCAACGACAAGCTCGGTTGTGCGGGCCGAATCCCGGCCGCTCGCCGGGCGGTTACGCGAAGTACTCCTTGTTCGCCGCGTAGGCCCGCTCGACGATGGGGACGCGGGCGTCGTCCACGATCTCTTTGACGACCACCGACGGCGTCTTCTTGCGCAGACGGCTCTCGGGCTTCAGGATCACGCGGTGGTTCAGCACCGGTTGGGCCATCCGCTTCACGTCGTCCGGGATGACGAAGTCCCGGCCTTGCAGGGCCGCCAGCGCCTGCGAGCAGCGGAACATGGCGATCGACGCGCGGGGGCTGCCGCCCAGCACGATGTCCTCGTGCTCGCGGCTGCCGTGGACGATGTCGAGGACGTACCGCTTGACCTTCTCGTCCACGTGGACTTCGCGGACCGCGTCCTGGCAGGCGATCACGTCGGCCGCACTGACGACCGGTTGCAAGTCGTCGATCGGGTGGCCCCGCTGCAGGCGGGTGAGCATCTGCGACTCTTCCTCGTAGCTCGGGTAGCCGAGACTGAGCTTGACCAGGAAGCGGTCGAGTTGCGCTTCGGGCAGCGGGAACGTGCCCTCTTGATCGACGGGGTTCTGCGTGGCGATGACCAGGAACGGCGGCTTCAACACGTAGGTCTGCCCGTCCACGCTGACCCGCCGCTCGCCCATCGCCTCCAACAGGGCCGCCTGGGTCCGCGGGGTGGCCCGGTTGATTTCGTCCGTCAGCAGCGTCTGCGCGAACACGGGGCCGGGGCGGAACTCGAACTCCGTCGTCTTCTGGTTGAAGATCGACACCCCGGTCACGTCCGACGGGAGCAGGTCCGGCGTACACTGGAGCCGCTTGAAGGTGCAGCCGACGCTCCGGGCCAGGGCGCGGGCGAACATCGTCTTGGCGACCCCGGGCACGTCCTCCAACAGAATGTGCCCTTCGCACAGGTACGCGGCCATCGCCAGGGCCAGTTGCGGCCGCTTGCCGATGATGACCTTTTCCATGTTGGCGACGACCTTCGCCACCGTGGCCGCCACGTCGATCGCCATAGTGCCTCGCTCTGTGTGAGTGTGGGGAACACGATACGGACGCCGCCGGCCGGTACAATGACCGCCCCCGCACTCCCGAGACGCCGCCGATGACGCGCCCCTCCCGTTGGCTCCTGCCGGCCGCGCTGCTGGCGCTGACCGCGGCCGGGTGCCGTCCGTCCCCGGCCCACCCCGCCGCGGCGCAAGGCGAGAAGCCGGCGGCCGCGCCGCTGACGCGCGGCCGGCCCACGAAGACGACGCTCACGTGGACGGTCGAGCAGCCGGGCACGGTCCACGCCTTCGAGACGACGCCGCTGGTGGCCAAGCTCCCGGGGTACGTCCAGCGGCTGACCAAAGACCTCGGCGACCCGGTGGCGGCCGGCGAACTCCTGGCCGTCATCGCCATCCCCGAACTGGACCGCGAGGCCGAGGCGAAGGCCGCCGCCGTGGCCGTCGCGGACGCCGAGGTCGAGCAGTCGAAGGCCGGCGTGGCGGTCGCCGCGGAGGTGGTCCACGCGGCCGAGGCGACCGTCCTCGAAGTCCGGGCCGGGCAGTCGCGGGTGCAGGCCGACTACGAGCGGTGGGAGTCCGAGGTGAAGCGGATCGAGACCCTCGTCGGCCAGAAGGTGATCGACGCACAGACCCTCGACGACACCCGCAAGCAGTTCCGCAGTGCGGCCGCCGGCCGGGACGAAGTCGCCGCCAAGGTGACTTCGGCGCGAGTGATGGTCCGCGAGTCGGCCGCACGGAAGCTCCGCGCCGACGCCGACTTGAAGGCCGCGCACGCCCGCCGGGTGGTGGCCGACGCCGAGGCCCGGCGGGTCTCGGCGATGCTCGACTACTGCCAGATCAAGGCCCCCTACGCGGGTGTCGTCACCGGCCGGTACGTCCACACCGGGCACTTCCTGCAGCCGGGGGGGAACCGGTCCGAGACGCTGTTCACGGTCGCCCGGCTGGACACCGTCCGCGTCTTCGTCGAGGTGCCCGAGGTCGCGGCGGCCCAGGCCACCCCCGGGGCGAAGGTGACCGTCCGCTTCCCGTCGCTGGGCAACGCCGAAGTCCCCGGCACGATCACCCGCACGGCCGGGGTGTTGAACGCCGACACGCGGACCCTGCGGACGGAGATCGACCTGCCCAACCCCGCCGGCACGCTCCGGCCCGGGAGTTACGCCGTCGTCCGGCTGACCGCGACTGCCGCCGACGCGCTGGTCGTCCCGCCGTCGGCCGTGCTGTTCGCGGACGAGACCGCGTACGTGTTCGCGGTGGCCGACGGCAAGGCGGTGAAGATGCGCGTGCAGGTCGGCCGGAACACCCCCGACGGCGTGCAGCTCCTCGGCTGGAAGCGGGCCACGGTGAACGCCGGCGAGTTCGCCCCGGTGAAGGAGACCGATACCGTCGTCACGACCAACCTCGGGGCCGTGACCGACGGGCAACCCATGCAGTAGCCGATTGACGATTGAAGATTGAAGAGTGCAGAATGAAATCCGCAGACCGACCGACGACCCTTCGGGTCCGGGTCTCCCATTCTTCAATCGGCATTCTTCACTCTGCAATCTTCCGATGGTGTCCGGCCCCGCGTCGTATCATGACCCGATTCTTCCCGCCGAGGCTCCGATGGCGACTCCCCCCGTCCACTCCCCGCCCGCGCGGAAACTCGACCCGCTGGCCGCGCTCCTGAGTTACCTCCTCCCCGGGCTGGGGCAGGTGCTGCAAGGCCGCGTCGGCAAGGGGGTCATGTTCTTCGCGTGCATCTACGGGCTGTTCTTCTACGGCCTGTGGATGGGCCAGATGAAGAACGTCTGGCTGCCCGAGCCGACCAAGCTGCCGGACATCGGCGTGCCGATCGTCGGCAAGCTGTCCGGGACGCCCAAGGCGCTGGCCCACCGGATGCAGTTCCTGGCGCAGTTCTGGGTCGGCGTCGCCGCCTGGCCGGCCGTCGGCCAGTACGTCGCCCACGACCCGGCGGCCGACCCGAACGCGCCGCCGGCCGTGCCGTTCTTGAAGGACTACATGCTCGCCCCGAGCGAGGCCAAGCTGAACGACTTGCAGCGGCCCCAGGACAAGACCTTCGACCTGGCCTGGGTGTTCACGGTCATCGCCGGCGCGCTGAACCTGCTCGTCATGTACGACGCCTTCGCCGGCCCCGTCGTCCGCGACGACGAGGAGTTCCCGCCCGCCCCGCCGAAACCCCGGGCGGACCACGAGCCGCCGCCGCCGGCCGACGGAAAGGCCGGTGGCCCGTGACCCCGCTGTTCGCCGCCAGCATTTACTGGCACTTCCCGCTGCTGATCCTGGTGTTCGCGCTCGTCTACAGCGGCACCCACCACGACCGCTGGGACCGGATCCTCCGCGAGGCCGCCGGGTGGGTGGTCAAGATCACCGGCTTCCTCGTCCTCGTCGGCGTCACCCTGTACGCCCTGAGTTCGTGGCTGTAACAATCGGGTGTCGGGTTTCGGGTGTGGGGTGTCGCAGAAGTTCGGGACGGTTGGCCTCCTCCCTTTGCGGGTGCGCGCCTCAGTCCTCGCCCGTGAAGCGGACCGCTCCCGCCGTGTAAAAGCGCGTCAACGGGCCCCGCAACTCGGCCCACACCCACGCGCACTGCTCGGGCGTCACGCGGTGGCCGTGTTCGTGCCACCACGCCCCGAATTCCTGGCGGAGTAGCGGGAAGTCGCCGGGGGTCCGCGGGGCCAAATGCGGCAACCTCAGTAGGTCCAACACCGCTTCGGCGTCCGCAAGAGTGCAGGCGTCAGCCGTGTCGCACCAGCGGTGTCCCGTCTCCGAGGCCAGGCCGTACCAGGGGTAGGCGAACTCCCGCCGGGCCTCGACCTCGCGGGCGGCGGCCCAGGCGTCGGCGGCGGGCCAGTCGGCGAACAGCCGCGCCGGGCACAGCGGCTCCGCGTTGAGGCCGGAATAGGGCCCGACCGGCAGCGTGAAGCCGGTGCGCGTCACCAGCGTCGCCTCCGCGCCGACGCCCGGCTCGCACGGCACCTCCCAGACCTCGAAGTGCGGCACGTGCTGGGCAAGGTGTTCGTCCATCATCCAACGCGAGTAGGGCGGGAGGTCCGGCTTCGGCTCGTAGAACTCGCGACCGGGGAACGGCCGCGCATTCATGTCGAAGGGCGTGTCGGGGAAGGTGTCCCACTGGCGGAGCCGTTCGCAGGTCCGGGCCGCGGCGTCGGCGTCGGCCCGGCGGCGCGAACGGTGCAGGCCCACGAGTTCGCCGCCCTCTGTGTGGGCGGTGTCGGGGGTCCCGTCGTTGTTCCAGACCACCTCCAGCACCGCCCAGGCCCTCGGCACCGCCGGCCGCTCCACGACGCGGTAGATGCGCATCCGCGTCAGCAGCCCCCAGACGGCGTCCGCCTGCGCCGGGGTCCAGCGGGGCTGCGACTGCTCCCACCACGCGGCCCAGGTGCCACCGGTCGTGGGCGGCGAGATGCCGGCGTCCCGCAGGGCCGTGGTCAACTCGTCTTCCGTCAGGTGCGTCGCGTGCTCGGGGTCGCGGCACCGCCCGGCGTACTTCGTCGCGTTCCGCCACGGTTCACGGCCCCCGCAGGAAACCGGCGCGAACGGGTTCACGGCGGCGCGGGCGGCGGCCTCGTGCCGGGCCGCGAGCGCCTCCGCGGTTTGGCGGTCGGGGAACGATCGAAGCGGGACGATGCCCGCCCTCCGGACGTAGCCGCCGTACAGTCGCTGCCAGTTATCCCGCTCGACGGCGAACTCAGTCACGGTCAAACCCCGGTGTGCCACGCCCGCCAAGAGGGACGCGGTCAACACCGGAAGGTTCGCCGGCAAACGGGCGAGGCCGCCGGGTGGGTCGTCGAGATCACCGGCTTCCTCGTCCTCGTCGGCGTCACCCTGTCCGCCCTGAGTTCGTGGCTGGAATCGCGTCGGGCGTCGCCGCCGGGACCGGGGCCGTGACCGGCAGCGGCGGGGCCTTCTTGACGACCCCGCGCGGCCGGATCGATGGCCCGCGCGGCGTGCTGTTGCCCGGCGGCACGGGCCGCAGGCTGTGGTGCTTCTTGCCCATCGAAGTCGTCGCCCCGAAAGTCGTCGCCGACGGCCGGGGTGGGACCGAACCCACTCCGTCGCCCGGCGAATCGTAGAGCCAATGATACGGACGATGCCCGAACCATCGCAGATCAGATTTCGGCTGGGTGGTGTCACCGCCGATGGAAATGTGAACCGCGGCGCTTGCAAATCGAATGCGTTCGGACGGATTCAAGTCGCTTGGTGCGGCGGCGGCACCGGTTGGAACTCCCGTCCGGAGTAGGGGATGAATCCGGTCGGCCAGCACGCCTTGACGCAAACGAGCAGGCGGTGGTGCGCCTCAGCCGGGAGCGGGTTGACACGCTCGACGTGGACGCTCACCTGACCGCAAACCTCGCGGAGACGCCAGACGTCTGCCGCCAGATACGCGGGCAAGTAGCCGAGTGCCACACCGTCGTCCGTCTCGAGTCGCGCCGCCAAGGGGTCGCTGGGGTTTTCGGGTTCCGGGACCACGGTGAGCGAGTCGCCCGGTTGCAATTGTGCGACCCGTTGTTCGGTCTCGGGTTCTGGCATGTGCCGGACGCCACGCACCAGGCAGTGCGTCAGGTAGCAGCCGTCCTCGGCCGGTGTCGGCACGGGGAAGAGTTCGATCTGGTCGGTTTGCCGTTCACCCCCCGTGCGGGCGAGAATCGCCATCGGGTGGGCGTCGTGCGGTAAGCCGAGGGCCGCCAGAAAGCCGGCGTATTCGGGCCGCTTCGGCGGCATGAAGCGGTTCGCCAGCAGTGGGAACGGCCGCGGGCTGGTGTAGGTTCGTGCGAGTTCGGGGAACTCCAGGAGTGGCGTGAACCCGTCGGCCAAGGCTGCGGCGACGTTGGCAATGTAGCGAAACTCGTAATAGCTCTGGTCGGCATAGTAGCGAATGCGGGCGACGGGTCGGATCGCCCGCGTCGTCGGGCTCCGCCAGGTCACAAAAAAGGCTTGAGGCAGTGTTGTCATAGTAGGGGGACAGCCAGGAGAATCTCGCGGTTCGACCTCAACAATTCGCACGCGAAGCGGCGGGCTTCATCGGAAATGATCTCAGGTGACACCCTGGCAACAATGTCAGTCAGGTCAGGGTATGGTACCAGGCCGAGCCGCACCAGCCAAAAGCGGGCCGCCACCGGGGCGGAGCCGGCGGCCATCCGAAAGGCTCCGTGCGTCCTTAAAGGCTTGCGGTCGGTGGCCGTACCGTAGAGGGCCGACCCCGCCTTCGCCGCGTAGGCCGCGATCCCGTCCCCACGATCTCGGGTTCCCAGCTTCCGCACGCGGACAGCGTCGGTCTCGCGATAGCCCAAACTGGAGGCGTGATCGTACGACGGGCAGAGGCGCAACGACGGCGCAACCGAGTACCCGAGGACGGCCCAGTTTCCAGGGTTCCTGTCGGTGTTGCCGAGCAGCGCGTCGAACATCAGGTAGCCGCAGAACACGTCCACGGCGGTTCGCAGCTCATCGACTCGGGGAGTGCCGTCGGGGACGGCGACTCCCAACCGCTCCAGAACGCTCAGCACCCGGCCGAGGGTGTGGTCGGCGTTGCGGTAATCTTCGGCCAGGTCCGGGTAGTCCGGATGATGCTGGGCGAGGACTCGGTCGCCGGGGATCAACTCGACGGCCCCCGACGCGCCGACCAAGTCCCGGCAAATTACGCCGCGCTCCGGCCCCCGTTTCGCCAACTCGACCCGCGCGTGGGGGACGCCGAGCACGCCCGCGAGTTCCGACGCGACCTTCTCGGACCAGTCGTCGCCGGTGTACTCCTTGTTGCGGTACTTGAACAGCCATTTCTCGCGCGGGTTGCCCGGGTCGCAGAGCCAAATTTTACGCTTCGTTCCCATCGGCTCGGCACCAGCCGTCGGCCAGGCTGAAACGTCGATCGTCTCGTACATCTCTCACTCCTCGCACCGCGATGAGACGGCATCGGAGTGACCGGTTCGTCACGAAATTCATGTCGGGGGGCGGACACGCGGACGAGGCCGTCCGCCGTCGCGTCGAGGTGGAGGATTCCACCGTCAGGATTGACTCGGACAGCATCGCTGCTGACTGAGTTCTCCGGCATCAGCGTGCCGTCGCGCCCGCCACGCGGGGCCGTCGTAATGGCGACTGAACCAAATGGTTCGTCACGACGTTCTCTCGACTGGGCGAGGCGGGATTTGAACCCGCATACTCTTGCGAATGGGGGATTTTAAGTCCCCTGCGTCTGCCAGTTCCGCCACTCGCCCGTCTCACGAAGCGCCCGGATTTACCCCCGCGGCGGCCGCAAGCTTTCCACTGTAGGTAGGTCGGAGAGCGCGTTCAAGCCGAACGCTTGCAGGAACTTCTTGGTCGTCGCGTACAACTGCGGCCGGCCCAGCGACTTGTCCCGCCCGGCCGTCCGCACCAGCCCCTTCTCCATCAGCCCGCGGACGACCTCGCCGACCGCCGTGCCCCGGATCTGCTCCACGTCGGCCCGCGTCACCGGCTGCTTGTACGCGATTACGGCCAGGGTCTCCAGGGCCGTCGGCGTCAGCCGGTAGTCGTGCCCGGTGCGGCGGAAGCGCAACAGCCAGACGTGGTACGCCGGCCGCGTCAGGAGTTGGAAGCCGCCGGCCAACTCCTCGACCTGGAACGCACTGCCGTCGGCGTCCAACACCGCCCGCAACCGGTCGAGCAGGACGCGCGCCTCGGCGGCGTCGGTCAGCGCGGCCACTTCGGCGAGCTTCTTCAGCGCGAGCGGCTCGTCGGCCAGCACCAGCGCCGCTTCCAGGCGGGCGAGGCGGGCGTCGCGGGCGAGGGGGTCGGTCGTCGCCGGCGGGGGGGGCGGGGCGAGGCTGGCGCGGTAGACGGCCGGCGGGCGGGCGTCGCGCGGCCGGGCCGTCGGCGGGCGGCGGGCGAGGAGTGCGGGCAGGATCGGGCGGGCGGGTCGCATCGCCGCATCATGGCGGATTCCCCGCGTCCCTGCTAGACTGGTCGGCGACCGACCGTTGCCGATCCCCGGGGGCCGCCGTGCGCGAACTGTTGGGCGAGTACGTGCCGGCGTGGGCCGCCACCCTGGGCGTGGCCGGGGTCGCCGCCGGGCTGCTCCTCGGCTTCATCGGCGTGTCCGCGCTGATGTACATCTGGGCCGAGCGCAAGGTGTCCGGGCGGATGCAGGACCGCCTCGGGCCGACGCGGACCGGGCCGTTCGGCCTGTTGCAGTCCCTGGCCGACGGCATCAAGCTCATCACGAAGGAAGACCTGACCCCGGACCCGGCCGACAAACTCCTCTTCCACGCCGCCCCGTACGTGGCCTTCTGCGCGTCGTTCGCCGGGTTCATCGCGCTCCCGTTCGGCCTGGGGCTGGCGGCCCAGGGGTCCGGCGTCGGGGCGTTCTTCATGCTCGCGGCGCTGTCGAGTGAAGTCTTCGGCGTGCTCCTGGCGGGGTACGCGTCGGGCAGCAAGTGGTCGCTCTTCGGCGGCGTCCGCGAGGCGGCCCAGGTCGTCAGCTACGAGGTGCCGCGGTCGCTGTGCGTGCTCGTCCCGGTCTGCCTGACGGGGACGCTCGACCTGAACGCCATCGGGGCGCAGCAGGCCGGCGGCTTCTGGGGATGGAACGTGTTCCACGACCCGTTCACGGCGTCCGCGTTCGTCGTCTTCTTCATCACGGCCACGGCCAGTTGCAAGCGCGCCCCGTTCGACCTGGCCGAGGCCGAGAGCGAACTCGTCGGCGGCTTCCACACGGAGTACAGCGGCCTGCGGTGGTCGTTCTTCTTCCTCGCCGAGTACGCCAGCATGTTCGCCGTCAGCGGCCTGGCCGTGCTGCTGTTCCTAGGCGGCTGGCACACCGGGTTCCTGCCCGGCGAGCCGACGGCCGCGCTCGGCCCGTGGCTCGGCCACCCGCTCAACGCGGCCGTGTTCGTGGCCAAGGGGACGGGGCTGGTGCTGGTCATGATGTGGATGCGCTGGTCGCTGCCGCGGTTGCGGATCGACCAGGTGATGATGACCTGCCTGAAGTACTTCCTGCCGATCTCGTGCGGCCTGCTGCTCGGCGTGGCCGTCTGGCAACTGACCGTGCCGGCGACCGTCGGCCTGGCCGTCCGCTACGCCCTGGCCGGCGGCACCGTCCTCGCCTTCGCCGCTGTCGCGCTGAAGCTGGCCTTGTACCGCGACCCGACCCCCCGCGGCGAACTCGCCGGCGTCTGGGCGAAGCCCGCCGGCTGACGGCGGGGCCGTCACTCGATGTCGCGGCCGCGGCCGTCGGCCTTCTCGATCAGGCTCCGCAGGTCGGCCTCGGCGATCGTGTGCCGGAGGAAGCGGACGGACCCGTCGGCCATCGCCGCGTTGAACCCCTTACCCAGGCCGGGCGAGCCGAGCGGGGGCAGGGGCGTGGTCGGCGTGTAGGGGAACTCCTGCGGCTTGGCCCACGGCACGGTCTCGGTCGCGTGGACGAACAGGATCGTGCTCGACGCGCCGTCCGGGATGTCCGCGAGCTTGACCGGCGTGCCGTCGGCCGCGAACAGCGCCCCGCCGCCGTAGAACACGCGGTACGGCGTGTCCGGCTTCGCCCGGTCCGGCGTGTCCGGGCTTTGGAAAAACTTGAGCGGTTCGGAAGACGCTACGGCGTTTCTCGCACTGTCCCACGGCTGCTTGAGGTCGAACTGTCGATATCGGTCGTCGTGTTCGATGTACGGCAACAGGCTGACACGGAAGCTCAGCTCTGTGTTCAGCACACCAGGCGAAACTTGGGCGTAAGGCCCAACGATTCCGTCGTTCGCGTCCGAGAAGCTGTGCTGGGCCAGCGCGAGTTGCTTCAAGTTATTCGCGTCGTACGCCCGCGCCGCGGCGTCCCGAACCTTGCACATATTCCCGAGCGCCACCAGGAACAAAACGATGCCGACCCCCAGCAGCCCCGCGCACCACAGGGTGATTACTTTTGCCCAGGTCTTCGGCGGTTTGGTTTTAGGCGTCACGTCGTCGGGGGTCATCGCTCGGTCCTCGCGTCGGTACACTGGGAGGGTGCCGTCAGTATCCACGATCGGGGACGCGTTGTGAACGGGGTCGCGCCGGAATACCGCACCTGCCCGCTCACCGGGCGGCAAGTCGTCGTCGCGCCCGAGCGGGCCGCGCGGCCGATGACCCTCGACCACGCCGCCCCGCACTCCCGCCAGAGCCGCGACGTGGACGGCCGGCCCGAGTGCCCGTTCTGCGAGGGCATGGAGCACGACACGCCCGGCGAAATCGCCGCCGTCCGCGCCCCCGGAAGTCTGCCCAACGGGCCGGGCTGGACCCTCCGCGTAGTGCCGAACAAGTTCCCCGCCGTGCGGCCGACCCTCGAACCGGGCGGCGGCTTGCGGTCGCCCGGGTTCGGCGTCCACGAACTGATCCTCGAAACCGGCCGGCACACGAGTAACCCCACCGAGCAGACGCCGGCCGAGTTCACGGCGGTACTGGCGAGCTACCGCGACCGCTTGAATGCGTTGCACGCGACCCCGGGGGTCGAGAGCGTGACGGTGTTCAAGAACGTCGGGGCCGAGTCCGGGGCGTCCCTGGCCCACTCGCACTCGCAGGTCGTCGGCCTGCCGTTCGTCCCGGGCGAACTCTCGACCGAGCTGTTCTTCGCCGCCGACTACCACGCCCTGGCCGGCGCGGCCGTGCTGCTCGACCGGCTGGCCATCGACCGGGCCGAGGGCCGGCTGATCGCCGAGACGCCGCACTTCGCCGCCGTGACCGCGTTCGCGCCGCGCTTCGCCTACGAGTTCGTCGTGATGCCGAAGGCCGCGCAAGCCTACTTCCCCGAGGTCACCCGCTTCGACGAGTTGGGCGCGCTCATGCAACGGGTGCTGGCGGCGCTCGACGCGGTCCTGCACAAGCCGGCGTACAACTGGTTCCTGCACACGGCCCCGGCCAGCGCCCCGGCCCCCGGGTTCGTCTGGCACTTTGAAGTGCTGCCGCGCACCTCCCGGTTCGCCGGGTTCGAGTGGGCGACCGGGTGCTACATCGTCACGCGAACGCCCGAAGCCGCGGCCGCCGAGTTGCGCGGGGCACTCCCGCCGTGATGCACGTCGCCCTGTGGGAGCCGGAGATCCCGCCGAACACCGGCAACATCGCGCGGCTGTGTACGGCCGTCGGGGCGCGGCTGCACCTCATCGGCCGGCTCGGCTTTCACCTGGACGCCAAGTCCCTGCGGCGGGCCGGGTGCGACTACTGGCCGACGGTCGATCTGGCCGTCCACGTCACCTTCGACGACTTTTTGGCGGTCGTCCCGGCGGCGTGCGTCTGGGTCGTCGATAACCCGGCCCCGCGGACGTACACGAAGGTCGCCTACGCGGACGGCGACTGCCTGCTGTTCGGCAACGAGAGTTCGGGGCTGCCGGCGTCGGTCCGCGGCCGGTTCGCCGACCGCCTGGTCGGCATCCCCATGCCGACGGGGAACGTCCGCAGCTTGAACCTGGCCACGGCCGCCGGCATCGTGCTGTACGAAGCCCTGCGCCAGCGGCACGACTGGTAGAACCGGCACCGGCCCGCCGGCCAACTGCCCCCGGCCCGCCGACGCCCCGCGCGGCCGCCCCCCGGCCCGCCGATGTTCACCGCATGACCCTCCCCCGCGAAGCCGTCGTCGCCCTGCCGACGCTCGAAGACCTGGCCGCGTTCGTCCACCGCGAGTTGTGCCAGTTCGACGCCCTCGACCCCGCGCACACGCCCCTGCACCGCGGCACCGTCCGGCGGTCCGGCAAGCTCGCCGCCGTGCTCTTCCACATCGAAGGCCCGCGGCTGTTGCGCACGTCGGCCGTCTGGTCGATCGACGAGAACCGCATCCTGTTCTACAACTCGACCGGTGCCCGCGCCCGGGCCGTCCGCCTGAGCGAATCCCCCGACGCCCCGACCGCCAAGGCGGCGTGAGCGGTCACCATAGTACCGACGACAAAGGTTTCAGGTGCTCCGCCGCAGGCGAACTCTTGGCGAGCGGCCCTCTCACGTGCAATGCCACTGAGTCAGGCTTGAAGTGATCGCAGCGTCCTGCCATGGCTGGAGTGACCACACGTCACCATGGCAACGACGCTACGATCATGACTCACTCGACCGCTACGCGCGACTTCGTCCCGCCGACCGCCGCCGAGTTCCTGCCGCACCTGCTGGCGTGCGTGCCCGAGGCCGTCGCCCGCGAACTGGCCGCCGCCTCCCGGATCGGCGGGCCGCCCCGCGACCGTCTCGTGCCCCGGCACGTCCTCCTGTGGTTCCGGCTGGCCGCCGCCCTCGACTCGCGGGCCTCGCTGACCCAGGTCTTCGCCCGACTCCTGCCCGGGTTCGCCGGCGACGGTCGGCCGTCCGCGTCCGTCCTCGCCCACGGCCGAG